>MNIR01000036.1 GCA_001919865.1 Gemmatimonadetes bacterium 13_1_20CM_4_69_16 | reverse complement strand
TACCAAACGGGGAGGCTCGCCTCGAGTGCCTGTCCCCAGCCCCACGGGTCGGGACCGAGCCGCTGATGCGCGAAGTAGAGCTGCACGCTCGCGACCCCGCCGAGCAGCGTCCAGAAGCCGAACCACTTCATCGGGCGCATAGCCTGGGTGTCCGCTACGCGACGAGTCTCAGCCTCTGGACGCGAGCTTCGACTTCCGCACCCCGTAGCCGAAGTAGATCACGATGCCGACCACGAACCAGATGATCAGCCGCTCCCATGTCCGCCAGGGGAGCGCGACCATCAGGGAGAGCGCGGAGATGGCGCCGAGCGGCGCCACGATCCAGACCGCCGGCGTCTTGAAGGGCCGGGGCAGGTTGGGCTCGCGTACGCGCAGGAACAGCACCCCAGCCGAGACGATCACGAAGGCGAGCAGCGTCCCGATCGAGACCAGGCTGCCGGCCTCGCGGACGGTGAGGAGCGAGGCGACGAACGCGACGGCGATCCCCGTGACGATCGACGTGATGTAGGGGGTCTGGAACCGGGGGTGGACCTTGTTCACGATCTGCGGCAGCAAGCCGTCGCGCGACATCGAGTAGAACACGCGCGACTGGCCGAGCAACATCACCAGGATGACGGAGGACAGCCCGGCGATCGCACCCAGCTTGATCAGGGAAGCCATCCACCCCAACCCGGCGCGGTCGGCAGCGACCGCGATCGGATCGGGGACGTTCAGCTCCTTGTACGACGTCACGCCCGTCGCGATCCCCGCCACGAGGATGTAGAGCGCCGTACAGATCAACAGCGAGCCGATGATGCCGATCGGCATGTCCTTCTGCGGGTTCTTCGCCTCCTGCGCCGCGGTGCTCACCGCATCGAACCCGATGTAAGCGAAGAACACGATCCCCGCCCCCGTCATCACCCCCGACCAGCCGAACTCCCCGCGCGTCCCGGTGTTCGGCGGGATGAAGGGGTGCCAGTTGGCGGGGTTCACGGCATGCGCGGCGCCGATGATGAAGAGCAGCACCACGGCGACCTTCACGAACACGATGACGTTGTTGACGTTGGCTGACTCCTTGATGCCGATGACGAGCAGTGTGGTGATGATGGCGATGATGATGATGGCCGGGAGGTTGAACACCGCCGTCACGTGCGGCAGGGTGTTGGGGTCGATGCCGCGGGCGGACACGGTCTGTAACAGCGCGTCGGTCACCGCCTTCCAGCCCTGGTCGGGGATGTGGATGAGCTGCGTCCCTCGGGCGGCCGAGAGGGCCGCCGGCACGTCCAGGCCGATATCGTGCAGGAACGACACCACGTACCCGGACCAGCCGATGGCGACCGTCACGGCGCCGAGTGCATACTCGAGCACCAAGTCCCAGCCGATGATCCACGCGAACAGCTCGCCCAGCGTGGCGTACCCATAGGTGTAGGCGCTGCCCGCCATCGGCACGAGCGAGGCGAACTCCGAATAGCACAACGCCGCGAAGATCGAAGCGACGCCCGCCAGCACGAACGAGAGCACCACGGCCGGCCCGGCGTTGAGGGCCGCGACCGTGCCGGTCAGCACAAAGATCCCGGTCCCGATGATGGCGCCGATGCCCAGCATCGTAAGATTGAGCGCGCCGAGGGCGCGCTTCAGGGAGTGATCGGTCAGCGCCTCGGTCTGCAGGTCGGTGATGCTCTTGCGGCGGAGCAGATTCATGCGACCCTCGAGCGATGGGGGGAGCTACGGCCTGGGGACGGGCGCTAGAGTAGGCCCCGGCCCCCTAACCTGTCAAGGCGCGAGCCTCAAATGCTGTAGTTGGGTGCTTCGCGGGTGATCACGACGTCGTGCGGGTGCGACTCGCGCAGCCCGGCCGTGGTGACCTGGATGAATTCCGTGTCGGTCTGCAGCCCCCCGATGTCGCACACGCCGCAATAGCCCATGCCGCTACGCAGCCCGCCCGTCATCTGGAAGATCACGTCGGCGACGGGCCCCTTGTAGGGCACGCGGCCCTCGATCCCCTCGGGAACGAGCTTGGACGGCGAGACCTCGCCTTCTTGGAAGTAGCGGTCGCCCGATCCTTCCTCCATGGCGCCGAGACTTCCCATGCCGCGGATCACCTTGAAGCGGCGCCCTTCGAGCAGGAACGACTCGCCCGGGCTCTCTTCGGTGCCCGCCAGCATGGAGCCCATCATGACGCAGGCGGCCCCGGCGGCGAGAGCCTTGACGACGTCGCCCGAGTACTTGATGCCGCCGTCCGCGATGACGGGCACGTCGCCCGCGCCCTCGACCGCGTCGAGGATGGCGGTGATCTGCGGGACCCCGACGCCGGTCACCACCCGGGTGGTGCAGATCGAGCCCGGCCCGACGCCGACCTTCACCGCGTCCACACCGCGCTCGACCAGCGACCGCGCCCCCGCCTCGCTCGCCACGTTGCCGCCCACGATCTGCGCGTCGGGAAACGCCTCGCGCAGGCACGCGACCGCGTTGAGCACACCCTCGGAGTGGCCGTGGGCCGAATCCACGACGAGCACGTCGCAACCGGCGTCCAGCAGCGCCCGCGCGCGGGTCATCGCGTCCGGGGTGCCGCCCAGCGCTGCGGCGACGCGGAGGCGACCATGCTGGTCCTTGTTGGCGTTGGGGTGCCGCCGCCGCTTGAAGATGTCCTTGATCGTGATCAGGCCCTTGAGGATGCCCTGCTCGTCCACCACCGGCAGCTTCTCGATGCGGTGTTTCGCGAGGATCCGTTCCGCCTCGTCGAGCGTCGTGCCGACCGGCGCCGTGACGAGCCGCTCCTTCGTCATCGCGGCGCGGATCGGGCGGTCGAGCTCGCGCTCGAACTGCAGGTCGCGGTTCGTGATGATGCCCACCAGGCGCCCGCCGTCATCGACGATCGGGACGCCGGAGATGCGGAACCGCTCCATCAGCCGCACCGCCTCGCGCACCGGACGGTCCGGGCCCAGCGTGATGGGGTGGAGGATCATGCCCGACTCGCTGCGCTTCACGCGATCCACTTCCGCCGCCTGCCGGTCCACCGGCATGTTCTTGTGGACCACGCCGATCCCGCCCTCCCGCGCGATCGCGATGGCCATCTCGGCCTCGGTGACGGTGTCCATCGCGGCCGAGACGAGCGGGATATTGAGAGGAATGCCGCGGGTGAAGCGGGAGCGCACGTCCACGTTCCGGGGATGCACGCTCGAGTGCCGCGGAACGAGCAGCACGTCGTCGAAGGTGAGAGCCGTGCCGGGGCGGAAGGTTCCCATGGCGAAAGTTACCGGGGCGGCGGCGGTTCCTCAACCTTCTCCGCCGGCTTCTTGGCGGCCTCCTCCACGGCGGCCTTCCCCGCCGCCGCCACTTTCTCGAGCAGCTTCCCCGCTTTGCCCACCGCGTCCATCGTCCCTCGGATGATGTTGACCGGCACCCGCCCCGCCCGCAACGTGTCCTCGAGTGTCTCCGCTACCCTCTGGAACGGCGCCGCGCCGGCGGGGCGCTCGGCGTACTTCGATTCGAGGAACTCGACGTAGTCGAGCACCAGGTAGGCCTTGTCCTCGGGCAGCGTGTCGAGCTTGCGCAACATGCGATCCCGCAGGATCTCGTTCATGGCAGCGTCTCCAGCGACATGAGGTCGAGCACCGGGTTGCCGAGGAACCGGGTGCGCCCCGCGCGCACGCGGGCGGTGACCTGGACGGTGGCGAGCGGGGTGAGGGCATCGAGCTGGGCGCGCTTCCCGTCCGGGACCACCACGTACACGAAGCCGCGCTCCGGCAGAGGCCCACGCGCGAGCAGGTACGTGGCGCCGTTCGGGATGTCGGGCCGGAGCTCGTCAGCTTTCTGCTGCGCGATGAATTGGAGGGTCCACCGGATCACCTGCCCCACGTAACGCTGCGGATCGGTACGCAGCTCGGCCGCGGTGACACCGACCAGCACCCCGGGCGGCGCCGCCTGCAAATCCGCGCTTCTCACCCAGCCGTCGATCTCGACCCGCGTCCAGTCACCCGAGCGCCCCAGCACCTTGAGCGGCGCCGATGGGGCCAGCGTCCCCGACGGCGGGCCCTCGGGCGTGCGATAGAGCACCGTGCGCCGGGCCGGCTCGACGCGGGAAGGATCGGGAGCGGTGGCACCAGTATCCCCTCGGCTGACCCCGGGCCGTTGGCCCGGGGGCCCCTCATCCCCGGGGCTCCGCCCCGGGGTCAGCCGCGCCGGAGCGGTGTCCGAGGCGCCCGCTGCGCCTGAGGTCGCCACCGGCGCGACCGCTTCCACGTCGCCCCGTTGCACCCAACCGGTGCGCGTCACGTGCACCCAGCGATCCGTGCCGCCCTCCTTGAGCTTCGAGAGCAGGAACCCCTGCGGCAGCCGGCCCACCAGCGCGCCCGCCGGCGCGGAGCGGAGGTTTTCCTCGGGCGCGCGGATGACCACCAGATCGAATCCAGCGCGCGGCGTCGGACCGACCGATGTCGCGAAGATCCAACCCTCGAGCGTCACACCGATCCAATCGCCCCCCCCCGCCTCTCCACCCGAGACTTGGGCGCCGCGCGCGAGCCGGGCCAGGCGCTTGCCCCCCGCCTCCTGAAAGAACCAGGCGCCGTCGCTGGTGATGCGGTACCCTGCCTGGCCGGCGAGCGGCGCACCCAGAGCGGGGATCGAGAGACACACGACAACTGGAAGGGCGTGGAGGGCTCGGCTAGATTGCATCGCTCTCAATATGGCAAAGAGGCATGGGCCGCGCACCCCGGTCGTCCTGATCGTGCTCGACGGCTGGGGCTTCCGTCCCGGCCGGGAGGGCAACGCCATCGAGCTCGGCGACACGCCCACCTGGCACCGTCTCTGGGCGAACGCGTCGCGCACGCTCCTCAACGCGTCCGGCTTGGCCGTGGGACTTCCCGCCGGACAAATCGGCAACAGCGAAGTAGGCCACCTGAATCTCGGCGCCGGGCGCGTGGTGCCGCAGGACATCGTGCGCATCTCGCAGGCCATCGAGTCCGGTGAGTTCTTCCAGCTGCCGCCGCTCGTCGAGCTGTGCCGCGGCGTGAAACAGCGTGGTGCCACGCTCCACCTCATCGGCTTGATCGGGAACGGCGGCGTGCACGCCCTCGACCAGCACCTCCTCGCCGCGATCGCGCTCGCCCATCGACACGATGTGCCGGTCGCCGTACACGCTTGGCTCGACGGGCGCGACACACCGCCGCAGTCGGCGCTCGGGTTCATGCAGGAGCTGCTTGAGGGGATCGGGGATCGGGGATCGGGGATGGGAGGCCGCGGGGGCCGACCCCCGACCCCCGACCCCCGAGCCCCTGTCATCTCCACCGTCGTCGGCCGCTATTACGCCATGGACCGCGACAAGCGCTGGGAGCGCACCAAGATCGCCTACGACGCGATGGTCCACGGCGTGGGCGAGCCCGTCCCGGATGCGCTCACGGCGATCCGCGCGGCGTACGACGCCGGCGAGACGGACGAGTTCGTGAAGCCGCGCATCATCACCGGCACGCCCCGCATCCGCAGCGGCGACGGGATCTTCTGCTTCAATTTCCGCGCCGACCGCATGCGGCAGATCGTGCGCGCCCTCGCGGTCGACGGCTTCGACGCGTTCGAGACCGGCGCCCGGCCGACGGTGCAGCTCGTCACGATGACGCGGTACGACGAGACTTTCCCGTTCCCGATCGGCTTCGGGCCGATGGTACTTTCGCAGATCGTCGCCCAGGTGCTGTCCGACCACGGCAAGACCATGTTCCGCACCGCCGAAACCGAGAAATACGCCCACGTCACGTACTTCTTCAACGGCGGCGTGGAGACGCCCTACCCGGGCGAGGAGCGGCTGCTGGTCCCGTCACAGAAGGTGGCGACCTACGACCTGATGCCGGAGATGAGCGCTCCCGGCGTCACCGACGTGCTCTGTCGGGCCATCACGGCCCGCCACCACGACTTCATCCTGTGTAACTACGCCAACGGCGACATGGTCGGGCATTCCGGGGTACTACGCGCGGCGGTGCAGGCCGTCCAGACCGTGGACCAATGCCTCACGCGCGTCCTGAAGGCCGCCGAGCAGGCCAACGCGACGCTGCTCGTGACGGCGGACCACGGCAATTGCGAGCTGATGATCGATCCGACCACGGACGGCCCGCACACCGCCCACACGACCAACCCCGTCCCGTTCCTTATGGTAGGGGACGGCGCGAACGTACCGCTCCGCCACGGCAGCGCCCTGTGCGACGTCGGACCGACCGTGCTGCGGATGCTCGACATCGAACCACCGCCCGAGATGACGGGGCGGGACTTGAGAGAAACGGACTGAGCGATGGAACGATGGAACGATGGCACGTGGTGTCGCGGGCGCCGGTGGGGCGCGATGGTCCTGCTCCTGGCCATCGTTCCATCGTTCCGTCTGGCCGCCCAAGTGGGCCACGATCCGAGCCATTCCCCGTACCGCGACGTCCGTCGCGGCGCGACGCTGGTCCTGACCTTCGGGCACTTAGGCGGCTCGCGCGGCGGACCCGGCGTGGGCATCTCGGACGGCCCGACCGGAGGACTCCGCTATGAGGCGTCGTTCGGCGCGCTCGGCGCCGCGCTCGGGATCGCGTACGGCCACACGACGCGGTTCGTCGTCGATCCGACCAAGGATTCCGTGTCGCGCAAGAGCGGCCCCTTCGACACCGATGTGGTGCTCGCCGATGCGGCGCTCCAGCTCTCGCTCACCGGCCGCAAGACGTGGCACGGCCTCGCACCCTACGTGGGCGGCGCCCTGGGAGTCGCCGTCGGCGGCGGCTCCCCCCCCGACCCGAGCGGCTACAACTTTGGCAACAAGCTCACCCTGGCGCCGCAGGCCGGCGTGCGGTGGTATCCCGCACGACGCGTGTCGGTGCGAGCCGACTTCCGGCTGGTGCTCTGGAAGCTCCGCTACCCTCTCGGGTACAAGCAGCCGTCCCCCGTGGATGGCGGCCGCGTCCTCCCGCTCGACGCCTCGCTCGACGAGTGGACCAGCCATCCCTGGATCACCATCGGCCTGGGATGGACTTTCTAGGAGAGGGACTGCGGCGCGCGCTCGCCCTCATCGTCCAGGGCGACGCCGAGGTGACGGGCGTCGTGCTGCTCACCCTGAAGGTCGCCGTGACCGCGACGGCCATCGCCTGTACCCTCGGTCTCCCGCTCGGCTTCTTCCTGGCGACGCGCCCATTCTGGGGCCGGCGCGCGGCATTCACGCTCGTCAACACGGCGCTCGCCTTCCCCACCGTCGTCACCGGCCTGCTGGTCTTCGGGTTGTTGTCCCGCCGCGGCCCGCTGGGCGGACTGGGGTGGCTGTATACGTGGCAGGCGATCGCCGTCGGCGACGTGCTCATCGCCTTGCCGATTGCCGCGGCTCTGTCCGCGGCCGCGGTCCAGGGCGTCGACCCCCGCATCCGCCGCACCGCCCAGACGCTGGGCGCGTCCGCCTGGCGCACGGCCTGGGCGGTGGCCCGGGAAGCGCGGTTCGCGCTCGGCGCGGTGATCACGGCCGCCTTCGGCCACGTCATCGCGGAGATCGGCTCCGCCATGATCGTGGGTGGGAATATCCGCGGCTCGACCCGCACCCTGACCACCGCGATCGCGCTGTACACCGGGCAGGGCGAATTCGGCCTGGCGCTCGCGCTCGGTATCATCCTGCTGGTGCTCGCCCTGCTCGTGAACGTCGTGCTGCAGGTGCTCCAGGGCAAAGCCCATGCTTGAGCTCGTAGGCGTGCGGCACCGCTACGACGGCCGCGTGGTGCTCGACCTGGCGCGCTTCGAGGTCCCGCCCGGCGCGCTGATCGCCATGGTGGGGCCCAACGGCTCCGGGAAGAGCACCCTGCTCCGGCTGCTCGCCTTGCTCGAGCCACCGACTGAAGGCGAGGTGCGGCTCGACGGCAGGCCGGTGTCCGGCGGGCCGGCGCGCGCCCGGCCCGACGCGGCGCTGCGTCGGCGGGTGACGCTGGTGGAGCAGCGCCCGATCCTGTTGCGGGGCACCGTGCGCGATAATCTCGGGTTCGGGTTACGGGCACGTGGGATGAGACGCGCGGACGTGAACCGGGTGACGGAAGCCGTCGCGGCGCGGTTCGGCGTTACGCCGCTGCTCGAACGCCATCGTCACGAGCTCTCCGAGGGAGAGGTGCAACGTGTGGCGGTGGCCCGCGCCCTGGCGCTCGAGCCCGAGGTGCTGCTGCTGGACGAGCCCGTGAGCTCGGCAGATCGCGCCGCGGCGCAGACGCTGTACGGCGCGCTCGCGGAGGAGCGCCGGCGGCGGCCGCTCGCGATCTGCCTCGCCTCCCACCAGCTCGAGGACGCCTACCGCTGGGCGGACGACGTGCGCGCCCTCGCCGACGGGAAGTTGTCGCCCGTCACGCCGGAGAACCTGTTTCGCGTGGAGTTACCGGCCTGGGTCCCCGGCTCGGGCGACCTGAGGCACGTGCGCGTCGGGACGGTCGAGATCGCCGTGATGACCGACAAGGCGGGCCCCGCGATCCTGGCAGTGCCCCCCACCGACATCTTCGTAAGCCGAGAGCCCCTGCCGTCGTCGGCGCGGAACGTGTTCGCCGGGCGAGTGACGCGGCTCTCCCGGCAGCGGCCGGGCGCCGTACACGTCACCGCGGACGTGGGTGTGGAGCTCGTGGCGATGGTGACCGAGGAGGCCGCCCGGGACCTCCAGCTCGCCCCGGGCGGACCTGTGGTGTTCGCATTCAAGGCCAGCGCGGTGCGGGTGTTCTAGGGATGCCGATCAGCTATCTTACGCGTATAGTTGAGTTTACCGCGACGCACCGCATTCGGCGCGCCGACTGGTCGGTCGACCGCAACGCGGCCGAGTTCGGCAAGGCAGCCGTCGACCACAGCCACCGTTACCAGTGTCGCGTCACAGTGAAGGGGGCGCTGCAGCCGGAGGCGAGCGGGGTGACCAGCCTGGTCGCGCTCGACGCCCTACTCGCCGAAGAAGTGACCCGGCGGCTCGACGGGCGGAACATCAATGAGGCGCTGCCCGAATTTGCGGACGGCCGCCGTCTCGCGACCGGTGAAGCGCTGGCGGTGTACTTGTGGGAACGACTCGCCCCGCGACTGCCCGAGGGCGTGAGATTGCACGCCGTGCGAATCCAGGAGGGCCCGCACATCTATTCCGAGTACTATGGCGAACCGTGACCAGCAATCCCCGCCCTCACGGGCGGGGCCATCTCCCATCGCCCCGGGCGTCAGCCCGGGGACCCCGGAGGCGCGCACCCCCGGTTCGCGTCGCGGCCGCATGCTCGCCGAGTCGGCCGCGGTCGAGGAGTGGCTGGTCTGGCTCGAGGTGAATGGTGAGCCGGCGGTCACGTGGATGTGCACACCCGGCCAGCTCGAGGAGCTGGCGACGGGGTGGCTCCACGGCGAGGGGTACATCGAGTCGCTGGACGACCTCATCAAGCTCCGCCCCTGCGCCACCGACCTCGGCTTCTGGGCGGAAGTGAAACCGGAGCGCGTGACGCTCGTGAAGGGCGAAAGCCGTCGACGCGTCCTCGCGTCGGGGTGCGGCGCGGTCTCCACGTTCCTCGCCGACCCGCAAGCGGTGCAGCACGCGTCCGCGCGGGGCGAGCCGCCCCCGGCCGAGACGCTGCGGGCGCTCTTCAAGGAGCTGTTCGCCCGCGGCGCGCGCTACAACGAAACCGGCGGTATCCATGCCGCCGCGCTCACCGACAACACGGCGCTCGAGTTCCATGCCGAAGACATCGGACGACACAACGCCGTGGACAAGGTGATCGGCGCCGCGGTGATCGCGCGGCAGCCGATCGCGGGCCGGGGGCTGCTCGTCACGGGCCGAATCTCGGCCGAGCTCGCGTACAAGGCGGCGCGCGCCGGGCTCGCCTACGTTGCGACCCCGAGCGTGCCGTCGACCCTCGCGCTCACCATCGCCCAGCGATCCGGCATGGTGCTGGTCGGGCGGGCGGTGAGTGGAACGCCGCACATCCACCGGCCGGAGACATGACCCCGGAGGCGCTGGGCGCCCTCCTCCGGGAAGCGAAGACGATCGCGGTCGTCGGACTGTCGCCCAAGCCGTGGCGGCCCAGCCATCAGGTGGCCCGCTATCTCCAGCGGGCGGGGTATCGGATCGTGCCGGTGAACCCCGGGCACGACGCCGTGCTCGGCGAGCGGAGCTACCCATCGCTCACCGCCGCGGCCGCCGCGCACTCGATCGACGTGGTGGACGTGTTCCGGCGCGGCGAGCTAGCGGGGCCGATCGTGGACGAGGCGATCGCCCTGAAGCCTCGGCTGATCTGGCTGCAAGTCGGCGTGGTGGACCCGGCGGCGGGGGCGCGTGCCGCCGCGGCCGGGATCCCGTGCATCATGGACCGCTGTCTCATGGTCGACCACCAGCAACTGCTCGAGGTGTGATGCGCCGACGGCTCGCAGTCACGGTCATGCGTCGATGAACCCTCGGACACGCCCGCGTCCGACGCTCCTGACGCTCGTTTGCCTGGCCGCTGCCCTCCCGCACCAGGCGACCGCCCAAACCGGGTCCCAGCCCAACCTCGTGCTGACGCTCGCCGCGGGGGTCGCGGACGGCGCCAGTCTGTGGACGGTCCCCCGGCAGCCGTTCTGCCCAGTCTACTCAGGTGGGTCGTGCGCCGGGCCCAGCGACACGTTGCGCCTGGCGCGCGAGCAGAGCTCGAGCATCACCATCGGCGCGGCGGTGAGCTACTTTCCCGCCCCGAGCGTCGGGATCCAAGCCGAGATGGCCTACCTCGGCTTGCCGCTGAGCGACGCCTGCACCGTGCTCAACGCGTCGCCCAGCCAGCCGAGCCGGCAACTGTGTGCCAACATGCAAGGGGCGTCGCATTCCACGGGCGCGATCTCGTTCGCGGCGAGCGCGCTGGTGCGCGCGGCGTCCCGCGGCCAGCTCAGCCCGTACCTGCGCGGCGGGGTCGGACTCGTCACCTTCGATCACAGCCCGATCGAACTCGTGGGTGTCGACAGCGCCGGACCCAACTCGTATCAGGTTTACATCGACGACTCGCCCCAGCGGATCGCTCTGAGCTTCGTCGCGGGCGCGGGCTTCACCGTGGCGCTCGGCCCCGCCTACCGGTTTCGCTTGGAGGCCCGCGACGCCATCACCCGCTTCCAGCGTGTCACCGGCCCATCGGACGCATCGCTCGTCCCCCCCACGGGCGCCAAGTTCTTCCACCACTTCGTACTGACGATGGGACTCGATGTGGTGCTCGAGCACAAGCGGGGGCGCCGCTACTGACCGTGCGCGCCGCCGTCCTCGCCGGCGGCGCCGCCCGCCGCTACGGCGGGCGACCCAAGGGTCTCGTCGAGCTGGGCGGTCGCCGCATCCTCGATCGCGTCGTGGACGCGGTGCAGGCGGTCGTGGGCGAGCCACCACTCCTCGTCGCCAACGCTCCGGACGCACCCACCTGGCGGCCCGATCTCCGCACCATTCCCGACGTCCGTCCGGGGTGCGGCAGCCTGGGAGGCATCTACACCGCCGTCGTCTCCGGCGCGGGGGAGGCGCCCGACGCAGTGCTGTGCGTCGCGTGGGACATGCCGTTCGTCAGCGCCGAGCTGCTGCGGGCGTTGCTGCTCGGGGCGCCGGGCCATGACGCCTTCCTCCCCGAAAGCGATTCGCGCCGCGGCGTGGAGCCGCTGTGCGCCGTCTACGGCCCGGCCTGCGGAGCCGCCATCGAGCGCCAGCTTGCGCGCGGGGACCTCAAGGCGATCGGCTTCCACGCGGACGTCAAGGTCGGTACACTACCCCTCGAGCGGGTCCGCGCTTTCGGCGAGCCTGCCATGCTGTTCTTCAACGTGAACACCCCCGAAGACCTGGAGCAGGCGGAGACCCTTTGGCGGCGACGCGGATGATCTCGATCATCGGCCGCAAGAACGCCGGCAAGACCACGCTGCTGGTCGCCGTGGCCGCGGAGCTCGCGCGCCGCAAGTTCCGCGTCATGACCATCAAGCACGGCACCCATCCGGCCGACCTGGACCAGCGGGGCAAGGACACGTGGCGGCACTGGCACGAAGGGAAAGCCGAGCGCGTCCTGATGGAGGCGCCCGGGGAGCGGGTGCTGTTCGAGCGCACGGCCCAGGAAGCCGATCCGATCGCACTCGCCCGGCGCTACCTCGACGGGGCGGAAATCGTGCTGGTGGAAGGCTTCAAGCGCGCGCGGCTGCCCAAGATCGAGGTGTACCGCCTCGCCGCGGGCCCCGAGCCGATCTTCGACGCGAAGCTGCACCAGTCGGGCGAGTGGGTCGCGATGGTCACGGACAATCCGGCCTACCGTGCCGAGTTCCCGGTGTTCCGCTTCTCGGACACCGCGTGGCTGGTGACCCTGGCGAACCTCGCGTGGGACCGGGCCAAGATCCTCGCGCCATGACATGCTGACCCCGACGGAAGCGGCTCGGACCATCCTCGACCATGTGGCGCCGCTCCCGACCGAGCGCCGGGCCCTGAAGGAGGCGCTCGACCTAGTGCTGGCCGAGGACGTACGCAGCCCGATCGATCTGCCAGCCTCGGATAACTCGGCGATGGACGGCTACGCCGCGCGTGCGGCCGACGTCGCCGACGCGGGGCGTGGGAGCAGTGTGACGCTGACGGTGATCGAGAGCGTTCCCGCGGGGCGATTCCCCACTAAGACCGTCGGCCCGGGCGAGGCGACCCGCATCTTCACCGGCGCGCCGCTCCCCGCCGGCGCGGACAGTGTGATCCGTCAGGAGGACACGGAGCCGCTCGCCGGTGGCCGCGTAGTCGTGCGCGATGGTCGGGACGCCGGGAAGAACCTCCGCCGGCGCGGCGAAGACATCCGCAAGGGCGACGTCGCGCTGTCCGCGGGCGCCGCGCTCGGCCCCGCCCAGCTGGGCGTACTCGCGTCGATCGCCCACGGCACCCCGCTGGTGCACCGACCACCGCGCGTCGCGTTCATGGGGTCCGGGGACGAGATCGTGGACCTGGATCGGACCGCGGAGATCCTCGCCGGCCAGAAAACGGCGACGTCCAACTCCTACACATTGTTCGGGATGATCCGGCGGGCTGGCGCCATGCCGCTCGACCTGGGCGTGGCCCGCGATACCAAGGAAAGCCTGCGGGACCATCTCACGGGCGCGGCGGACGCCGACCTGCTCATCACTACCGCGGGCGTGAGCGTCGGGGAGCACGACCTGGTGCGCGAAGTGCTCCGCGAGCTCGGCTGCGACATGAAGCTGTGGCGCATCGGGATGCGCCCGGGCGCACCCGTCGGGTTCGGGCTGCTCGCGGGGAAGCCGTGGATCGGGCTGCCGGGCAACCCCGTGAGCACGATGGTCACGTTCGAGCTGTTCGTGCGGCCCGCGATCCGCAGGATGCTGGGGCACGCACTACCGTTCCGCCGCACCGTGCCGGTGTGCGTAGGCGAGCCCATCGCCCTGGGTCCCCGGCTACGGCACTTCCTGCGCGCTGTTGTCAAGCCGGAAGGCGCCGGCGGGGGACTGGTGGCGCGCTTGACGGGCCCGCAGGGTTCCGGCATCCTCACGTCCATGGCCCGCGCCAACGCGCTGTTGATCGTGCCGGAAGACCGGCCCGCGGTCGCCGCTGGGGAAACGCTCGCGGCGCTGCTGCTGGATGATCCTCACCACGTCGCCGAGGCACCCTTCTAGGTGGCCGGCCACCCGCAGCTGAATCGCGGGCTCCGCCTGCTCGGAGCCCTGGCGTTGATCGGGCTGGTGCACTGGTTGAACCTCAAGACACCGCCCGCGTTCCGCCTCGACGCCCTGTACGTCATCCCGGTGTTGCTGGTGGCCTGGCACGAAGGTCTCGGGTGGGGCATCGGGTTCGCGGGGGCTACGTCGCTGCTGCGGTTCCTGGTCGGCATCGACCAGATGCCGGCGGAAACGCCGATGGTGGCCCGTCTCGTGAACGAGCTCGCGTACCTCGCGGTCGTAGCCGTCGCGATCACGGGGCTGTCCCAGTTACGCCGCATGCAAGCCCAGCTCCAGCTGCTCGCCACGCACGACCCACTCACCAATGTGCTCAACGCGCGCGCCTTTTCGAATGAACTGGCCCAGGAGCTGAGCCGGAACCGCCGTTACGGCCGGCCGCTCGCGTTGATCTATCTGGACTTGGACGACTTCAAGGCCGTCAATGACGCGCACGGTCACGCCACCGGCGACGCGGTGCTGCGCCTTGTGGCCGACGCCATCCAGGGCGCGGTGCGCCAGGCCGACCTGGTGGGCCGCCTGGGCGGGGACGAGTTCGCCGTGCTGATGCCTGAGACCGAAGGCACCGTCGCCCACGCGGCCGCTAATCGGCTCGCCGGCGGGATCCGGACGGTGTTCCGCGGCACGCCGTCCGTCACCGCCAGCATCGGCGTCGTGTCGGTCACCGGGAGCGAGGCGGGCACCGACGAGCTGTTACGTAAGGCGGACCAGGCGATGTACCAGGCGAAGCGCGGTGGCAAGGACCGAGTGGTGCAGGTGGTCCTGTGACGAGCCTGAGCGGCTAGCTCAGCGGCCGGCGGTGGGCGCTATCCCTCTGGGAAGCGAAGGCCATCCGGTGTGATGCGAAACCCTTCCGCGGGGGAAATGCGGCGGTCCGCCCCAGAGTTCCGCCGATTGGTTACGCGGCGATCGGCACCGTTGCGGCGCTCGAACGGAACCGGGATCGATTCACGTCGCCGCTCGCTCACGATGCGGCGCCCGAGATCCCGCCGGCGATCCCAACCACGCCGTCGAGGGTGCTCCCGAGACTGCTCTCGCAGGATATGGTCGTTTGCCACGTGAAGCCCCTTCCCCAGCTTGCCTTGGACCGCGCCTCTCGAGCCCCCACCTGATATGCCGGCCGTGCATAACCGGGGCCACTTCTTGGCCTGCCAGCTTGATAGGCTATCTCGTTACTGTGATTGTGGTTGTCGTGTGACCCAAGAATTGGGTCGCAGGCTCGTTGCACTAAGATTGTGCCGCCGGTTCCACCACTGATGCAGCGCCGCCAACGCAGCGCGGCGCTGGGCCGGGGCCTACATCCGCTTGTACTTGGGCCCACTGCCTCCCTCCCGCGGAGTCCAGCGGGGTCCCAGTATGTCCGTCGCTTTACAATCGACGCAGTTCGGTGCGTTCACCCGCAGCGTCCCATCCACCCTTTCATAAACACCCGCGGGGCACATGTGCGCGTAGAACGTCGCCGCATCGGGCGGCACGTCCGGTCCCACGATCAGGTGCGTGGGGGTCGTGTCGCGTGTCGTGTTGCCGGACTTGAAGACGCCGTCCACCTTGCTGAAGGTGAGCGTGCCATCCGCGACGCGCGGCTCGTCGCGCCCCGCCCCCCCCGCCAGCCCGGTGCGGCGCGGCACCGCGGCGTCCGGCTGCATTGCGATCTTGCGGCTGGGAAACCGCCCTCCAGTGAGCGTCATCAGCCCGGCCTTAAGCCCGCCGGTGTAGAAGCCGTCCTTGAAGGCGAGCCGCATGTTCCGGGTGCGGTACAGGTCCTGCATGATGAAGGACGCATTCACCGCGCGATCGTACTCAGCGAGCTGAACGGCCGACGCCTGCTCGCTCCGCAGCGCGGCGAAGATAGCGCGCGCCGCGAGGATCCCCGACTGCACCGCGTAGTGGATCCCCTTGAGCGACGGCACGTCCACGAAGCCAGCCGAGTCGCCGAGGATCAAGACGCCGTCGCCCGAGCGCCGCGCCGGCACCGAGTAGTAGCCGCCCTCGGGAATGGTCTTCGCGCCCCACTCGACCATTTCCCCCCCATCGAGGTAGCGGCAAAACAGGGGGTGGAGCTTCATGCGCTGAAACAGGCTGTGGATGTCGAGCGTCCCATCCCGGTAGTCGAGTCCCACCACGAGTCCGAGCGCGACGAGGTTCGGCGCGAGCGGGTAGAGGAAGCTTCCCCCGAAGGCATCGCGCGGCAGCGGCCAGCCGAGCGTGTGGACGATCCTGTCGAGCGGCCGCTTGGTTTCCCAGATCTCTTTGACGCCGAGCGCGAAGATCTGCGGGTTCTCCGCCGGCACCTGCTGCCACTCGGACCACGCCTGCGACAGCATGCCCCGCGTCCCCTCGGCGAGCGCGGTGACTTTGGCGACGAGGTCGTTTGGGGCTACGTAGTTCGCGAGCGGCCGCCCGTCCCGGTCGAGCCCTGCGGCCGCGGTGCGGACACCCACGACGCGCTGACCCTCCACGAGGAGGCTGGCCGCGGGGAAGCCCGTGAACACGTTCACGCCCAAAGCTTCGGCCTGTTGGCCCAGCCAGCGGACGATCTCGCACAGCGAGGCGACGTAGTTGCCCTTGTTGCGCATGGTTGGCGGGGTCGGAAGGCGCAGTCGGCCTTCGGCCGTCAGCAGATACACCGCTTCTTTGCGAACCGGCGCGCGGAATGGAAAGTCCGCCCCCGCTTGGCGAGATTTGCCAACTCGATCGCGCACGCCAGCCCCGCCGGTCCCGCGCCGACGATCAGCACGTCGAGCTCCGTCCGGTCGCCGGCGCCCGGAGAACCGTGCTTGAGAATCAGTCGGTCCGTCGGCAGCAGCGGCTGATAGACCGCCGGAACGAACGGCTCCCTGCTCGCTGCTCGCTCAGCCATGTAGCTTCTTGATCTCTTCGGTCAGTTTCGGAACCACCTCGAACAAATCGCCCACGACCCCGTAGTCGGCCACCTTGAAGATCGGCGCGTCCCTATCCTTGTTGATCGCGACGATCACCTTCGACGTGCGCATCCCGGCCAGGTGCTGGATCGCGCCCGAGATGCCGACCGCGATGTATAGGGTGGGGCTCACGGTCTTCCCGGTCTGGCCCACCTGGTCGGCGTGTGCCCGCCAGCCCGCGTCCACGACGGCGCGCGAGGCGCCGACTGCGGCGCGCCCCCCGAAGGCGGCCGCGAGCTGCTCCAGCAGCTTGAAGTTGGCGGGCTCCCTCAAACCGCGGCCGCCCGAGATCACGATCGCTGCCTCGGCGACGTCGAGCGCGCCCGCCGCGGCGTGCTTGATGCCCGTGACGACGACACGACCTACCGGTGCGTCCACCGCTGCTGTCTCGGCGCTTCCCGCGCGGGGGCGCTGCACGGCAGTGAACACGTTGGGTCGGAGGGAGACGATTGCCGGCCGCGCCGTCAGCTTGAGCTTGAGCAGTGCCCTCCCCGCGTAGACGGGATGGACCACCGTCACGGCACCGCCCTCGACGGCGATGTCCGTGATGTCCTGCGCGAGCGGGACTCCCAGCCGGGCAGCGACGCGGGGGGCAAGGTCGCGCCCCGTCGCGCTCGCCGCGAAAACGACCGCCCCGTACCCGCCCGCCTTCGCTCGGTCGGCGATCACGCGTGCGTGGCCCTCCGGGGCGTAGTGCCCGAAGGCAGGGTTGGTGAGCGTGATCACCTTGTCCGCCCCGAATCCGCCGAGCTGGTCCGCACCCGCCACCGTGCCGGCGGCGATCACCAGCGCATCGACGCGGGCGCCCCCCCCGCCTTGGCCGAGCGCGTCGGCCAGCCGCCGCGCGCCGGTGACGACTTCGTTCGAGACCTTGCGTAGCGTGCGCTCGCGCTGCTCCAGCACGGCGAGGACGTCGTTCACAGCACCTTCGCCTCGTCGCGCAACAGCCGGAGCAGCTCCGGCACTGCTGCGGAGCCCTCCCCCACGACCCTGCCATCCTTGCGCTGTGGCGGCGGGCTCAGGGCCAGGACTTCCAACGACCCCGCCCCGAGCGCCGTGGGTTTGACCTCAAGCGGCTTTTTCTTTGCTGCCATGATGCCCTTCAAGGCGGGATAGCGCGGCTCGTTGAGTCCCTTGTCGGTGGTGAGCACGGCTGGCAGGCGGAACTCCACCACCTCCACGCCGCCCTCGATCTCCCGTTCGGCGGTGCCCTTGCCGCCGGCGATCTCCAGGTGGGCGATAGCGGTCACGCACGGCAGATCGAGCAGTTCCGCCACCATGGGGCCGACCTGATGGTTGTAGTCGTCGATCGCCATCTTGCCGAACAGGACGAGATCGTAGGCACCGGCCTTGAGCTCGGCCCCGAGTGCCCGTGCGACCTCGAGCCCGTCCGCGGGAACGCGATCGGCCTGCAGCAGGATGCCCCGGTCGGCGCCCATGGCGAGCGCGGTGCGGATCGTCTCTTGCGCGGCCGGGGGGCCGAGCGACACGATGACGACCTCACCGGCACCGGCGTGCTCTCTGCGCCGCAGGGCCTCCTCGACCGCGAATTCGTCGTACGGGTTGAGGATAAACTTGACGCCCGCCTCGTCGAGCGACTTGCCATCCGAGGCGATCTTGACGCGGGTCTCGGAATCGGGGACCCGCTTCACGCATACGGCGATCTTCATGCGGGAGTCATCAGCTTCGGTTGTCAGTCGTCAGATCCGCCGCAAGGCGCAAGCCGCAAGCGGCTCATAGTTGTAAGTGCGCAAGAAAGCAAACTTGGCCACTTGCCTCTGGCAACCGCTTGCGGCTTATGGCTTACGCCTTCAGAAGTCCGTACTCACGCTGAGCTGTAGGTGTCGCGGCAATCCCGGCGTCACCCAGCGCTGGATGGGAGCACCGGGCAGCGTCGGATTCGGCGCGTAGGTCCCGAAGCTCACGTACCGGCGGTCGAGCACGTTGCGCACCATCCCGCGCAGCTCGAACTCGCGCCAGTCGATCGTCAGCGACGCGTCGGCGACGGCATATTCGGAAAGCCGCCGCGTGGCGTTCGCTTCGTCGCCGCGCAACCACTGGCGCCCGACGTAGCGAGCGTCGATCCCCGCGCGGATCGAGGGGCGACAGCACGTGGCTCGCCCGGTCACCGGGAACGAGATCCCGGCATTGGCACGGTGGTCCGGCACGAGCGGCAGGACGTCCCCGGGGCGCACCGTCTCGCCCGCCGGATCGCGCGTGGTGGCGAGCACGGCGGTGGTTTGGTACGTCGCGACCGTGTAGCCGTAGTTCGCGTACACGCGCAGGCCGCTGGGGGCGGTCCATTGTAGCGCCAGCTCGAGGCCGTTGCGCCGCGTCCCGCCGATGTTCTGAAAGTAGCCCCCCGTGACGCTGGAGGCGATGAAGAAGATGTCGTCCCGCACGCGCGTCGAGTACACGTTGGCGCTCGCCTCGAGGCTGGGGTGCGACGCGTGGTAGCGCCAGCCCAGCTCGGACGTCGTCGCTACAACGGGCCTGAGGGCGGGATCGGGGCCGAGGGCGAACGGCAGCGGACACGCAGCGGCGGGGTCGGCGCACCCGATTTCCACGACGGCGGGCGCGCGGAACCCGCGGGAGAGCGAGGCGAACAGCTCATGCCCGTGCCATCCCGACCACGCCAGACCGACCCGCGGGCTGAGGCGGCGATAGATGTTGAGGCCGTTCTGTGCCGGATCGACCAAGTCCTCCAAGGGCACGCGGATCCAGTCGTAGCGCGCCGCCAGCGTCGTCGTGAGCCCGGGCACGATCTCGAGGGTGCCGCCCGCGAACCCGCCCGCGTCCGCCTGGTTGGTGCGCACCGACTCGGCGAGCGAGTCGGGGCCGGCGCCGCCCTTCACCGCAAAGATGCGGACCCCGGTGTTCAGGTAGTCGGCGTCCGCGCCGGCGAGCCAGCGCAACTCGCGCCCGATCAAGTGAACCTTTCCCGACAGCTGGACCGCGCCGCCGCCGATGCGCGTGCGGGTGAGCTGGCGCGAATCCTCGCCCACGAAGTTGACGTTGAACTGCTCGCCGTTGAGCGAGCGCCCGAACGCGTTCAGCGCGAGCTGCATCCGACCGAGCAGTCGCTGCGCGTTCACGATCACGAGGTGTGCCTGCGGTGCGAAGTAGTCGCCGCTCGTGAAGTTCACCCGGGGGCTCGCCGCCGCCACGCTGTCCGGCAGGCTCCCCGCTTGGAGGATCCGGTTGTCCGCCCCCGAGTAGCTGAGCGTCGCATCCCAGGTGCCGTTCAGGAGCCCGACCTTGGCGAACAGCGTGGCGATGCGACTCTGTGTCGCGTCGCGCCAGCCGGCTTCGCGCTCGTAGCGCGCACCGAGGTAATAGTCCCACGGGCCGGCGCGCGCGCCCGCGTGCGCCTTGAGCTCGTAGCGGCCGAAGCTCCCGGCGGAAGCTTCGATCTCGCGACCTGCCGGGCTGGTGCCCCGGCGCGTCACCAGGTTCACCGCGGCGCCGAGCGCGTTGCGTCCCAGCAGTACGGACGGCCCGTACACGACCTCCACCCGCTCAACGTCTTCGAGCGGCAACAGGTCGAAGTTCACCTCGTGGGCGTCCGGCTCGTTGGCGCGTACCCCGTCCACGTACACCGTGACGCCCTGGGGCAGCCCGATCACCGGCGACACCTGAAACCCGCGCAGGCTGACGTCGAGCTGGCCGGTCGCGCCGAGCTCGTCGGACGTCGTCACGCCCGGGAGCTGCTCGAGCGCGTCCGCGAGCGAGCGCACGCCCCGGGCGTCCAGATCCCCGGCATTCAGGGTCGCGGTGCGGCCGGTAAGCCCGCGGGCGAGCTCGCGCACCGTGGGGAGTCGGACGCCGGTGACGACGACCGGGGCGAGGGTGTCGGTGGGAACGGAGTCGGGCTGCTGGGCGCGGGCGGGGGAAGCGAGTAGGGCGAGCACCAGCGCGCCCGCCAGCAATTGCGGATTGCGGATTGCGGATTGCGGATTCGAAGGTCGGGCATCCAATGCGCAATCCGCAATCGCCAATCCGCAATCAGTTAAACGCATTCAGCCCCGTAATCTCCTGCCCCAAGATGAGCGTGTGGATGTCGTGCGTCCCCTCGTAGGTGTACACCGACTCGAGGTTCGCGAGGTGGCGCATCGCCTGATACTCGGCGAGGATGCCGTTGGCTCCGAGCAGACGCCGGGTTTCGCGCGCAATGTCGGTCGCGATGTTCACGTTGTTGCGCTTGGCGAGGGAGACTTGTTGCGGCGTCACCTTCCCCTGGTCTTTGAGGCGTCCGAGCTGCAGGCAGAGCAGCTGCGCCTTGGTGACCTCGGTGAGCATCTCGGCGAGCCTCGCCTGCTGCAGCTGGAAGCCCCCGATCGGCTTCCCGAACATCACGCGGGTCTTGGCATAGCCCACCGCCTCGTCGTAGCACGCCATCGCCGCCCCCACGGCGCCCCACGCGATGCCGTAGCGGGCCTGCGTAAGGCACAACAGCGGGGACTTGAGGCCGCCCGACTTGGGCAACAGCGCGTCCTTCGCCACGCACACATCCTGTAGAACGAGCTCGCTCGTGTCGCTCGCGCGCAGCGAGAGCTTGCCCTTCTGATCTTGCGCGGAGAAGCCGTTCGCGTCGGTGGGGACGATGAAACCGCGGATCGACTCGACGTCGTCCGGCTTGCCGGTCTTCGCCCAGACGATCGCTACCTGCGCGGTCGAACCGTTGGTGATCCACATCTTGGCGCCGTTCAGGATCCAGCCGCTCTCCGACTCTCGCGCGACCGTGATCATCCCGGCGGGGTTCGACCCGTAGTCAGGCTCCGTGAGCCCGAAACAGCCGATCACCTCCCCCGAGGCCATCTTGGGCAGCCAGTGCCGCTTCTGCTCGTCCGAGCCGAAGGCGTGGATCGGATACATGACGAGCGCCCCCTGCACCGAGGCGAACGACCGCACGCCCGAATCGCCGCGCTCGAGCTCTTGCATGATCAGCCCGTAGGCGACGTTGTTGAGCCCGGCGCAGCCGTACTCCTCGGGCAGATTGGCGCCGAACAGCCCGAGCTCCGCCATCTGCGGCACCAAGTGCTTGGGGAACCCGCCCGCGAGGTAATGCTCGGCTATCACAGGCATCAGGTTGTCATCCACCCACTGGCGCACCGTGTCGCGCACGGCGCGCTCCTCCTCGGACAGCAACCCGTCGACGTCGTAAAAATCGACGCCCTGGAACTTGGTCATGTGAGCCTCAGGAAACAGTGTGTCGTCGCGCGGCGATCAGTGCAGTCACCAGACGCCAAGCCGCAAGCGGTTTCCAGTCACAAGTTGGCAGGGCGCGCTCAACTTGCAACTCTCGAACTGAAGACCGCTTGCGGCTTGGCGTCTGACAACTCAACTGGCGACCGGAACCTGTTGCACTGACGCCTGGCGGCTAGAGCGGGCGAAGGCGAACGTATCCGACGCCCGGAACTTGCCCCGCTCCGTTTCCCAGCGGAACACGGTGATGTGAACGGCGGAGGGCTCGATGGTCACGAAGTTGAAGCTCGACGGGCGCCCGCCCCGCGTGCGGGTGCAGAGCGTGCTGGCGGTCGAGACCACCACGCGCCCCTGCAGCATGTCCGCGCCCTCCTGGTGGTCGTGGCCGCACAGCACCAGCTCCGCGCCCGACTCCACGATGCGCCGCTGCGCCTGGCGCCAGCGGGCGAGCCCCATGCGGCCGGAGATCTCCCCCCGCAGCACGTTGTGGTGGATCACGAGGACCCGCGCCTGATCGGGAGGCGCGGCGGCGAACAGTTGCTTCACCCGCTGCAGCTCGCCCTTTGGGAGGTGCCCCTTCACCGCGAGGTCGCGCACCCGGAACGTGAGCGAGCCCCAGGCGACCCCGTGCGACGTGAGCGCGCCCGCGATGACCGCGCCCTGCAGTGTGAGCGTCGGGGCGAGGTCCGAGCCAAAGTACTGCACGTACTTGCGATACAACGCGTCCTTGGCGAACGGAACGAGCGGCCGGGTCCACCACTGCACGTCGTGATTCCCCGGCATCAGGTGCACCGGGGCGGTCTCTCGGGCGAGCTGCGCGAACGCCCGCGCCCGCTGCAGCTCGCCGTGTCGGGCGCGCTGCGACAGGTCGCCGGCGATCACGATCGCATGGGGCCGCAGGTCCGGGATCATTTTCTCGAGCGCCTCGATCTGCCGGATGTCGGCGAAGCCGCCGAAATGCAGATCGGCAAGATGGAGCAGCTGGACGGTCACGATTCCGCCTGCACGGTATAGGTGAGCGTGGCGGCGCCGTTGGCGGGCACCGGCAGCCGGAACCGGACCTCCGTCGCGGACAGCTTCTCGGCGGGGACGCTACTCTCTACGATGTGCCACGTCCCGTAGTGGGATTCGCGCACGTCTACCGTGACGGCCTCCGGCTTCGCGTTGCTGATCGTCACTCTGTACGCCGCGGTGATGCGCTGCCGCGCCGCCAGGCCGCGCTTGGGCGGCGGGATCTGCTCCTGATTGTAATCAGTCTGCACCCGTTCGGCCGTCACGTCGAACGCCTCTCCCGACTGCACCCGCAGGTCGCGCCCCGGTGCCGTATGGTCGCTCCGCGCCTCGCCCACCAGCTGCACCCGACCGCCCGAGTCCGCCTGGTACAGCTGCACCGTGCCGCCGGGGAGCGGCCGGTCCCCGAACGCCGTCCCGCGAGCCCGCTTGAGTGTGTACCACACCTGCACCGGCACCCGATTGGGCTCGGTGGGCATCGGCCCAAAGAAGCCGCGCCACGGAAGCACGCCCGGGACGACGAACTCCTGGGTGTAGGCGACCGTGGCGCGCGGGAACAGCGCGGTCGTGACCGGCATCGCCGGTGCGAACGAGACTCGACCCGGGAGCTGGTACACGTGGGCTTCGCCGACCGCCTGCTCGCTCGTGACGGCTGCCTCCTCCCGAACCTCCATGGCGGCAACGCCTCGTGCGACGTAGTCGAACTTAGGCTGCGGGGTGCGCGGCGCCCGGTTGATCGACCCGGCCACGATCTGCACGTCGGTCGAGTCCGCGCGCAGGCTCTGGGAAACGATCGTCGCCGCGCCCGACACGGCGGCGCGCTCCGCCCCGCCGAGCACCACCTGGTACACCGCCTCCCAGCGGGCGCCTTCGGTCGCATAGGCGAGCTCGGTCCTCGGTCGCGCGCGCGCCGCCTCCAACACGACCACGTCTTCCGGCGCCGTGCGGACGAGCTCCGCGGGAAACAGCGGCTCGCCCGGCTCCGACAGCAGCAGGCGTCCATCGGAGAGCCGGTACTGGGGCGGCGCGACCCGTAGCACCGTGGCGCGCACCGTGTCCCCCTTCGTCCGCACGAACGACAGGGTTTGTCCGAGCGCGCTTTCCAGGGCGGCGCCGCGCTCGGTGGGAGGACGCAGCACGGCGGACACGAGCGCGACGCTGGTATCCGGCGAGAACAGGGTCGCGGGGTCCAGGCCTTCTAGCCTGAGCGTCAGCGTGTTGCGCCCCTTCTCCAGCGCCTGCGGCAGGGTGCGCCGCACCACCACCCGGCCGTCAGAGTAGATGGACAGCGACGTCTGGGCGGCAAGCGGCCCCACGACGGCCAGCCCTGCGAGCACGGGCAACGTGCGACGTGCGACGTGCAACGTCATCGTAACCATTCCAGCGCGACCCTCTTTGCGATGCGATAGGTCAGGAGATACCACACCCCCACGGCGACCGCTCCCACAACCCTGGCGGTCGCCTGCCAGGTCGTGGGCACGGACTTGAGCGTCAGCATCACGTACCCCGCGAGCAGTAACGTAGTTACCAGTGCCACGAGACGCCCTATACGTGACGCTCTTCTCGTGACGATTTGCACACACCTGGCGCAAACGTCGCCCACCGCGATGCCCGTGGTGAGCTCGCCGCAGCGCGCGCAGGGGTGGCTAGAGCCGCCGGGCCACGGCCCGAGCGAACTCGGTGGTCGAAGCACTGCCGCCCAGGTCCTTGGTCCGGACGTTGTCCTTCACGATGGCGGTCTCGAGGGCGCCTCGCAGCCGGTTGGCGGCGTCGAGCTCGCCGATGTGGTCGAGCAGCATCGCCGCCGCGAGCATCTGTGCCGACGGGTTGGCGATCCCTTGTCCCGCGATGTCGGGCGCGGAGCCATGCACCGCCTCGAAGATCGCCGCGGTCTCCCCGATGTTCGCCCCCGGGGCGAGTCCCAGCCCCCCCACCAGCCCGGACGCCTCGTCCGACAGGATGTCGCCGAACAGGTTGGTCGTCACGATCACGTCGAACTGCGCCGGGTTGATCACGAGCTGCATCGCGGCGTTGTCCACGATCTTGTCGTCCGAGGCGATCTGCCCCTGATACTCCTGCGCGATGAGCCGCGCGGTCTCGAGGAACAGCCCCGAGGTCGCCTTGAGGATGTTCGCCTTGTGCACGACGGTCACTTTCTTGCGCCCGTGCTGTTTGGCGTACTCGAACGCGTAGCGGACGATCCGCCGGCAGCCGTCGCGTGTCATCACCGACGTCGCCTGCGCGAGTGCCTTGGGATCGCCTCCGACCTTGAACGTACGGTCCATCCCGACGTACAGCCCCTCGGTGTTCTCGCGCACGATCACGAGATCCACGTTCTGGTAGCGGCCGCCGGGCACGATCGACTTGACCGGGCGCACGTTGGCGTAGAGCTCGAACTCCTGGCGCAGCGCCACGGTCACCGACCGATAGCCGTCTCCCACCGGCGTCGTCAGCGGGCCCTTGAGCGCGAGCCCGGTGCGGCGGATCGAATCGAGCGTGGCGGCGGGCAGCGGGGTGCCGGCCTTCTCGATGGCACTCATGCCACCGTATTCCTCGTCCCAGGCGATCTGTACCCCGAGGGCGTCCAGCACGTGAAGCGTCGCCTGCGTGATCTCGGGCCCGATGCCATCGCCTGCGATCAGCGTCGCCTCCCGTGTCACGGCAGCCCCGGCGTGAGGCTCTTCACCGCCCGCGTGAGCGCCGACCAGGGATCGGCGCCGTCCCCCCGCGCGACCGTCCGGAACCCGACCCTCCCCATGCGTACATCAACTAGGACCACCGAGAGCTCGGCGGTGCCCACCTGGCCCGTCTGACCAGGTGACCGCCGAAACACCAACGCCGCTGGTACGAAGGCGTAGCGGCCGCCGTTGCCCCCCAACGCCACGAGGGTGCGCAGCTCGCTGCGCAGCGGGTCCGGCACGCTCGTGATGGCGGGCGCCCGCAGGATCGCGGTACCCATCTGGTCAGGATCCGGTGCGATCCCGGGGGCCCGGCGCGCCGCGCGCCGTAACTCGTCGGGGAGCGTCCAGGTCACCTCCGGCGCGCGCGTCTTGAGCAGCGTACCGATCACGCTGTCGGCCCGCGTGAGCACCGCCCGGCGGTCCGCCAGCAGTGCCTGCCAGCGCAGCGTGTCCTCCGCGGCCACCAACGTGAGCGGCAGCAGGCTCACCTGTTGGGCGGCGAGCCCGGCGGTGGGCAGCGGCTGGGTGGGCGCGGGAGTTTCGGCGTGCTGCTTACCGCCGCATCCGGCCAACAGCGCCACCGCGACGCCGCACCGCGCACCGCGCACTAAGCTTTTGATTTGTAAGGGATTAGTCACGGCGCCCAATATCGTGAGCGCGCGCGGGTTTTTCAAGAAGCGAGCGTCAGCCCACCGTCCACGACGATCACCTGGCCGGTGATGTGTCTTGCCGCCTCACTGCACAGGAACGCGATCACGCGCGCTACGTCTTCCGGCTCGGCGACCCGCCCCAGCACCGACTCGTGCTCCGCCCGCTCCAGCACCTCGCGCGGCAGCGTGGAAAGGAGCTCGGTTTTGACGAATCCCGGGGCGACGGCGTTGACGTTGACGTTGGACGGGCCGAGGTCTACGGCGGCGGCCTTGGTGAGGCCGATCAGCCCTGCCTTGCTCGCCGCGTAGTTGGCGATTCCGAACCCCGGCCGGAAGGCCTGGTGGCTCGCGACGTTCACGATCTTGCCGTAGCGCTGGGCACGCATCTGCTGAGCGACGAGCTGAATGCAGTTGAAGGCGCCGGTGACGTTGGTGTCCAGTACTTCCTGCCACGCCTCCGGCTCGAGCCGCCACAGCGCGCCGTCGTGGGTCACGCCGGCGTTGTTCACGAGGTAATGCACCCCGCCCAGCCGCTCGCGCACCTTGGCGACGAAGGCCTCGACCTCGTCGTGGCTGCGCACGTCACAGCGGGCGCAGTACACCGGTACCCCCAGGGCGCGGATCGCGGTTTCGGTGAGGAGCGCCTGGGCGGCGACGTCGCGCCCGGGGAGCTCGACGTAGTTGATAGCCACGGCCACGCCGCGCTGGGCGAACTCGAGGGCCGTGGCGCGCCCCAGGCCCGTGGCGCCGCCCGTGACGATCGCCACCCGGCCCTGCACCGTCTCGGCCAGGCGTTGCGGCTCGGGACGCGCCTCGGTCGCCGGCGCCCCTGCTGCCGCCCCCCGGGACGCGAGGCTCCACGTCGCTTGAGTGGGTGTCAAGATTTCGAACCTATGTTCGAAATTGAACATCGGCAAGGCACGGCGTAACTTACGCCCCATGACACGGCTCGCCTCGATCCTCTTGTGGGGCGGGATCTCAGCCCTGGGCGCCGGCGCATTCGGGGTCCTCGCCTTGAGCCGGGGGGAAACCCTCAGCGCTGCCTGGCTGCTCACTGCGGCCGTCTGCACCTACGCCGTGGCCTATCGGTTCTACTCGAAGTTCCTCGCCGCCCGCGTGTTCGGCCTCGACGACCGGCGCGCCACCCCCGCCGAGCGCTGCAACAATGGCCGCGATTACGTCCCGACCAACAAGTGGGTGCTGTACGGGCACCACTTCGCCGCGATCGCGGGCGCGGGGCCGCTGGTGGGGCCGGTGCTCGCCGCCCAGTTCGGGTTCCTGCCGGGTACGCTGTGGTTGGTGATCGGGGTCGTGCTGGGAGGCGCAGTCCAGGATTTCACGATTCTGTTCTGCTCGCTGCGGCGGGACGGCAAGTCGCTGGGACAGATGGCAAAGGAGGAGATCAACCACTCGGCCGGCATCACGGGAATGTTGGCCGTGTTGTTCATCATGATCATCCTGCTCGCGGTGCTGGCGTTGATCGTGGTGAACGCGCTGAAGGCATCGCCGTGGGGGCTGTTCACGATCGCCTGCACCGTCCCCATCGCGCTGCTCATGGGCTGGTGGATGAAGCGGTGGCGCCCGGGCAAGGTCGGGGAAGCCTCCATAGCGGGGGCTGTGCTGCTGCTTGGCGCGCTGGTCGCGGGGGGGTGGGTGGCGGCGCAGCCGCACCTCGCCTCCGCCTTCACGCACAGCGCGACGGCGATCACCTGGATGATGGTCGCCTACGGGTTCGTCGCCTCGGTGCTTCCGGTATGGATGCTGCTCTGCCCGCGGGACTACCTGTCCACCTTCCTCAAGATCACCACGATCCTCGTGCTGGCCCTTGCGATCCTGGTGATTCTGCCGCCGCTCAAGATGCCCGCGCTCACCCCCTTCGCGAGCCTGGGAGAGGGGCCCGTGTTCGCGGGGAAGCTGTTCCCGTTCGCCTTCATCACGATCGCCTGCGGGGCGATCTCGGGGTTCCACTCGCTCGTCGCGTCGGGCACCACGCCCAAGATGATTGCCCGCGAGTCGGATGCCCGGTTCATCGGGTACGGCGGCATGCTGATGGAGTCGTTCGTCGGGGTCATGGCTATGATCGCGGCCTGCACGCTCGACCCAGGCGTGTATTTCGCGATGAACACCACGCCCACCGGCCTGGCGCAAGCGTCGCAGGTCTTGAGCCAGGCGGGATTCGTCGTCACGCCGGACATCATGCACCAGCTCGCGAACCAGATGGGGGAGCAGACGCTCATCGCGCGTTCGGGGGGGGCGCCGTCCCTCGCCGTGGGGATGGCGCAGATCTTCGCGAGCGTGAGCTCCGCGCTCGGCGGCAGGACGCTCACGGCGCTGTGGTACCACTTCGCGATCATGTTCGAGGCGTTGTTCATCCTCACGACCATCGACACCGGCACGCGCGTCGGCCGTTTCATGCTGCAGGAGATCGTGGGCCACGTCTGGCCCCGGTTCGGGGAGACGTCGTGGTATCCCAGCGTACTGGCCTCGAGTGCCGTGATCGTGGCTGGGTGGGGCTACTTTCTCTATCAGGGCGTGGTCGACCCGCTGGGTGGGATCAACTCGCTGTGGCCGCTGTTCGGGATCTCGAACCAGCTGCTCGCCGCCGTGGCGCTGTGCGTCGGCACCACGATCCTCATCAAGATGGGGCGGCAGCGGTTCGCCTGGGTCACACTTACGCCGCTCGCCTGGCTCGTGACGGTCACCATGACGGCCGGCTGGCAGAAGGTCTTCTCGGCCGATCCGAAACTCGGCTTCCTCGCCCACGCTGCGTCGCTCACGGGGTCCACTCTTCCGGGCGCCCAGCGGCTGGTGTTCAACGACCGCCTGAACACGTTCGTGGCGCTGTTGTTCATGACGGTGGTCACCGTGCTCATCGTGACGTCGGTGCGGGAATGGTGGCTGGTCTTGTCGAAGCGCAAGGTGGCGGTGGTGCATGAAGCGCCGTTCGTGGAGAGCGCGTATGCGGCTGGTGACTGACGGCGGCAGCGGGCGGCAGAAGACGGCACAGGGCGGCACCGGTTGGCGCCACGCCCTGCGCCGGATGTTCGGCATGCCCGACTACGACGCGTATCTCGAGCATTGCCGCGCGGCTGGGCACGAGCCACCGTCGAAGGGAGAATACCTCGCGCAGTTTTTCGAGTCGAAGGGAAAGGGCGTGCGCTGCTGCTAGCCATCACAGAGGGCTCGCGCTTCGGTATCGCGTGGGTCGCGCTGTGCGTAGCGTTCGCCATTCACGTGGCGGACGAAGCGCTCACCGATTTTCTGTCCGTATACAACCCGACGGTGCGCGCGATCCGCGCACGCTTCCCGCTCCTCCCGCTACCCACCTTCACGTTTCGGTGGTGGCTCGGCGGGCTCATCGCGGCCATCGCCATCCTGCTCAGCCTGTCGCCGGCGGCCGGCCGCGGGGAGCGGTGGATGCGACCGGTCGCGTACGCGTTCGGGATCGTGATGG
>MNIR01000060.1 GCA_001919865.1 Gemmatimonadetes bacterium 13_1_20CM_4_69_16 | reverse complement strand
CGGGGGCCAAGCCGGGCTAGCCGTCGGTCGCCGCTTGGCCCGCCTCGCGGTCACGCGCCAGGTCGTCGTCGTGACCCACCTCCCACAGATCGCTTGCTTCGCCGACCGCCATGTGCGCGTTCGGAAGGACGATGGCCTGGCACAGCTCGACGTGCTCGACGACCAGGAGCGGATCCGGGAGCTGTCACGGATGCTGGCCGGTCTCGAGGCATCCGAGCACGGCGCGTCGCACGCCGAGGAGCTTCTGGCGGAGGCGGCTCGATCCCGTCACGCGGTCTCGTGAGCCGGACGATCGGACCTCGGAGCCGCCGATCCGCGAACTTGCCGCCGGAAGGCGCGCGGCCGCACGCCAACCTCTGCTACAGTCGGGTCCCGTGGTGAGGGAGCGAACGAAGTACATCTTCGTCACGGGTGGCGTCGCCTCCGGACTCGGGAAGGGCATCACCACCGCCTCCCTCGGCAGACTCTTCGCCTCACGCGGCCTCAAGGTCGTCCTCCAGAAACTCGACCCGTATGTGAACGTCGATCCGGGGACGATGAACCCGTTCGAGCACGGCGAGGTCTTCGTCCTAGATGACGGGGCCGAGACCGATCTCGACCTCGGACACTACGAGCGGTTTATCGACCGGTCGCTCTCGCAGGTGAACAACGTGACGACGGGGAGAATCTACCTCTCCGTAATCACCAAAGAGCGGCGCGGCGAATACCTCGGCTCGACGGTGCAGGTGATTCCGCACATCACGGACGAGATCAAGAGCGCCATTCGGCGGCTCGCACCCGACCACGACGTGGTGATCACCGAGATCGGCGGCACGGTCGGCGACATCGAATCGCTGCCGTTCCTCGAGGCGATCCGCCAGTTCCGCCAGGAAGTCGGCCGCGACAACACGCTGTTCATCCACCTCACCCTCGTGCCATACATCGCCGCCACCGCCGAGCTCAAGACCAAACCGACGCAGCACTCCGTGCGGGAGCTCATGCAGATCGGGATCCAGCCCGACATCCTGGTCTGCCGCACCGAGCGACCCCTCTCGGAGGAGATCAAGCGCAAGATCGCGCTGTTCTGCAACGTGGACTTCGGCTGCGTGGTGGAGAGCCCCGACGTCAGGTCGATCTACGAGATCCCACTCAAGCTCCACGAACAGGGACTCGACCGGGAAGTGTGCCATCGGCTGCACCTCGAGACCAAGGAGCCCGACCTGCGGGCGTGGGCGCAGATGGTGGACAAGATCCTGGCACCGCCGGCGCGGGTGCGCATCGCGGTCGTCGGCAAATACACCGAGCTCGCCGACAGTTACAAGAGCATCCACGAAGCGCTGGTGCACGGCGGCATCGCGCACGACTGCGGGGTGCAGATCGACTGGATCGCATCCGACCGCTTCACCGATCAGCCGGCCGCGGGTCAGCTGCTCGGATCGTACGACGGCTTGCTCGTGCCCGGGGGATTCGGCGTGCGGGGTGTGGAGGGGATGCTCGAGGCGGTCCGCTGGGCGCGCGAGCGCAAGCTCCCCTTCCTCGGCATCTGCCTCGGCCTGCAGACCGCGATCATCGAGTTCGCCCGCAACGTCGTCAGGCTCCCCAACACCAACTCGAGCGAGTTCGAGCCGGAATGCGAGAATCCGGTGATCGCGCTGCTGCGCTCGCAGGAAGGCATCCACGACATGGGCGGCACCATGCGGCTAGGCGCCTATCCGTGTAAGCTGCGGCCCGGCTCCCGCGCGGCGCAGGTCTACGGCACCGTGGAGGTGAGCGAGCGCCACCGGCACCGCTACGAGGTATCCAACGCTTACCGCGACGTGCTGGCGGAATACGGGATGCGCTGCTCCGGCCTGTCCCCCGACGGTTCGCTCGTCGAGATGATCGAGCTGCCGGACCACCCCTGGTTCATCGGGTGCCAGTTCCATCCCGAGCTCAAGTCGCGCCCGATGCGCCCCCACCCGCTGTTCGCCGGATTCGTGGGCGCGGCGCTCGCGCAGCACCGGGCGCGCCCCGCGGCGGCCGCGCGAGCGGAACCCTCCTCGGAGCTCGCCCGTTTCGGCGACTGAACCATGGGCCAGCACTTCGGAGCCACCCCGTTCCTCATCGCGGGGCCCTGCGTCGTCGAATCGGACGAGCTCAACCTGCGGGTCGGTGAGGCCCTCGCCGAGCTGGCGGCGAAGCTCGGCCTCCACGTCATTTACAAGGCCTCCTACGACAAGGCCAACCGCTCCCGCCTGAAGGGCGCCCGCGGCCCCGGCCTCGAGCGGGGGCTCAAGGCGCTCGCCCTGGTCCGCTCGGCGACCGGCCTTCCCATCCTCACCGACGTGCACGAAGTGGGTCAGGTGCTCGCGGCCGCGCAGGTGGCCGATGTGCTCCAGATCCCGGCGTTCCTGTGTCGCCAGACGGACCTGCTCGGCGCGGCCGGCCGGGCCGGCCGCGCCGTGAACGTCAAGAAGGGCCAGTGGATGTCGCCCGAAGGGATGCGGGGGGCGGTGGAGAAGCTGCGGGCGGGTGGCGCACCCGAGGTGGCGGTGACCGAGCGGGGCACGTTCTTCGGTTACGGCGACCTCGTGGTGGACATGCGGAACTTCGCTCGCCTGCGCGCCGAGTGCGGGGTGCCGGTGGTGTTCGATGCCACCCACGCGGTGCAACAGCCGGGGCGGGGCGAGGACGGCTCGAGCGGCGGCCTGCGCGAGTTCATCCCGCCGCTCCTGTACGCTGCCGCCGCCGCCGGCGCTGACGGCTTCTTCCTCGAGACGCACCCTGATCCCGACCGCGCGCCGTCCGACGGCCCGAACATGCTGCCGCTCGATCAGCTGCCGGCCGTCGTGGGCGTGGCGCTCGACATCTGGCAGCGAGCGCGGGAGGCGGTCCGTGCGTAGCGTCGCCACGCCGGGCTCGGCGCCTTCCAGTCCCGAGGCCGACAGGCACGGCGTAGGCGCCGTCCGGGGACGAGCGGGGAAGGGTTGTATGGGCGGCGCCCGAGCCGTGCCTGTCGGCCGAGGGCTTTGGGCCCGATGATCGACGCCTCGCTCGCCCGCCGCCTCAAGCTCGTCGGCTTCGACGTCGACGGCGTGCTCACCGACAACGGCGTGTACCTGGGCATGGTCGGCGACCACCCCGTCGAGTTCAAGCGGTTTCACATCCAGGACGGCCTCGGCATCCGGCTGCTGCAAACCGCCGGCCTCGCGGTGGTGTGGGTGAGCGGTCGCGAGTCGGCCGCGACGGCGCTGCGGGCACGCGAGCTGTCGGTAGACGAGGTCATTCAGGACCCCACCGCGCGCAAGCTACCCGTGTTCGAGGGGCTGCTCGAGCGGCGCGGGCTGGCCTGGGAAGAGTGTGCCTTCGTGGGAGACGACCTGGCTGACCTGCCGCTGCTCGCACGCGTGGGGCTGCCGATCGCCGTGCCCAACGCTGTCGCCGAGGTCAAGGCCGCGGCGCGCGTGGTCGCCACGGCCGCCGGGGGCGGGGGAGCGGCACGTGAGGTCGCAGAACTGATCCTCCAGGCGCGGGGCGAGTGGCAGGGCCTCCTGTCCCAGTACTTCGTGGAGCGCGGCGATGTCGCGTACCGAGCCCAGCGATCTCGTTGAGCGCGGGCGCCGGGTCCTGGCCCTCGAAGCGGCGGCGATCGGGCGAGTCGCCGAGCGGTTGGGGCCGCCGTTCGCGGCGGCGGTCCGGCTGCTCGCGGCAGCGCGGGGCCGGCTCATCGTGTCCGGGGTCGGCAAGTCCGGGCTGATCGCGCGCAAACTGGCCGCCACCCTCACGTCGACCGGGACGCCCGCCTCATTCCTCCATCCAGTGGACTCGCTGCACGGCGATCTGGGCATCGTCGACCGGGACGACGTGGCGATCCTGCTGTCGAAGAGCGGCGCCTCCGATGAGCTGTTCGGGCTCGTGAGCCAACTCAAGCGGCTGGGCGTGCCCATGATCGCGATCACGGGGGATCCAGAGTCGATCCTCGGGCGTCAGGCGGAGGTCGTGCTCGACGCGAGTGTCGCCGAGGAGGCGTGTCCCGAGACCCTGGCGCCCACGACCAGCACGACGGTCGCCCTCGCGTTGAGCGACGCGCTGGCGGTCGCGCTGCTCGAGGTGAAGGGGTTCCGCCGCGAGCAGTTCGCGGCGCTCCACCCCGGTGGAACGTTGGGCAAGAACCTGCTGCTGCGGGTCGCCGACGTGATGCTGACGACGGACGTCCCCAAGCTGCTCCCCGACCGCCCCATGCGCGAGTGCGTGGTGCTGCTGGCGGAGCGGCGGGGCACCGTGGCGATCGTGGATGCGGGCGGCAGCCTCGTGGGCGTGGTGACCGCGGGCGATCTCACGCGCCTCATGGAGAAGACTGATCAGTTTCTCGACCTCCCCGTCGGCAAGGTGATGACGCAGACGCCCAAGGCGACGACCCCCGACGAGCTCGCCGGCGCCGCGGTGCGGGTCATGGAGCACCACGGCATCATGGCGCTGCCGGTGCTCGATGGCGGTCGGAGCTCTCGCGGTTGGCGCGTGTGAGAACGGCATCAAGCCGACGGCGACCATCACCGCCGCCGATACCGCCGATCAGGTGCTCGTCACCATGTCGCACTACGTGACCCAGGCCGGGGTCCAGCGGGCCCACGTGCGCGCCGACACCGCCTACTTCTACTCGCCCGTCCAGACCGCCGAGCTGCGCAAGGTGCACATCACTTTTTACGACCCACGGGGCGCGGAGACCTCGACGCTCACGGCCCGCGAGGGGACGTACCACTGGCGGTCCGGCGACATGGAGGCGCGCGGCAACGTGCTCGTGGTGCGCACCGACGGCGCCACGCTCCGCACCGAGGTGTTGCGTTACAGCCAGGTGAGGAACCAGGTGAGCTCCGACAAGCCGTTCGTGTTCGACGAGCCGAACCGCCACATCGCGGGCGAGGGGTTCACGTCGGATCCCGATTTCAAGGTCGTCACCGCCATTCGTCCCAAGGGGACGGGCGGCAAGTTCACGCTGCCGAACCAATGATCGGCACGCTGCTGCTGCTCGCGCTCGCCCAGCGACCGGGCGCCACGGTCGGCGACACGACCGGGGGACGCCCGTGCATCGTGGATATCGATTCGGTCGGAGGGCGAGGGCAGCAGGTGGAAGTGCGCAAGGGCGAGACCAACGTCTTCGCCGGCGGCGGAGTCCTGGCGCACTGCCGGGGAACGGGGAGCACGCTCTCCTCCGACAGCGTCGCCTGGTTCGCGGGAATCGGGCGCTTCGACATGATCGGACAGCGACACCTCGTGCACATCCGCGACACCACGCTCACCCTGGATGCCACGAACGCCTCGTATTTCCTGCGCCAGGAGCGACTCGAGGCCCACCGGAACGTGGTGGCGGTGAACCGCACCACCGGATCGGTGCTGCGCGGCCCGAACCTCACGTACTACCGGGCCGTGAAGGGCGTCCGTGATACCGTCGAGATGTACGCCTCCGCACGGCCCACGATCGACTACCGCGCGAACCCCGACTCGGGCGAGCCATACGTCATCGTGGGCGACCGGGTCCGGCTCAAGGGGAATGACCGGATGTGGGGCGGCGGCAAGGTTACGATCGACCGCTCCGACTTCGCCGCGCGCGGCGACTCGATGGAGCTCGACCAGACCGCGGGGTTCGCCGTGCTGGTGGGGAACCCCCGCATGGACGGCAAGGGCGCGCAGGCCTACACGCTGGTCGGCACGCGCATCGAGCTCGAGCTGCGGGGGGGAGGCCGCGAGATCCGGCTCGTGAAGGCGCTGGGGAAGGGCGTCGCGACCGGCACCGATTGGCGCCTCACGGCCGACACGATCCACCTCGCCCTCGACCAGCGCAAGCTGCAGCACGCGTTCGCGTGGAGCCGGGGTGACTCGACCCGCGCCAAGGCGGTGTCGACCCTCAACACGATCGAGGCGGATTCGCTGGCGCTCGACACCCCCGATCAGGTGCTGACCGAAGTGCGGGGATTCCGCCACGCGTTCTCCACGTCCAGGAAAGACTCGTCCGCCACCGCTGCCATCGACTGGATCGCGGGCGACTCGCTCACCGCCCACTGGACGCAGCTGGCGGACTCGGCCGGCAAGACGAAGAACGAGCTGCAGCAGATCGTGGCGCGAGGCGCCGCGCGCTCGCTCTCGCACATCTACAGCGCGAAAGATTCCGCGGCGCCGTCCATCGACTATTTGCGGGCCCCGATGATCGACATCGCGTTGAAGCGCGGCCGCGTGGACCGGGTTATCGCGAGCGGCCGTGCCGATGGCGTGCAGCTCGAGCCGGCGCCCCCCGCTAAACCCGCGGCCGACTCCACGGCGAAGAAGCCGTCGAATCGATGAGCACGCCCCCCCCTCCCCATCCTCCGCTCCCCCCGGGGATGCCCCAGCGTCTCCCCGAGCTGCTCGCCCAGCGAGATTCCTCGTTGCCGCTCGCTGCCGCCGCGCTCGCCCGCATCGCCGACCACCAGGGCCACACCACTTTCGGCGATCTGGCCGTGGCGTATCGCGAGGAGTTTCTGCAGCTGCGGGCGCACACTCGAGGGGCGAGCCTGCCGGAGCTGGGCGGTCTGTCGCTCGAGGACTTCCGCACCAGCCTGCGCACGTCGGTGCTGCCGCGGCTCGCGGTCATGAAGGTCGTGCTGTATCCCGTCGGCCCCCTGTTCGACGATGCCCCCGTGGCGTTCACGCGGGAGGCGTGGGCCGAGCTGCAGCCGGAGCTGCAGATGCAAGGCGCCGCCGCCGACCGGCTGCTCGAGGCGGCCCAGCTGGCCCTCGCCCGGGCGGAGTCGCCCAGCGGTGCCTACCAGCGGGTGGTAGGGGGGAGCCTCCTCGAAGCGCACGGACTGGTGAAGAGCTACAAGGACCGCCGCGTGGTGAACGACGTGAGCGTGCGGCTCGAGCAGGGCGAGATCGTGGGCCTGCTCGGCCCCAACGGGGCGGGGAAGACCACGACGTTCTACATCATCACGGGGCTGATCCGCGCCGACAGCGGCCGCATCGCGCTCGACGGCCGGGACGTCACCGCGGATCCGATGTACCAGCGCGCCCGGGCGGGGATCGGGTACCTGGCCCAGGAGCCGTCGGTGTTTCGCAAGCTCACCGTCGAGGAGAACGTCCGGGCCATCCTCGAGACCATGCCGCTCGACGACGCTGAGCGGGGCCAACGCCTGGAGCGCCTGCTGGACGAGCTGGCGATCAAGCACCTGCGCCGCCAGAAGGGCTACCAGCTCTCGGGTGGCGAGCGTCGCCGGCTCGAGATCACGCGCGCGCTCGTCACAGAGCCTAAATTCATGTTGTTGGACGAGCCGTTCGCCGGGGTCGACCCGATCGCCGTGCACGACATCCAGACGATCGTCGCCGGGCTGCGACACCGCGGCATCGGCGTGTTGATCACGGATCACAACGTGGAACAGACGCTCGACATCGTGGATCGCGCCTACATCATGTTCGAGGGTAAGGTTCAGGTCTCGGGCACCGTGCGTGAGCTGGTGTTCGACGACCGCGTGGCCAACCTCTACCTCGGACCCACCCTCACCGCGCGCCTGCGGGCGCGTCTCACGCCAGCCGCATGAAGACCGGGCTACACCAGCATACGGCGCTCCGCCAGGACCTGCGGATCAATCCCCGCCTGTATCAGGCGATGGATCTCCTGTACATGCCGCTGCTGGACCTACAACAGCACCTGAAGCAGGAGCTGCTCGGCAACCCCTTCCTGGAGCTGATCGAGTCCGAAGACGATCCGGAGCTGCCCGAGACGCAAGACGGCGTCGAGGAGAAGAAGGAGACCGAGAACAACGATGAGCCGAACTGGGAGGACATCCTCCTGGACGACGGCAGCGACAGCGCGCCCCCGCGCGACATGAGCGAAGCCCGGGAGTACGTCGAGCCCGTCCCGGTCGAGACCAAGGATCTGTCGGACCACCTGCGGGAGCAGATGCGGCTGCTCGACCTGACCCCGCGCCAGCAGCTCCTCGCGGAGGAGTTCATCGGCAACATCGCGGAGGACGGCTACCTGGGCGCCACGCCGGAGGAGATCGTCCGGGGGTCCAACCAGCTGCTCGAGGAGCACGCCGTCGAGTCGGAGCAGGACGCGCAGCCGCAGCTCTTCACCATCGCCGAAGCCGAGGAGATGCTGCGGATCATCCAGAAGCTCGATCCCCCCGGCGTCGGCGCCCGCGACCTGCGGGAGTGTCTCCTGCTGCAGCTCGAGGCGCGCAACGAGACGGACACGCTCGCGTACCGCCTCGTCAAAGAGGCGTTCGAGGATCTCAAGGCGCACCGCTGGAGCGATCTCGGCAAGCGGTTCGGCCTCGATGCGGCGGAGGTGCAGCGCGTGGCCGACGAGCTGGCCAAGCTCGACCCCAAGCCCGGGCTGCAGTACTCGGCCGCCAGCGAGGCGTACATCATCCCCGATCTCGTGGTCGAGAAAATCGACGGCAAGTACCACGTGTTCCTGAACGACGGGGGGCTGCCGCGGCTCCGCATCTCGAAGACCTACCAGGAGATCGCCCGCGACAAGAAGAAGTTTCAGGGAGAGAACAAGGACTTCATCAACCAGCGGCTCAACAGCGCCCACTGGATGATCCAGGCGATCGAGCAGCGCCGCCAAACAATGCTCAAGGTGATGAACTTCATCGTCGACCGGCAGCGCGAGTTCTTCGAGAAGGGCGTCGAGTACCTGAAGCCGCTCACGCTGCGCGAGGTCGCCGACGTCATCAACATGCACGAAAGCACCGTGAGCCGGGTGACGAACGAAAAGTACGTACAGACGCCACGCGGCCTCTTGCCGCTCAAGTTCTTCTTCTCGAGCGGCCTTTCGACCACCACGGGCGAAGACGCCAGCGCCCGTTCCATCAAGGCGCAGATCCAGAAGATGGTGGACGACGAGGATCCCAAGAACCCGCTCACCGACCAGCAAATCGTGGAGATGTTCGCGCAGCGCGGCGTGAGGATCGCGCGCCGCACGGTCGCCAAGTACCGCGATCAGCTGGGCATCCTCCCGGCCCGCATGCGCAAGCGGCTGTGAGCCTCGCCACCCAGGCCGTGGCGCCCGAGGTGAGCGTGCTCGTGCCGGCGAAAGACGAAGCCGAAAACCTGCCTGAGTTCGTGCGCCAGGCGCGCGAGGCATTCCTGCCGCTGCCGTACCCCTGCGAGCTGGTCATTGTGAACGACGGTAGCCTCGACGGCACCGCCGACGTGCTCCGGGACCTCGCGGCGAAACACGCCTTCGTGCGGGTCGTCAGCCACCGCGCCCAGCGCGGCATCGCGGACGCCCTCCGCACGGCCGCAGAAGCGGCCCGGGGCAAGGTGCTCGTGTTCTACCCGGCCGACTTGCAGTACCTCCCGACCGACATCCCCGGGCTCGTGGCGCCGATCCTCGCGGGCGACGCCGACATCGTCACCGGCGCGAAGCAAGGACACTACGACAAGCGCTTCGTGTCGTGGGTGTACAACGGCCTGTGCCGCTGGCTGTTCGGGGTCCGGGTGACGGACCTGAACTCGGTGAAGGCGTATCGGCGCGAGGTGATGGACGTCGTCCCCACGCGCCCCGACTGGCACCGCTTCATGATCGTGATCGCCGCGACGCAGGGGTTCCGGCTCGCGGAGCGGCCCGTCCCGCTGTACCCGCGGCGGGCAGGGAAGTCGAAGTTCGGGATCGCGCGCATCCCGGTGGGGGTGCTGGACCTCCTCTCCGTCTGGTTTCAGCTGCGCTTTGGGCGAAAGCCGATGTTGTTCTTCGGACTGCCGGGCGCGGTGCTCATCCTGCTGGGCTTCCTGGTGGGCGTGTACGCGCTCATCGAGCGCTACGTATTGCTGCAGGGGAATCGGGCATTCCTCTACCTGGTCCTACTGCTCGTGATTGCCGGGCTCGGGCTGTTCGGCCTCGGGTTCCTGGGCGAGATGGTGGCCGGGATGCGGGAGGAGGTGCGCGGCCTGGAGCGCGAGGTGGACCAGTTGAAGAGTCGCGGCGAGCACTCGTGACGGGAAAGGTCGCGCCGGGGTCCCGCGAGCTCAGCGAGTTCTACAGCGCCCGAACCGGCTGGCGTTCGGGGGGCGAGGAGCGCATGCGGTTCCGCAAGGCCGCCGCGCTCGCCCACGTGCCCGCGGGCGCCGCGGTGCTGGACATCGGGGCCCGCGACGGAGGGCTGCGCGGCTTCCTCCCGTCGGGCGTGAAGTACCAGGGGATCGACATCGCTCCCGAGTTCAGCCGGCCGGACGTGCTGATCCAGGACATCTCGAAAGGGATTCCGTTCCCGGACGGCGCGTACGACTTCGTGTTCTGCATCGAGGTGCTCGAGCACGTGCCCAACCCGTACGGCACGTTGGGCGAGATTCATCGAGTGCTCAAGCCCGGGGGCGTGCTGATCCTCTCGGTGCCGAACCCGTACCATTTCAAAGAGCTCGTCTGGAACGTGTTCCGGATTCCCGACCGCCAGGGGCATATCTACGGCTGGACCCGCCAAACCATGACGAAGCTCGGCGAGATGAACGGGTTCCGCCTCGAGCGGTTCGGCGGCACGTACCTCCATCCGCCCATCCCGATCTTCGCGCTGCTCGCCCGCTCCATCGTCTACCGGTTCGTCAAGACTCCGCCGATGCAGGGAAGGGGGGTAAAGAGCTCCGCCACCAAGTGCCGGTCACCCGGGTCCGCTACGCCCCGGCCCGGTGGGAAACCCTCGCCTACCGCGGCTCGATGGTCGCGGCCGCGCGGTCTCCCGTCGGATTCCTGGCGGCGACCTCCCTCGTGTGCCGGCAGGCTCGGGTGGTCGGCCGGCTGTGCCGCGAGGAGCAACTCGAGCTCGTGCACGCGCACTGGTGGATCCCCGGCGGTGTCAGCGCTTGGCTCGCTCGCCGGCCGTATGTCGTGACCGTGCACGGCACCGACGTGGCCCTGCTGGAGCGCTCGCCCCCCGCCCGGATGCTCGCGAGACGGGTGCTGCGCGGCGCTGCCGCCGTGACCGCCGTGTCGTCGTATCTGGCGGGACGGGCGGCCCACGTCGCCGGGTTGGACCAGGCCCGCATTCTCGTTCAGCCGATGCCGCTGGATACGCGGGCCTTCACGCGCTCGAGCCGGGGTGGGGGAGGGGGAGGGGGAGGCGGCGGGATCGTCACGGTGGGCCGGCTCTCGGCCCAGAAGCGGATCCCCTTGCTGCTCGAGGCGGTGGCCCAGCTCCGGGCGACGGGCCGCGGGCTGCCACTCACGATCGTGGGTGACGGCCCCGAGCGACCGGCGCTGGAGCGCCGCGCCGCGGAGCTTGGAGTCGCGGACTCGGTCCGCTTTCTCGGCGAGGTTCCCCCGGCGCGCATCCCCGACGTGCTCGGCGACGCCGACGTGTTCGCCTTTCCGGCGATCGGCGAGGGGCTCGGTCTCGCCGCGGCCGAAGCGTTGATGCTGGGCGTCCCGATCGTCGCCACGCACGACGGCGGCGGCATAACGGACATCGTCCCGAGCAACGGGGCCGGGCGCCTGGTCCAGCCCGATGCGCGTGAGTTCGCTCGGGCGCTCCGCGAGCTCGCGGACACGCCGGACAGCCGCCGGCTCGCCGCCGAGGCGGGCGCCGCGCTGCGGCGGCGTTTCGATCCCGCCGCCGTCGCGGAGCGATTCGAGGGCGTGTACCGGCAGGCGGTCGAGCGGTCCCGGCAGGGTCATGCGTAGGTGGTTCTGGTGGGCCGTGCAGATCGCCATCGCCACGCTCGTCGTGAGAATGGTGTGGGGCGCGATCGTCAAGAACTGGGGCGAGTTCCGCTCGCTGCATGTGTCGCTCGCTCCGCGGCCGGGGTGGATCGCGCTCTCAGTCCTGGTGGTCTTCCTGACGTATGCGCTGCAGATCGAATCCTGGCGCCGCCTGCTCGCGGGGTGGACGCAGCACCTCTCCTACCGCCGGGCCGCCCGGATCTGGCTCGTGGTGAATCTCGGGCGCTACGTCCCCGGCAAGGTGTGGAGCGTAGCGGGACTGATCGTGTTGGCGCAGCGGGCGGGCGTGGAAAGCTGGGCCGCCGGCGCCTCGGCCTTCGCGATCCAGGCGATTGGGCTGGGCACGGCGGTGGCGGTCGTGGCCGCGGCTGCGCCGTCCGTTGAATCGCCGTTGCGCCTCGTGGCGGCCGCGCTGGTCGCCGTGGCGACCATCGGGGTGCTGGCCTGGGAGCGGGGCGCGCGCGCGCTGGCGGGCCTCGTCGGGCGGGCGGACCAGTTCCGTCGGCTGCCGCTCGCCGCCGTCGCCGAGGGCGCGGGGCTGACGCTCGCGAGTTGGCTCACGTATGGCTTGGCGTTCTGGTTGCTCGGGCGGGGCCTCGGGCTGCCGGGTGCGCTCCCTCTCGCCGTCGCCACGGGGGCGTTCGCCTTGGGATACATTTTGGGCCTGCTCGCCCTGTTCGCCCCGGGCGGCGTCGGGGTGCGCGAGGTGGTTCTGATCGGCTTGCTCACGCCCGCCCTTGGCAGCGGTGGTGCGGTAGCGTTGAGCGTCGGGTCCCGGGTACTCCTGACCCTGACCGAAGTCGCAGCCGCACTCGCCGTGCTGCTCGTCACCGGAAGAACGAAGGAGGACCTGGGTGTACGAACCTAAGCGGCCGACCCTCGTCGCCACCGCGATGTTCACGCTGTGGGTGGCGCTGCTCTCGGTGCCGATGCTCCAGGGGAAGTGGCTTGCCTCGCCCTGGAGCGATCAATACGCGGCCGGCTACGCCTTCCGGGCGTGGGGCGCCGAGTGGTGGCACCGTCTGGGACACGTGCCGCTGTGGAACCCGGAGCTGTTCGGGGGTCTGCCGTTCGTCGCCGCCGGGCACGGTGACATTTTCTACCCGACATCCTTCTTGCGTCTCGTTCTCCCCGTCGAGACAGTGGTGAATCTCGGCTTCGTCTTGCACTACATCCTCGCCGGGCTCTTCACCTATTGGCTGCTGCGGCGGCTGCATGTGTCATGGACCGGCTCGGTGATCGGCGGTTTGGCCTACGAGCTGTCAGGCCTGATCGCGTCATACCCGTCCCCGGGGCACGACGGCAAGCTGTTCGCGTCGGCAGCACTCCCGCTCGCATGCCTGGCGCTTCTGATGGCGCTGCGCGACAAGCGGTGGGAGGGGTATGGGCTCCTCGCGGTCGCCGTCGCGTTGAGCCTGCTCGGCCACTTCCAGATCGCCTATTACCTCTTGATCGCGGCTGGGGTGTTCGCCCTGTATCTCACGCTGCAAGAGAATCCGGGTGACGCGCCGGCGCGCCGCTTCGGGCGCCTGGGATTGGTGCTCGGCGCGGTGCTGCTCGGGTTCGGCCTCGCGGCGATCCAGGTGCTCCCCTTCATCCACTACATCCCGTTTTCACCGCGCGCGCAGGGCTTCCACGGATTCGAAGGGTCGACCTCTTTTGCCGTTCCCTGGAGCCACGTCCCCGAGTTTGTTCTCAAGCACTTCGCGGGCTCGCGCGAAACGTACTGGGGGCCCAACGTGGTCAAGCTGCACTCCGAGTACCTCGGGTTGCCGGTCGTCGCCCTCGCCGCGCTTGGCGCCCTGGCGAGCGAGCGGCGGCGGCTTGTGCTCTGGGTCGGCGGGCTCGGGCTGTTGTTCCTACTGGTCAGCCTGGGCGCGGCCACTCCGTTCTACCGGGTGTGGTGGGCCGTGATGCCGCTCGTGAAGAAGACGCGGGCGCCCGGGATGGCGTTCTTCGTCGTCGCGTTCGTGGTGGCGTTACTCGCCGGGTTGGGAGCGGAGCGACTCGAGCGCAAACAAGGGCGGGCCGCACTCACGGCGTGGCTCGTCGTGGCAGGGGTCGTGGCGCTGCTCGCCGTGACGGGCGTTTTCGGTGCGATGGCCCAGTCCCTGGCTGCTTCCGTGCAGGCCGCCACGGGCCTCCAGACGATGGCAGCAGCCCGCGCCGCTGCCGCGACGATTCAGTGGTGGGCCTTTGGAAGCGCTGTCGCGCTCGCCATCGCCGCCGGGGTGGCACTCGCCGCGCTGGACGATCGCCTCACGCCACGCCTCTTCGCCGTGACGCTCCCCCTTGTGGTGGGCGGTGACCTCTGGCTCAACGCCCGTCACTTCTGGGTGTACTCGCCGAATCCCCGCGAAGACCTGTTTCGCCCGGATGCGGTGACCGACCGGATCAAGGGAACACCGTTACCGTACCGCGCGCTCGATCTCGGCGTGTACCCACCGCGCCCCTATGGCGTCCCGTTGATGGCCTTCGACATCCCCCAGATGCTCGGCCATCACGGCAACGAGCTGCGTTATTACGACGAGCTGCTCGGGGCCGAGAATGGCTGGGAGAACCTCCGGTTCGTCCAGCTCTGGGGCCTGCTCTCCGTGCGTTATGCCATCGCCCCGAGCGGCGCGCGTAACACGGACAGTATCCCTGGCTACAAGCGGATCCTCGACTCGGTACTCACATCGTCGGGCGTGCGCGCGACCGTGTTCGAGCGTGTCGATCCGGCGCCCTACGCGCGCGTCGTGCCGGGGGCCTTCAAGGCGAGCGACTCGAGCGTCGTGGTCCCCACGCTCGTCGACCCGCGCATCGACTATGGCCGCGTGGTGCTGTTCACGCCCGACCAACTGGTCACGCCCGCGCCGATCCGCGAGATGCCGCCGCCCAGCCCGGCGCATGCCACCGTGACGGCGTGGGAGCCGGGTCGCATGACCATCGCTCTGGACCCCGCGCCGCCCCAGCCGAGCTATGTGCTCGTATCGGAAAACTGGTATCCCGACTGGCGGGCGAGCGTGGACGGAGCGCCAACGCCCGTGCTGCGGGGCGACTACGCGCTCATCACGGTGCCGGTCCCCGCCGGGGCGAAGCAGGTCGCGCTCAGCTTCCACTCGCCCGAGTATCAAACGGGGAAAGCGATCTCGCTCACGTCGCTGGTACTGCTGGCGGCGATCATCCTGCTGCCGGTAGCGCAGAGACGACGGCCCAATGCCTGAACGGGGGTTGGTCGTGATCCCCACGTACAACGAGGCGGCGAACCTCGCCCACCTCGTGCCGCAGGTCCTCGCGCAGGACCCCCGGCTCGACCTCCTGATCGTAGACGACAACTCGCCCGACGGGACGGGGCAACTGGCCGAAGCACTGCGACAGAAGGAGCCCAGGCTGAGCGTGATCCACCGGGAAGGGAAGCTCGGGCTCGGCACCGCCTATATCGCCGGGTTTCAGTGGGCGTTGGAGCGGGATTACGCCTTCGTGTTCGAGATGGACGCTGACTTGTCGCACGACCCGGCACACTTAAAGGAGTTTCTCAAGGCCATCGAGGAGGCCGACCTGGTGCTCGGGTCGCGGTACTTGGGCGGTAGGGTGACCGTGGTCAACTGGCCGATGGCCCGCCTCATGTTATCCTACAGTGCGAACATTTACGCCCGCTGGGTGACCGGATTACGCGTCTGGGACCTCACGGGGGGGTTCAAGTGCTTTCGCAGGCGAGTGCTCGAAGCCATCGACCTCTCGCAAGTGCGGTCCAATGGTTATGCGTTTCAAATTGAAATGAGTGTGAGGGCATGGCGCAAAGGATTCGCTCTGAAGGAAATCCCCATCGTGTTCGTGGACCGGACCGAGGGATCCAGCAAGATGAATCGCGCCATCGTGCGCGAGGCCGTCTGGGTAGTGCCGCGGCTCAGGCTGATGGCGTGGTTCGGCCGCATCTAGCGGGCCTTCCGATCTACAAGATGACGGGGTCGGGAAACGACTTCGTCATGGTGGACGGCCGTCACACTTCGCCCGCGGACTGGTCCGACGAGGACATCCAAGCGGTGTGCGCCCGCGGTACCGGAGTGGGCGCGGATGGACTGGTGTTCCTGCGTCCCGGCTCGGCCCTGAACACGGTGGCGATGATCTACTTCAACTCGGACGGGTCCCGCGCCGCCATGTGCGGTAACGCCGCGCTGTGCAGCACGCGCCTCGCCGCGAGGCTCGGCATCGCGAGCGGCGAGGGGATGAAGCTCGAGACGGACGCAGGTGTCTACAGCAGCCGCTGCGCCGGTGCCGGGGAGCGAGCCGAGCTCGGCCTTGGTCCGGTGGACGCTCCGGCTGCCGTGCCGGGCCTCGCACTGGACGACGGGGAACGCCGCGCAGCCCTCGGAACGGTCGGCGTGCCGCACCTCGTCGTGTTGGTCGACGACGTCAGCTGCGTCGACGTCGACGGTCGCGGCAGGATGCTTCGCTCCGATGCGACCCTGGGGCCCGAAGGGGCGAACGTGAACTTCGTCTCCGCGGGAGGCTCGTCCGCGGAGTGGTTGATGCGGACGTACGAGCGGGGTGTCGAGGCCGAGACTTTGGCCTGCGGAACCGGTGCGGTGGCAGCAGCCTGCGCCGTGGTGGAATGGGGCCTGGCAAAGCCGCCGGTCACCATCTGGACCCGGAGCGGCCGGCCCCTGGAGATCAGGGCCACGCGGCTCACCGACGGGAGCTACGACGACATCTGGTTGGCGGGGGAGGCGCGGCTCGTCCTGAGGGGTGTGATTAACTGAGGCGATTCTCCACATTGGCTCTCTTCGTAGCTTAACATAACATATCTTATACGAAGTTCTGGTGGTCAAAAATCACGGTTGTACCGCACCCCGCGTCAGCTCCCCGATGCGCACCTTGGCTTCAACCGCAGCGCCCGCCGTGTCGGACCCCTGGAGGATGGCGCGGTACGCCGCGAGCGCGCGCGCGGTGTCTCCAGCTGCCACCCACGCTCGGCCCGCGTCCGACAGAAACTGGGTGTGCAAGAACGGCAAGCGTGCCACCTCTGCCGCACGCTGGTACGCCTCGGCGGCGTCCTTGGGACGCGCCGCATTCTCGTACGCCGCCCCCAGCAGCCCGTACGCCTGCGCCTGATAGGCCTTCCCCGCATCGGGCGCGAACCGCTTCAACAAATCGATTGCCAGCTGGTTTTGCCCCTGCGCCAGTCGCACCTGCGCGAGCAGGATGGTGCCTTCCTGTGCGGCGCGAGTACCGGCGTAGTTTTCAACCAGTCGCGCCAGTTCGCTCGCCGCCAGTCCGAAGTTGCGGGAATCCACGGCGAGTCGAGCCTGCTCGAGCTGAGCGCCGGCAGTGCGCTCCGCTGTCCGGTTGGACCACAGGTACCACACGAATAGCACCGCGACGACCCCACCGATCATCCCGAGGTAGGCCGCCACCTGCTTGTGGCGCTTCACCCACTGGACCAGCCAGGTCCACCGGTTTGAGTCCGCCGCGGGAACGGCGCGTCCCGCTGGCGTCGTCACCGAAGTCGCCATGCCGGCAAGCCTCTCAATGGAACGCCTTTCTCCTGCTGCTACGCCTTCGAGTCTCGCTCCCCAGTGCCCCTGGGGTGACTCGAACACCCGGCCAACGGTTTAGGAAACCGCTGCTCTATCCACCTGAGCTACAGGGGCTAAGCGCCCCAATGTACAGGGGTTACGTGTAGTGTAGCAAGGCCTCGATGCGCTCTCCCGTGAGTCGTCCGCGGCCGTGCAGGAAATCGAGCTCGATCAAGAAGGTGCATCCCACCACTCCAGCGCCGTGTTTGCGCACCAGCTGCGCCGCGGCCGCGGCAGTGCCCCCGGTGGCGAGCACGTCGTCCACGATGAGGACGCGATCCGCGGCACCGACGGCGTCACTGTGCATCTCGAGAGCATCGGTGCCATACTCGAGGGCGTACTCCACACGTCCGCGTTCCGCCGGCAGCTTCCCGGGCTTCCTCATCGGTACGAGCCCTGCTTCGAGTGCCAGCGCGATCGGCGCCCCCAGCAGGAAACCGCGTGATTCGATGGAGACGACGCGCGAGATCCGGTCGCCGCGAAACGGTGCGGTCATCAGTTCTACGGCGCGTCGAAACGCCTTGGGGTCAAGCAGCAGCGGTGTGATGTCCTTGAACAGGATCCCCGGTTTTGGGAAATCGGGGACATCCCGGATGCGGCGCGAGATGTCCTGGAGGGTCAGCGGCTGGCTCAATGGTCGCCTTTGTAACTAGTTGATTTCAAACGTGTTCGGCAGCGCCACGTCATGTGGAATGGCGGCTTTGTCCACACGGTCGACACGCGCTACTGACGGCCCTCGCGCCAGCGCCTGCTCCAGGCGTGCGAGCGCGTCATCGACCCCTGCCGCCGTCACTTCCACGGAGCCGTCCGGGAGGTTTCGCACCACTCCGCGCAGTCCCAGGCGCTCCGCCTCCCGCCACACGAACCAGCGGTACCCCACCCCCTGCACCCGTCCGTACACGCGAAACCGCACCGCGGGCACCCGCTACTCCTGGCCGTGTTGCGCCACGCGTCGACGATACCACCACACGTACACAGCGGCGATCGCCGCCAGGACCGGCAGCAGAATGAGCACCGCCCGCCCCGCGTACGTCTGCGCTTCCTGATTCAGCACGGTGAGGATCACGTCCTCCTTCCGACCGATGAACCACCCGATCCACGTGAGAACGGTGCACCAAACCAGCGCGCCCAGCCCGGTGAACGTGACGAACTTCGCCAGGTTCATGCGCGCCAGCCCGGCCGGAATCGAAATCAGGTGGCGCACCACGGGGAGCATGCGGCCCATGAAGGTGCTGATCTCGCCGTGCTGGGCGAAGTACCGTTCCGAGCGCTCGAGGCTGCGCTCGGAGACCCAGAAGTATTTGCCGATGCGGCGCACCACGGCCCGCCCCAACCAATGGGCGAGACCGTAGTTGGCGAGCGCGCCCATGATGCTTCCCGCCACCCCGCAGGCGATCGCGAGCGGGAAGCTCATCTCGCCCTTCGCCACCAGGTAGCCGGCCGGAGGCATCACTAGCTCGCTGGGCAGCGGCAGAAACGAAGACTCGATCGCCATCAGAACCACGATCCCGGGGTATCCGAGGTCGCGGAAGCGTTCCAGCAGCCAGTGGATGAAGCTCTCAAGCATCGAAGCCGTGCTCTCCGACGAGGGGAACGAAGTGTGCCTCACCTAGGGGAATCCGGCGAGTGCCCGTGTCGCCGCGCTCGACCAGCGTAAGGGTCTGCGCGCCACGAGCACCGACCGGGATCAAGAGTCGTCCTCCGGGCGCGAGCTGCTCGACGAGTGGCGGAGGAATCTCGGGACCCCCCGCGGCGACCAGAATGGCGTCATAGGGCGCATAGGCGCTCCACCCCAGGGTCCCGTCACCGTGCAGCACCGACACGTTTGCCACCCCTGCCTCGCGCAGGGCCGCTTGAGCCGCCCGGGCGAGGCTCTCGACGCGTTCGACCGAGAACACGGTAGCGGCGAGGGCGGCAAGCAGGGCGGTCTGGTATCCCGACCCGGTGCCGATCTCGAGCACCCGCTCCTTCCCCCGCAGGCCCAAGGCCTCGAGATAGCGTGCCTGGGTGAAGGGTTGCGAGATCGTCTGGTCGTTGCCGATCGGGAGCGCGACATCCTCGTAGGCGCGGTGCCGCACCGCCTCCGGAACGAACAGGTGGCGTGGGGTCTCGGCGAAGGCCTTGAGCACGGCGAGGTCGCCGATGCCCTTGGCCCGGAGCGCTTCCACCAGCCGGGCGCGGTACCCGGCGAAGCTGTCGCCCGAACCGCTCAGTCGCCGGGGAACCATTTGCGCACCACCTCGAGCAGATCGTAATTCGTCATATCCATGTGCAGCGGCGTCACGGAGATGTAGCCGTCACTCGTAGCCCGAAAGTCGGAGTCAGCGTCACCGGTCCATGTAATGCGACCCCCGCCGATCCAGTAGATGTCCTTTCCCCACGGATCTTTCATCAGGGCGATCTCCTCGCTGAACACCCGACTGCCGAGGTGGGTGACCTTCACTCCCTTGACCTCGTCGCCGGGGATCGCGGGGAGGTTGATGTTCAGCAGCGTCTCCGTGGGAAAATCCTTCACGTCGACGATGCGACGCAGCAGCGCGTGCAGGCCCTCCTTGTGCGTTGCCAGCAGGTCCAAATCCGAGCCCGCGTACGACACCGCGATGCTCGGGATGCCCGCCACGAGCCCCTCCATCGCCGCCGCGACGGTGCCCGAGTAGAACACGTCTTCGCCCATGTTCTGGCCGTGGTTGATCCCGGACAGCACGAAGTCCGGCTTCTCCGGCATCAGCATGTCGATGGCGAGCAGCACGCAGTCAGTCGGGGTGCCGTCCACCTGGAACGCGCCGTCCGCGCGACGCGTGGCGCGAACCGGGCGATGCAGCGTGAGCGAGTGCGACGTGCCGCTCTGCTCCCGGTCCGGCGCCACGACGGTGACCTGGCCGAGCGAGGCGCAAACCTCTCCCAGGACCGCGAGGCCGCGGGCCAGGATGCCGTCGTCGTTCGAGATCAGGATGTTCATCGTACTCCGAAGATGATCGCTCGCCCGTACCGCGTGAAGACGCGTGCCAGGCGCCAGGTGTCCGCCCAGTACCGGAAGTGGCTGGGCCGCCCCTCGTACACCGTGGCGATGGGGACCGATCGGACTCGCAAGCCTTGGGCCAGCGCCTCGAGGAGAAACGCGGTCTCAAAGTCGTACCGCGCCTCCCGGGGGCGAACGAGCTCGGCGGCCCGACGCGTCAGCGCCCGGAACCCCGTCTGCGCATCCAGGACCGCGCGCCCGCCGATGCGCGACGCGAGCGCCGCCGAGAGCCAGTTGGTACAGCGTCGCCCGAACGGCATCGCGCGCGTGCGGGCCCGCGCACCCAGGACGACGTCCGCCTGCTGCGCCGCCACCGGCGCCACGAGACGGGGGATCTCCTCAGGGGGATGCTGGCCATCGGCGTCGAGGGTCACGATCATCGCCGCCCCGTCGGCGAGCGCCCGGGCGATCCCCGTCCGCAGGGCCGCCCCCTTCCCGAGATTGCGGGGGTGGACCAGCACAGTCGCCCCCTGGTCCCTTCCCGCTCGGCCGGTCTCATCCCCGGATCCGTCATCCACCACGTAGACGGGCACACCAGGGAGCGCATGCCGGACTCCCGTCACGACTCCGCCGATCGTGGCGGCGGCCTGGTAGGCGGGAATGACGACCGCGATGCCGCCGTCAGCGCGCCCCGGCATTCGACGAGGCGGTCCCCTCGAGCAGGGCGAGGATCGACTTCAGCTCCAGACGGAGGTCCTTGATCGTCTGGGTCGCCAGGGCGCGCCGGGCCTCCGGCTTCAACTCGCCCGAGCGACGGTACTGCTCGATTTTCTGGCGCGCGCCCTCGATCGTGTATTTCTCCGTGTACAAGAGGTGCTTGACCAGCATGATCAGCTCGATCTCGCGTCGCTGGTACACCCGGTTGCCCGACCGGTTCTTGGCCGGGTTGAGGAAGCGGAACTGACTCTCCCAGTAGCGCAGCACGTGGGGCTTCAGGTCGGTGAGCTGGCAGACCTCGCCGATCGAAAAGAACTCCTGGACGGGATATGGGACGCTCATTCTCCCCCTCCCCCTCCCCCTCCCCACTGCTCCGCTTTCAGCTCTCGTTCCATCAGATCGCCCACCGCCTTGCGGGGCGGTTTGCCGCTGAACAGCACCGCCGCGACCTGCTCGGCGATCGGGAGTTCGACGCGGTGCCGCGCGCCGAGACTGACCGCGGCGCGCGCCGTATTCACACCTTCGGCGACCGAGGCGCGGCCGGCGAGCGCTTGGTGGAGGGACACCCCCCGACCCAGCTCCACTCCGAGGGAGTGGTTGCGCGACAGCGGCCCGGTCGCGGTGAGAATCAGGTCACCCATCCCCGCGAGGCCGGCGAAGGTTGCGGGCTCGGCACCGAGGGCCACGCCCAGCCGGGTGATCTCGGCGAGCCCGCGGGTGATAAGCGCAGCCCGGGTGTTGTGCCCCAGGCCCAGCCCCTCGAGGATCCCGGCGGCGAGCGCAATCACGTTCTTGAGCGCTCCGCCCAGCTCAACGCCGATCGTGTCGGTGTGTGAGTAGACGCGGAAGTGACTCGTCGAGAACACCTGTTGCACCCGCCGCGCGACGGCGTGGTCCCGCGCGGCCGCCACCACCGCCGTGGGCTGCCGCTGGTACACCTCCTGCGCGAACGAGGGCCCCGACAGCACGGCCAGCTGCGCGCCCCGGGGCAGAACCTCACCGAGCACACAGGAAGGCGTCGCCAAGCGCTCCGGCTCCAGCCCTTTCGACACGCTCACCACGAGCGCGCCGCGTCGCAACACGGAGGAGGCGCGCGCCATCACATCCCGTACGACGTGGGACGGTGCGGACGAGACGACCACGTCGGCCTCGCGCACCACGCTTTCCAGGTCTCCGCTGGCCCGCAGGGTGGGTCCGAGGGTGGCCCCCGGGAGAAACACGTGGTTGACGTGCTCCCGGTTGATGCTGTCCACCACCTCCGGCTCACGCGCCCACAACGTCACCGACTCGACCCCCCCCTTGCGGGCGAGCAGGTCCGCGAGCGCCGTGCCCCAGGCGCCGCCGCCCACCACGGCGATCTTGGTCACGGGAGTGCGCGGCTCACGCCACCACTCCTTTTCTCGTCCGGAACCGATTCTCGGTGCCGTTGATCAGCCGCCGAATGTTGGCTCGATGCGAGTACACGATCAACAGCGCGAGCGCCACGCTGGCCCAGAAGGTGTACGGCGCGGTCGGCGCGGTGAGACGCACCCAGAGCGGAAACAGCACCGCCACCGCGACCGATGCCGCGGACACGTAACCGAATAGCCAGAGGGTGGCGCCCCAGATCGGCACCGAGATCGCGAGCGCCAGCGGAGCGAGCGCGAGGAACACCCCGGCGGCGGTCGCGACCCCCTTCCCTCCCCGAAAGTGAACATAGGGCGAAAACATGTGCCCCAGCACCGCCGCGACCCCGAGCAGGACTGGAAACCACGCCGGAGCGGGCGCCCAGCGACCCAGCAGCGCGACCGGGATCACCCCTTTTACGACGTCGATCAGCCCAACCGGGACCGCGTACTTCCAGCCGAGCACCCGGTAGACATTTGTCGCGCCCAGGTTCTTGGAGCCGTGTTCGCGCAGGTCAATCCCCCGGCCGAGTCTGGCGGCGAGGTAGCTGGTGGGCGTCGCGCCGATCAAGTACGCCACGACCACCAGGGCGGCGAGACCGAGGCCGTTCATCGCTGGGCCGCCGATTCCCGTTTGCGGCGAAACTTGATGCTCAAGGGAGACCCGGTGAAGCGCCACGCCGCGCGGAAGCCGTTGAGGAGGTAGCGAGTGTACGACTCCGGGATCGCCTCAGGTCGGTTGGACACGATCGCGATGCGCGGCGGCGCCGTCCCGATCTGGGAGGCGTACAACAGGCGCACCGACTCGCCCACGGGCTGGGGGGGCTGCTGGCGGTCCACCAGCGCCTCGAGCACCTCGTTCACCTCGTGCGTCGCGATCCGCTTGTCGCGCTCCGCGGCCACGGTGAGGATCAGCTCGAGCAGCGTGGTGACGCGCTGGCCGGTCTTGGCCGACATGTAGAGGAACGGGATGAACTCGAGAAACGGCGCGCGAGCCTTGATCTCCCGCTCGCCGCGCACCGCGGTGTTGGTCTCCTTCTCCTCGACGAGATCCCACTTGTTCACGGCGATGATGAGCGCGGCGCCCTGCTCCCACGCATCGTTGGCGATCTTCAGGTCCTGCACATGCATGCCGTCGGTCGCGTCCACGACGAGCACGCACACGTCGGCCCGCTCGATCGCCCGCGCGGTGCGCAGCGTCGAATAGAATTCGAGATCGTCGTCCACCTTGCTGCGCTTGCGCAGGCCTGCCGTGTCGATGAACACCAGGGCGCGGCCCTCGTACAGGAGCGGCGTGTCGATCGCGTCCCGGGTGGTGCCCGGCTGGTCGGTCACCACCAATCGCTCGCGGCCCAGTAAGCGATTCACCAGGCTCGACTTGCCCACATTGGGACGGCCGACCACCGCGACGTGGATCGCGGCTTCTTCGGCCACCGCCCCCGCCGCCGGCAGCCGCTCCACCACGCGATCGAGCAGGTCGCCCGAGCTTTTCCCCACCGCCGCCGACACCGGAAACGGGTCGCCGAGGCCGAGCTCGTAGAACGCCATGTGCCGGGTGTCCACCGGGAGCTGATCAGCCTTGTTCGCGACGAGGATCACCGGGCGCTGCGCCTTCCGCAGGTATTGCGCGATCGCGAGATCGGCGGGGTGAACGCCCGCCTCCACGTCCACGACGAAGAGCACCACATCGCTCTCGGCGACGGCCAGCTCGACCTGGGTGCGGACGGCCCGATTGAGCGAATCGTTCGCCTGCAGGACGAGGCCGCCGGTATCCACCAGCCAGAAGCGCCGCCCGTTCCAGTCCGCCACCCCGAAGTTCCGGTCGCGGGTCACCCCCGGGCGGTCGTCCACGATCGCCTCCCGACGGCCGATCAAGCGATTGAACAGGGTCGATTTCCCGACGTTGGGACGGCCGATGATGGCAACCGTAGGAGCGCCGGTCATCCTCCCCCCCCCTCTCCCCCGCCAATTGCGGATTGCGGATTGGCGATTGCGGATTCGACAGGTGCCGACTCCAATCCGCAATCCGCAATCCGCAATCCGCAATTGCTCAGCACGTCCGCAAAGTCATACGACAGCTTCAGCGGCATCGGCAGGCGCGCCGCCAGCTCGTCGGCGCTCACGTCGTCCATGAAGACCAGGTCGTCGTTGACCGCCTCGGCGGGTAGCCAGACCAGGTCCAGGTTGCCCCGCGGTTCGAGCGCGGCCTCGATGGCCGACGCCGGCAGCAACCCGGCCGTGGTCACGGACGGCCCGAACAGCGTGTTCTCGACCACCACGAGCTCGAACCGCGCCCTGGTGACGGCCGCCACGTCCGCGAGGACCTGCGGCATGAGGGGACCCATTGCCGTACCCGTCACGACCCCGATGCGCTTGCCTGTCAGGTCGGGAAGCCGGTCGCGCGCCGCCGCGATCCGGGTCTGGAGGTACCGCACCGACCCGACGCCGTTCTCGCGCTGCTCGAAGTCGCCGTACCATTCCGCTGGTGGCAGCGAGATTCCAGCCTGCAGATACAGATCGTCAGCGCCGTAGCACCAGGGGAAGCCTCGTTCGCCGAGCGCGCGGGTCGCGAACCGCTCGACCGTCGCGAGCGCGGCGCGGCACTGCACCCCCGTGAGCTCCTGGACGAGGTCTCGCTTGGAAAACTCGGTGAGCGCCACCGGCACCACCGAAACCGAGAGGATCGGCTCCCCCAGCGCGGCAAGGTCGGTGAGGGTGCGCACCAGCTCTGCCCCGTCGTTTGCGCCGGGGATCAGCACGACCTGGGTGTGAAACTTGATCCCCTGCTGCGCCAACGCCCTGAGCTGGGGCACGATCTCAGGTGCTTCGGGGTTACGGAGCAGCCAGCGGCGCACCGTAGGGTCGGTGGCGTGCACGGAGACATAGAGCGGCGACAGCCGATATGCGACGATCCGCTCCAGGTCCCAAGGCTTGAGGTTGGTCAGCGTCGCAAAGTTGCCGTACCGGAACGACAGCCGGTAATCGTCGTCCCGGATGTACAACGGCGTCCGCAGACCCTTGGGGTTGCCGTCCACGAAGCAGAAGTCGCAGTGGTTGGCGCAGCGACGGATCCGCGGTGCTTCCAACGTGACGCCGAGGGGGAGCCCCTCCGGTCGCACGATGTCGTACTCGATGCCGTCGCCGTCGGGCAGCGTGGCGGACAGCACGAAGCACTCGTCCGCGGCCAGGAACTCCCAATCCAGGAAGTCCTCGAGCGCGCGACCGTTGACCGCGTGCAGCTCCATTCCCGGGACGAGCCCGAGTTCCGCGCCGAGCGAGCCCGGCGCCACCGCTTGGACACGAACCACTGCACCTACCCGGACTTCAAGGACTTTGTGAAGCCTAGCGTCGCAACCTCAACGCAGGCTGGGACTTCCGTCGAGCGATGAAATATCGCTCAGGAAGGGCGGTAGCGCCAGCCGGCGATGCCCTTGCCGCTCGCCTTGAGGTCGATCTGCTGGTTCTGTTGCGGGGGGATGGCGGGGACGTCGCGCGTCTCGCTCGCCACGATCTTGCCCGCGGGGTCCAGGAACTCAACGGTGAGTCGGAACGGCTTGGAGGAAACGGGTTTGAGGTTGGTGGCGAGGAGCGTGATGGCAGCGCCGCTCGAATCGGGGACGAAGCTCGACACGGTCACTTCCACGGCCAGGAGCGAGTCGGCTTGGGCGAGGTACTTGAGCGTCGAGTCGTGCTTCCCGCGGAGATCCCACGCCGCCGCCAACAGTTTCAGCGAGCTGCGGTTAAGCGGGTCGAGCTGCACGAGGCGCGGCGCCACGTCGAGCAGCCGCGTCGAGTCGCGCAGCTGGTAGTACCCCACCCCGAGCGAATACAGGGCGTCGCGACGGTAGGGGTTCTGCGTGAGCGCGACGGCGAGTGCCCTGGTTCCCGCCCGGAACAAACCCTGGCTCATGAGTCGTTGGCCAGCAGTGAACAACTCTTCCGGATCGAGGCCCTGCCCGTGGGCGGCGACGGAGTCGAACACTTGGGCGGCGGCGTTCCCGCGGCCGCTCTGGGCGTAGAGAGTCGCCAAGGATGTGGCTGCCTGCGCGTCCCCGGGGTACGCGGCCAGATAGTCGCGCAGCGCCTGAATCGCCGGCGCGAAGGCCGTTTGGAGCTGGCTGCTGTCCCCCGCCATCTGTTGCTGCAGTGAAGCCCGCATGGCCCTGGCCTGCGCCACCGCCTGGGTGCGGGCGGCCGAGTCGCGCGTGAAGGTCTGCTGGTCGGCCGGCGCGAGCCTGCGCGCGCGCGCCTTGCGCGATTGCGCCGACGCCACCATCCGGGCCAGCGTGGTCGAGTCGTTCTCGAGAGCGCGGTCGATCGAATCCACGCTGGCACGCAGTCGTCCGTAGTGCTGAGCCGCAGGATCGTTCAACGCGCGGCCGACGAGCATGCGGGCCGCGTTGGCGAGCGCCTCTTTCCTATCCTTGGCGAATGCCGTGTCGTTGCCCGCCGCCTCCGCGGTGCGGCGGTAGTAGACGAGGGCGGAGTCGTAGTTGTCCTTGCCGGCAAACAGGCCCGCCAGCGCGACGAACGCTTTCGGGTTCGCGGGCTCGAGCTGGGCGGCGAGGCGAAACAGCGCGGTCGCGGAGTCTTCTTTGCCGGCCTGCCACGCCGCCAGGCCGGCGTTGAGGGTGGTCGCCCACAGCCGCTGCCGGTAGCTCGCGACGTCCTGGCGACACTGCGGTGCCAGCGCGACCGCTCGGGCGAACGCGCTGTCGGCTCCGGCGGCGTCGTTCACCTCGAAGTAGTAGCGGCCGAGGTAGTACCAGGCGGCGCCGTTTTTCTCCTGGGCGTTCTGGACGATCGCTTCGGTCAGGACTCTGCGGGCCTGCGCCAGCTGCTGATCGCG
>MNIR01000017.1 GCA_001919865.1 Gemmatimonadetes bacterium 13_1_20CM_4_69_16 | reverse complement strand
GTTTTCGGCTTCGTCCCAGACCCGCGACTGCGGGCCCTCGATGACTTGGGCAGCAACCTCTTCGCCGCGGTGCGCCGGGAGGCAGTGCAGGAAGATGGCCTGGCGATCCGCCAGCTTCATCAGGTCGGGGTCCACCGTGTAGCCCCGGAATGCGTTGCGGCGTGCCTCCGCCTCTTCTTCCTGTCCCATCGACGCCCACACGTCGGTGTTGACGACGTGCGCACCCTCGACCGCTTCCTCGGGCACCTCGGTCACCAGGACGCAGGCGCCGGCCGCTTTGGCTCGGTCGAAGATGGCACGGTTCGGCTCGTATCCCTCGGGGCACGCCAGGCGCAGCTCGAAGCCGAGCACCTGCGCCGCCTCGATCCAGCTATTCGCCATGTTGTTCCCGTCGCCCACCCAGGCGATCCGTTTCCCGTCCCAGCCGCCCAGCGACTCGCGCACGGTGAAGAGGTCGGCGAGCACCTGGCAGGGGTGGGAGAGGTCGGTGAGGCCGTTGATTACCGGGATGGTGGCGTGGCGGGCCAGCTCCTCCACTTCGCCGTGGTCGAACGTCCGGATCATGATGCCGTGGACGTAGCGGGACAGCACGCGCGCCGTGTCGGGGATCGGCTCCCCCCGCCCGAGCTGGATGTCCCGGGAAGAGAGGAAGAGGGCCTGCCCCCCCAACTGGTAGGTCCCCACCTCGAACGACACCCGCGTGCGGGTGCTCGACTTGGCGAAAATCATGGCCAAGCTCTTCCCGGCCAGCGGCGTTTCCCGGTAGGCCCCGGTTTTCATACGGTGGGCGAGGTCGAACAGCCGCACGATCTGGTCGCGGCTCAGGTCGGTGACCGCGAGAAAGTCACGCTTCGCCATGGATTCCTTGCGGGCGGTCAAAATGACAGGGGTCGGCTGCTAATTCTACCTGCGCCAGAACGCCGGGACAAGCCTAGAGGATGTAGCGGCGGAGGTCCTCGTCGTCGACGACCTTGGCGAGGCGGTCGCGCACCTTGGCGGCGTCGAACACCACGTGTTTCTCGGCGAGCTCTGGGAGGTCGAACAGCACGTCTTCCAGCAGGTTGGTCATGACGGTGTGGAGGCGCCGGGCGCCGATGTTCTCCATCCGCTCGTTCGCCTTGGCGGCGATCCGCGCGACCTCCTTGATACCGTCGTGAGTGAACTCGAGCCTCGCTCCCTCGGCGGCGCACAGCGCTGCGTACTGCTTGGTGAGGGCGTTCTCGGGCTCGGTCATGATGCGGACGAAGTCCTCCTCGGTGAGCGGCTGCAGCTCGACGCGGATCGGGAAGCGGCCTTGCAGCTCGGGGATCAGGTCCGAGGGCTTGGAGACGTGGAACGCCCCGGCCGCGATGAAGAGGATGTGGTCGGTGCGCACATAGCCGTACCGCGTCTGGACCGTGGAGCCCTCGACGATCGGGAGCAGGTCGCGCTGCACGCCTTCGCGCGACACATCGGGCCCGACGGTGCCCCGCTCGCCCGCGATCTTGTCGAGCTCGTCGATGAAGATCACGCCGTGGTTCTCCACCCGGTCCAGCGCCTCGTTGACGACGTCGTCCATGTCGACGAGCTTCTTGAGCTCCTCGTCCACCAGAATGCGGCGCGCCTCGTGCAGGTGCACCGTACGGCGCTTCTTCTTCTTCGGCAGCATCTCCTGCAGCCACTCGGTGAAGTTGACGTCCGGGCCCTCCATCCCCTGGGGCGGCTGCATCATCTCGAGCATGGGGAAGCCCTGCTGCTGCACCTCGATCTCCACGTCCCGCTCCTCGAGTTTCCCTTCCTTGAGCTGCTGGCGCAGCTTCTCGCGCGTACGCCGGCGCCGCTCCTGCGCCTCGGTATCCGCCTCGACGGGCTTCGAGGTCACGTCGCCCTTCGACGACACGACGAACAGGGGACGGGGGTCTCCCGTCTCCCGACTCCCGTCTCCCGGCCGGGGGGCGGGCGGCGGGAGCGGGGAGGGTGCCGTCGGCGGAAGCAGCAGGTCGAGCAGCCGCTCCTCGGCCCGCACCTCGGCTTCGGGGTAGACGTCGTCCTCCCGCTCCGTGCGCACCATGTTGATCGCCACGTCCACCAGCTCACGCACCATCGACTCGACGTCGCGCCCGACGTAGCCCACCTCGGTGAACTTGGACGCCTCGACCTTGAGGAACGGCGCGCCGGCCAGCCGCGCCAGGCGGCGCGCGATCTCTGTCTTCCCCACCCCCGTCGGCCCGATCATGATGATGTTGTTGGGCAGGATCTCGTCGCGGATGTCTTCGGGGGCCTGGGCGCGCCGCCAGCGGTTGCGCACGGCGATGGCCACCGCCTTCTTCGCCACTTCCTGCCCCACGATGTAGCGGTCCAGCTCCGCCACGATCTTGCGCGGCGGCAGCTCCTCGAGCCACGGGAGTTGCTCGTCCGCGGCCGCGGGCGACGGGGGCGCGGGGGCGGGGGGCGCTGGGGCCGCCGGGGGCGGTGACTCGTTGCCGGGGGTGCGGGTGGGGTCGGCCATCTAGAGCTCCAGAATGCTGATGTGCGTGTTGGTGTACACGCAGATGGCCGCCGCGATCTCGAGCGACCGCTGGACGATGTCCTTAGGGGACAGGTCCGATGAGGTGGCGAGCGCCCGGGCCGCCGCGAGGGCGTAATTGCCACCCGACCCGATCGCCAGGATCCCGTCGTCCGGCTCGATCAGCTCACCCGATCCCGAGATCACGTACCCGTGCTCCTTGTCGGCCACCACGAGCAAGGCCTCGAGGCGCCGCAACACCCGGTCGGAGCGCCAGTCCTTGGCGAGCTCGACGGCCGCGCGCGGCAGGTTCCCGGGGTAACGCTCGAGCTTCTCCTCGAACTTCTCGAACAACGTGAACGCATCGGCGGACGCGCCCGCGAAGCCCGCGAGGATCTTTCCGCCCTTGATGGCCCGCACCTTGTTGGCGTTGGCCTTCATCACCGTATCGCCCAGCGTGACCTGGCCGTCGCCGCCCAAGGCGACGTGGCCGTCGCGGCGGACGCAGAGAATCGTGGTGCTGCGGATGCGCGTCATGCTCTCCTGTGTCACCTCACGCCCGCGGGTGTGCCTGATGATACACCTTCTTGAGCCGCTCCACGGACGTATGAGTATACACCTGCGTCGTGCTGAGTGAGGCGTGGCCCAACAGCTCCTGCACCGCCCGCAGATCGGCGCCGGCGTCGAGCAGGTGCGTGGCGAAGGAGTGGCGCAGCGAGTGCACGTGCAGCTCCCGCCCGCGGCTCCCGCTGAGTGCGCCGAGCAGGCCCTTCATCGCGAGCTGCACGGCGCGCGGCGTGAGACGGGTCCCGCGTCGGCTGACGAATAACGCCCGTCGCTCCTGGCCGGTTTCCGCGAGCAGCGTGTCGCGCCGGCGGTAGTATTGCCGCAGCGCGCGAGCGGCATGCCGCCCCACCGGAACGATCCGCTCCTTCTTCCCCTTGCCCCGCACCTTCAGCTGGTCCGAAACGAGGTCCACGTCCGGCTCGTTCAAGCCGGCGAGCTCACTCAACCGGATCCCGGTCGAGTAGAACAGCTCGAGCATCGCCAGGTCCCGGACCTCGCGGAACCCACCTGCCTCGGCGCGCCGCTTCGCGTCCGCAAACAGCCGGTCGATCTCGGCGCGATCCAGGTGCGTGGGGAGGCTGCGTTCCAGCTTGGGGGTGCGCGTCGCCTTGGCCGGGTTCACCTCCAGGCTCCGCGTCGCGTTGAGGAAGCGGTAGAAGCTGCGCAATGCCGACAGGGCACGGGCCGCGGAGCGCTTGGCGAGGCCCCGCTGCTGCAGCGCGCCCAACCACGCCCGGATCGCCAGCCGGTCCACGCCGGCCCAGCTCCAGGCGCCGCCGTAGTAGCCGCCGCAAAAGGCGGCGAAGTCCGCGAGATCGCGGGCGTAGGCTGTCACGGTGTGGGGCGAGTCGTTGCGTTCCTTGGAAAGGAACTCGACGAACGCGGCGATCTCGGGGACCGAAGACGTCCCGGTCACGGATGTGCGCGGCTGAAGCCGCGACTCGGCGCTGCCGCTGAAGCGGCGCGCCCGTTTACGGGCAGGCGCCGAGTCGCGAGTTCACTCGCGCGCCTCACGCTGCGACCTCCACTCCGATGCTCCGAGCGAACGCGTCCATGTCCCGCAGCGCCCGCTCGACCAGCAGCTGTTTCTTCCGTTGCTTGTCCTTCACCGGCCGCTCCAGCGGCTCGAGCAGGCCGAAGTTGGCGTTCATCGGCTGAAAGTGCTCCGGGTCTGCCGAGTGGACGTAGCGGTACAGCGCACCGAGCATCGTCGTGGGGGGCGGGAGCAGGGACTCCTCTCCCGCGAGCAGCCGCGCGAGGTTGATCCCCGCGAGTATCCCGGTCGCCGCGGACTCGGCGTACCCCTCCACTCCCGTGAGCTGCCCGGCGAACAGGAGCAGCGGGTCGTCCTTGGCGGCGAGATGGGGCGTGAGCGCGCGCGGCGAGTTGACGTAGGCGTTGCGGTGGATGCTCCCGAAGCGCAGGAACTCCGCGGCCTCGAGCCCCGGGATCATCCGGAACACGCGCTGTTGGTCGGGAATCTTGAGCCGCGTCTGGAAGCCCACGAGGTTCCACATCTGCGCGGCGCGATCTTCTTGGCGTAGCTGCACGACGGCATAAGGCTCTTGATCCCCGGGCTTGCGCCCGGGGTCAGTTAGCCCCACCGGCTTCATCGGCCCGAACCGCAGCACGTCGCGGCCTCGCGCGGCCATCTCCTCGACCGGCAGGCAGCCCTCGAAGTAGGGGGTGCGGTCGAACTCGTGATGCGGCTGGTACTGCTCGCCCGTGCGCAGCGCGATCACGAACGCGTCGTACTGGGCCTCGTTCAGGGGCGCGTTCCAGTAATCGTCGCCGCCCCCTTTGCCGTAGCGCGACGCACGGAACAGGCGGTCGTAATCGAGCGAGTCGGCGGCGACGACGGGGGCGATCGCGTCGAAGAAGGCGAGCGATGCCGCGTCGAGCCGACGCGCGATGGCGGCGGCCAGGAGGTCCGACGTCAGCGGGCCGGTCGCGACCACGCCGGGGGAAGGCAGCTCCGTCACCTCGGCACGCACCAGCGTCACCGCGGGATGGCCCGTCACGCGCTCGTGCACGGCCTGCGAGAACGCGACGCGGTCCACCGCGAGGGCGGCGCCGCCCGGGACCCGCGCGGCATCCGCCGCTTCGAGCACGATGCTGCCGAGCCGCCGCATCTCGCCCTTGAGCAGGCCGTGCGCGTTGGTGAGCTCCACCGACTTGAAGGAGTTGCTGCAGACGAGCTCGGCGAGCCGGTCGGTCTGGTGCGCCGCCGTCATCCGGGCGGGCCGCATCTCGCACAGCGTGACCGCCATCCCGCGCTCGGCGAGCGCCCAGGCGGCTTCGCTCCCCGCGAGCCCGCCACCCACGACTGTCGCCACTGCGCTCAGGTCGCGATCGACTCCGCCGGCGTGACTTCTTCGAGTGCGACTTCGTGTCCGCACTTCAGGCACTTGCGCGTGGCTCCCGCGGCCTTGGTCTGCTTCTCTTCCATCCCGACGAATCCGCAGCTCGGGCAGGCGACCGGAACGGGGCGGTTCCAGGTGGAATAATCACAATCCGGATAGCGCAGGCATCCGAAGAAGTTGCGCCCTTTCCGGGTGCGTCGCTCGGCGAGGTCGCCGACACCGCATTTCGGGCACTTCACGCCGAGCGGCACGGGCCGGGTGTGCGTGCATTTGGGATAGCGCGTGCAGGCGAGGAACTCCCCGTAGCGGCCGGTCTTGATGACCATGGGAGCCCCGCACTCCTGGCACTTCTCGTCCGACGGTCGGTCGGGCACCTTGTTCTTCGCTAGCGGGCGGCTGAAGCGGCACTCCGGGTACTTGGCGCACGCGATGTACGGCCCGAAGCGGCCGCTCTTCACGATCAGCGGGCCGCCGCAGTTCGGGCACTTCTCCTTGGGCAGTTCCGACAGGTCGTGCACGTCGTGAATCAGCCGCTCGATGTCCACCGCTGCGAGCGCTTGCGAGAACGGCCCCCAGAAGTCTTCGAGCACGCGTTGCCAGCGGAGGTCTCCCTCCTCCACCTTGTCGAGCTCACTCTCCATCTGCGCGGTGAAGCCCACCTCGAACACGTCCGGGAAGCACCGCTTCAACACGCGCCATACGATCTCGCCCTGCGGCGTGGGCTGGAAGCGCCGGTCCTTGGCGGTGGCGTACCAGCGGTTCTTCAACGTCGAGATGATCGCCGCGTAGGTGGATGGCCGCCCGATGCCCAGACGCTCGAGCTCCTTCACGAGGCTCGCCTCACTGAAGCGCGGCGGCGGCTCGGTAAAGTGTTGGCTCGGCGTGATCTGCTTGACCGTGACCACCTCGCCCTCCGCCAACGGCGGGATGGGCGGCAGATCTTCGAGGGTCTTGCCCTCCTCGGGCTCGTGCGCTTCGTGGTACAGCTTGTGGTATCCGTCGAACAGCACGCGCGAGCCGGTGGCCCGGAACACATAGCGGCCCAGGTCGAAGTCGACCTTGGTCGTCTCGAACACGGCGGGGTTCATCTGCGATGCCACGAACCGCCGCCAGATCAGCTGGTACAGCTTGAGCTGTTTGGCGTCGAGGTGTTTCTTCAGGTCCTCGGGGCGCCGCAGCACCTCGGTGGGTCGGATCGCCTCGTGCGCGTCCTGGACGCGCGACTGGCCCTTGCCGCTCTTGTGCACATTCGGCGTGGTGGGCAGGTAGCGCTTGTCGAATTCGCGCGCAATGAACTCCCGGGCCTGCGCCACGGCCGAGTCCGCCACGCGGATCGAGTCGGTGCGCATGTAGGTGATCAGCCCGACCGGGCCTTCCGTTCCGATCTCGATGCCTTCGTACAGCTGTTGCGCCAGGCGCATCGTGACGGCGGCCGAGTATCCCAGCTGCTTGGCGGCCTCCTGCTGCAGCGTGCTGGTGCGGAACGGCGGCGGCGCGGGCCGGCGGCGCTCGCCCTTTTCGAGCGCGGTGACTTTGAAGGGCAGCTTGAGCGCGTCCGCGACAATGGCCTGGGCGGTCGCCGCGTCCTTGATCTCCGGCTTGTGGCCGTCGAGCTTGTGCAGCCTGGCCTGGAATCCCTGGCCGTCCTTCTCGAGGTCGGCCTCGATGGTCCAGTATTCCTGCGGCACGAACCTGCGGATCTCCTCCTCCCGCTCGCAGATCAACCGCAACGCCACCGTCTGCACCCGGCCTGCGGACAGCCCGGTTTTGATGCTCTTCCACAGGAGCGGCGATGTCTTGTAGCCGACCAGCCGGTCCAGCACGCGCCGCGCCTGCTGCGCGTCGACCTTGTTCTGGTCGATGTCCAGGGGATGCGCCAGCGCCTGGCTGACCGCGTCCTTGGTGATCTCGTGGAACAGCACGCGGCTCACCTTGCTGCCGTTGCCGAGACTCTCCGCCACGTGCCACGCGATGGCTTCGCCCTCACGGTCGGGGTCGGTCGCGATGAGCACGCGCTCGGACGCCTTGGCGGCCTTCTTGATCTCGGCCAGGGTCTTGGCCTTCTCCTTGATGGGGACGTACTCGGGGGTGAAGCCGTTCTCCACGTCCACGCCGAGCTTGCGCTGCGGCAGGTCGCGCACATGGCCCACGGTCGCCTTGACCGTGTAACCCGGGCCGAGGTACTTCCCGATCGTCTTTGCCTTGGTGGGCGATTCGACGATGACGAGCGCACCCTTCCCCGTCCCCGGCGCGGTCTTGCGGCGCCGGGTCTTGGGCTTCGTCACTTTCACGCTGGGCACTTGTGCCACGTCAGTCTTCTTAGCAGTCACGCGTCAATCCTTCATCAACGGCGCGGAAGGGCATCTTTACCATCCCGCACTCGATTGCGCAAGCCTGACGACCTCGTGTGCGACTTGCTCCACCGTCTTGCGCTCGGTGTCCAAGTGCGTGTGCGCCTTGAGGTAGAACGGCTCACGCTCCTTGAGCAGCTGGCGCATGCGCGCCATCGGGTCCTCTCCCATTAACAACGGGCGGGTTCCCTCCTCGGCCGCGGCGTGCTGGGCGGCCGTCTCGGCACGCACGCGCAGATACACGACGAACGCGCGCGCACCAGCGGTTTCGATGGCGCCGGGTTGCGCCGCCCATCCGCCACCCGGCGCCACGACGGCCGGCTCGGTCGCCAGCGCGGCGTCCATCTCCTTGCGCTCCATGTCGCGGAACGCCGCCTCGCCCTTCTCGGCGAAGATCAGCGAGATCGACTTGCCTTCCCGGCGCGCCAGGATCAGGTCGATGTCCACGAACCCGGCACGCAGCTGTTCCGCCACGAGCCGGCCGATCACCGTCTTGCCCGACCCCGGCAGGCCGACCAGCACGACGTGCCGCTTCATGACGCCGCGCCTTTCGGCGTGTGCGCGCGCACCTGGGCGAGATACCCCGCGACATTCCGCTGCAGCTCGCTCAGCGCGTCGCCGCCGAACTTTTCGAGCATCGCCTGCGCCAGCATCAGCGCCACCATCGCCTCGGCGATGACCCCCATGGCCGGGACAGCCGTCACGTCGGAACGCTCCGACTGCGCCTGCGCCGGCGCCCCCGTCTTCAGGTCCACCGTGCGGAGCGGCGACATCAGCGTCGAGATCGGCTTCATCGCCACGCGCAGCACGAGCGGCTCGCCGGTCGTCATGCCGCCCTCGGTGCCGCCAGCCCGGTTCGTGGCGCGCGCCAGTCCCGGCAGAATCTCGTCGTGCACCTCCGAGCCCTTGCGGCGCGCCGCTTCGAAGCCGAGTCCCAGCTCCACTCCCTTCACGGCGGGGATCGACATCAGCGCCTGCGCCAGGCGGCCGTCGAGCTTGCGATCCCACGACACGTGGGAGCCGAGGCCGACGGGCAATCCCAGGGCCACTACCTCCACCACGCCGCCCAGCGTGTCCCCGGCCGCCTTCGCGGCATCGATGCGGGCGATCATCTCGCGCTCGGCCTCGGGATCGAGGCAGCGCACGGGGCTCGCATCCGCGGCCGTGTTCAACGCTGAAGGGATGGGTAGGGATGCCGCGTGCTGCGCCCCTCCACCCGCCTTGACTCCCCCCAATTCAACCACGTACGACCCGACCTCGATGCCGAACTGCTCGAGCAACAGCTTGCAGACGGCACCGCACGCGACCCGCGCCGCCGTCTCGCGCGCGCTCGCCCGCTCGAGGATGTCGCGCGCGTCCTGGCGGTCGTATTTCAGGGTACCGGCCAGGTCCGCGTGTCCCGGCCGCGGCCGCGTGACCTGACGCCGGCGCTCGCCTCCCCCCGCGGGGGCGTCCGCCTCCGGCGCCATCACATCCTGCCAGTGCTCCCAATCGCGGTTCCAGATCAGCATCGCAATGGGCGAGCCCAGCGTTTCCCCCGCGCGGACGCCGGCGAGCCACTCGATCTGGTCCGATTCGATCTTCATGCGCGCGCCGCGACCGTAGCCGCCCATGCGCCGCTTCAGCTCCGCGTTGATCCGCTCGGCGGATACGGGCAGCCCAGCGGGCATCCCCTCGAGGATCGCCACCAGGCCGCGGCCGTGCGACTCACCTGCCGTCGTGAACCGGAATGTCACGCGCCACCCTCCCGAGCCGATAATAACACGCGAGCCCGACTCCTGGTCGGGCTCGCGCAACGCTCACCGCCCGGTCACCTCACCGCACCGGTGGCGCGGGCAACGGGTTCGTGAAGGCCGGCAGGCTCAGCATCACCAGCCCACGACCCGTGATCCCGAACAGCAGCTGGTTGCCCGAAGCGTCCTTCGCGACCCGCAACGGCCCGATGATCGGGTCGCGGATCGAGATCGTGCCGACTTGGTAGCCGAAGTACGTGTCGAACACGTCGATATTCGCGTCGAACCGCGCCACGAACAGTAGCCGGTCGTTCGGGCTCCCCGAGCCGCCGCACGCGGGCGACGACGGCGGGCACGGCCCCGAGGGCGCGAAGTTGTGGTTGTAGTTCATGTCCATCCCGGTCGCGATGCCGGAGTCGGGGGAGGTGACCTTGAGCCGCAGGCCCTCGTCCAGGTAGTAGACCGAGTCGGCGCGCGCCGCGTTGGTCGAACCGTTGAAGTTTGTCGCGATCGACCGGACCTTCGTCGAGGTGTTGCTGATGAAGTCGAAGACGGCCACGGACGGGGACATGCCGAAGTCGACGTCGACCTGGCCCGAGTCGCGGATGATGCCCAAGGCTCCACTGGTGGAGCAGCCTCGGAGCGTGCTCGCCCCGTGCAGCAGCTGGGCCTTGGTCGTGTACGACATCACGCGCGCGAATTGGGCGGTCACCTGCCCACCCTCGCCGAAGAAGCCGTGGGTGAAGTTCCCGGAGTTCCGGGCGAAGGTCGTATCGCCGAGCGCGAACGACGCTAGCTCAACGTTGACGCCGGCGCACGCCGTGAGGGTGACCTTCGATACGTTGTAGGGCGGTCCGCGGCGCTCGACCACGCGCAGCGTGTCGGACGTCGCGCTCGGAACCGCACCCGAGATCTCCCAGAACAGGTGCCCGAACAACCGCGAGGTGTCGGGGGGGTTCCCCGGGTTGATCAGCTTTTCCATCCGGAGCGTCGCGCGCCCCGTGAACGGCGCCGGGTTGCTCGGCTCCGGGGTGGTCGAGTAGAGCGCGAAGATCGAGTCGGCTGCGCACGCCGTGCCGCCGGCGGGCCGACACACGGTCGCCAGGTACTGCGGCCGGTCGGAGACGTTGTACTCGGTGATCACCGTCTTACAGCCGGGGGCGCAGATGACCCGGTACGTCTGAATCAGCATGTCGGGCAGGTCTTGCCGCCAGCGCAGCACCCGTGCCCCCGGGGTCACGTCGATGATCGACAGCTGCGTGCCGCCCGAGTTCGCCACCACGATCGAATCGCCGTACGCCCCCAGCGTATCGCGCGGCCACAGCGCGATGCCCCACGGCTGCGGGCCCGCGGTCGGGATGCCGGCGGTCACGAACGTCGAGTTCGCGGCCTGGAAGATCTCCACGCGTGACAACGACGGGTTCGTGAGGTACAGCTCGCGTTGGTTGGCCGAGTAGATCGCGTCGACGATCCTGCCGCCGAACGGGAGCGTCTTGGTCGTCCCGGCGACGATGGTGACGGTGTCCGCGCGCGACGGGCCGGTGGGGCTGGGGATGGTGAAGGTCCCGCCCGTGACGCCGCAGTTGTGCGCTACGGCGCCGTCACACGCGAACGCCTGGATCACGACCTGCTGCGGCAGCGGGGCCAGCGTGTTCAGCCCCAACGCGAACCGCTTGAGGGCGTCGGTCGACGAGCCGCTCAGCAGCACGGAGTCGCGGCGAATCGGCGCGCCCGCGGTGCTCGTCACGGCAAAGCCGATCACGGTGATGCCGCTGGGATCGGTGGCGTGGACCGTGATGGTGTCGTTCGCCTCGGAACGCAGCGTCAGGAACTGCTCGATCTGCGGCGGCGTGTTGTCGTTCGCCACGGAGAGAATGGTGACCGTGATGGGCGAGGTCTGTCCCACGCGGTTCCCCGAGTCCACGGCGAAGCCGGCGATCGTGAAGAAGCCGGTGGACCCGGTCACCAGCACCGAATCGACGAAGTTGAGCGTGTCGGGGAACGGCGGCGACCCCTGCACCAGCGAATCGGCCGTCTTTGCGGTCTGGCCCGCGACGCCGCCGACCAGCCAGCCGATGCGCTTCACGCCCGACTTCTGGTGCGCGGCCACCGACACCGGGATGTACTTCCCCTGAGAGGCGACGGCGCCCGCCGCCGGCTGCACCAGGTACACCCGCAGCGCGTCCACGTTCACGAGGAACACGCGGATCGTGTCCTCGGCGAAGTTGCCCGCGCCGTCGGTGGCGCGCCCGACGATCGTGATGAGCCCGCCCGCGCCCGAGCCGGGGTTGACCTTCTCGCCGACGGTGAGGTTGGTGACCGCACTGGTGAACACCGTGTCGGTCGTGTTGATATAGCCGCCCGTGTAGGTGAGGCGGATGTCCTTCAACCCGAGGTTGTCCGTGGCGGTGACGCTGAAGTTGAGGCCGCCCGCGATGTCCTGAGTGTCGGCGGAGGCCTTCAGCTTGATGGTGGGCGGCACCACGTCTCTCTGTATGCCGCCGGGATTACGCGTCGTCTCGCACGCCCAGAGCATGCTCACGAGCGCGCCCATCCCCCATAGCACACTACTCCCGCGTACCAGCGGCATAATAGGCTCCCCGGTCACTTCCCGGTGCTGGGCGTCACCAGGTCGTCGATTATGTGCGGTGTGATCAGGATCAACAGATCACGCCGCTGCTCCTGCTGCGAGCTGAAACCAAACAGCTTGCCGACAATCGGCAGGTCTACAAGGAAAGGGATTCCGGACTTGGTCACCGTGACCGACGTCACGGTGAGGCCGCCGATGACCGCCGTTTCCCCGTCGTTGACGAGGATCTGGTTGTCCGCCTGCTGCGTCTGGAACGTGAAGCCGATGTCGACCGAGGCGGGCTTCACGGCGGAGTTCTCGGCGTGCACCTCCATCAGCACCTGGCGGTTCGCCGTCACGTGCGGCGTGACCTTCAGGTTGATACCGGTCTGCTCGAAGCGCACCGTGGCGCGCGGCACGGCGTTGGTCGTCCCGACCGCCGCGCTCGCGTCGATCACGCGGATCGGCACGCGATCGCCCACCAGGATCTCGGCGGCCCGGTTGTCGAGCGTCGTGATCGTCGGCTCGGCTTGCAGGTCGGCGAGCTCCACGCGCTGCAGCGCCTGCAGGAACGTCGTGAGGTCGAAGTTCCCGATCGCGGTCGAGAAGATGAGCTCGAGCGCCGGGTTCACCACCTGCTGGTTGGCGTTGCCCAGCGCGGCCAGGGAGTTGCCGCCCAGGTCCACGATGACCTGATCGGAGGTGAAGTTACTCTGCGGCACCAGCGCGTCGGGTACGCCGTCCAGGTTGGTGTCCACCGGCTTCGCGGTGCGGGGGTCGGGCCGCTGGATGAGCCGGTTGAAGAACTGCGTGGTCGAACCGAGGTCGTACTTGATCCCGAGTTCTTCGACGTCGGTGCGATCGATGAAGATGATCTTCGCCTGGATCGACACCTGCGGCGTGCGGATGTCGAGCCCGCGCACGAAGTCCTCGACCATGCGGATGCGGCTCTGGATCTCGGTGATGACGAGCGCGTTGTTGGTCGAATCCGCGACCACCGCACCGCGCTTGGAAACGATCGACGTCACCGCGGGCACCAGGGAGACCGCCTTGGCGTAGTTGATGCGCACCAGCCGGGTCTCCACCGGCACGGTCGAGTCGGCGCGGGCGAGGTCCTTCTTGTCGATCACCTGGAAGATGCCGCCCTCCAGTGTGTTGACGGCGAGTCCCTGGGACTCGAGCACCGCGTTGAAGGCAAGATCCCACGGCTGGTTCTTGATCTCCGCGCTGACCGCGCCCGTGATCCCCTTGTTGACGACGATGGTGCGCCCGCTGAATGCGGCGAACCCGGCCACCACTTCCTGGATGTCGGCTTTGTCCCACGTCACGGTGATGCGGGGCGCCTGCGATTGTGCGGCATCCTTGGCGTGCGCCGCGAGGTATTCCTCGATCGACAGCGCCTCCGTGCTGGCACTCGGCGAGGCCACGCGCGCCGCCTGGCCACCGCGGCTCGGCGCGGCGGGCGCGGTCGCCGGGAGCGGGGTCGTCCCGCTTGGGGGCGCGCTCGCCACGGTCTGGCTGGTCCACGCCGCGAAGGCGGTGCGATCGGCGCCGATCTTCACCCGGATCTGACCGGTACGGCGCTCGACCTGGTAGTCCTTGAGCACGTCGAGGTCGATCACGATGCGCACGATGCCGGGCCGGAACTGCGCGTAGCGCACGTTCTTGATGCCGCCGCGGTTCTGACCGTCGTACAGCGTGGCCGGCGCGATCAGCCGCGCCCCCTGCAGATCGAGCACCAGCCGCGCCGGACTCGCCAACGTGAAGTCCTGGACTTCGACCGCGCCCTGGAGATCGATCACGACCTCCACGCTGCCGCGGGCCGGGAGCACGCTGACGGCCTTCACCTCGCCGTCCCGCCCCGACCCCGCGTGGGCCCGCGGAGGGAGCGCCGCCGCCGCGACGGCCAAGAGTGCGGCAAGTGCGATGCGCTTCATGGCGATACCTCCTGCTTGGCGAGCGTCAGCGTCTCCTGCCGCTCGAAGCCGAATTCCTGCACCGTAAACACGATTTCCCGTGGGCGGATCGTCGTCACCTTGAGGCGCCCGAGAATGTCCGCCGGCTTCACCCGGTAGACTTTGCTGTTCGTCACGTCGCGCAGCACCGCCACGCTGCGCGCCGGATAGCGCGCGTCGTAGTAGATGCCGACGAGCTTCAGGTCCGAGAGGAGCGGCCGGATGTCACCCGAGCGCAGGAGCGACAGGAACGGGTCGCGCCCCCCGCCCTCGTAGGCGTACACCTCGCGCACCAGGGTCGTCGCCCCGGCGCTGTCGGACGCCGCCTTGGCGGCGCTGTCCGGCTTCGCGCCGCGCTGCGGCTTCGCCTGGGCCGCGAGCGGCGTGGCGGCACACAGCGCGGCCAGACCGACGGCGAGCCTAATCCTCACCGCTCGTCCCCGCGGCGCGCTTCACCGGCGCCCCCTGCTTCGGCCCCGGCGGCGCCGCCGACTTGACGAAGGTGCGGATGACGAACTGGGCCTCCAGCAGCGCGCCCAGCGTGTCGCCCAGCACCTTCTGGGCCTGTTGCTGCGCCGGCTTGAGCACGACGTCCTGGGGCACGACGATGCGCGGCAGGCTCGCGATGTCCGAGAGGAACTCGCCCAGCTGGTCGTAATGCCCGAGGATCTCGAGCCGGTACCGGTAGTTGTCGAACGGCTGGGCCGACTCGACCGCGAGCGGCTCGAACCGGCCGATCGTCACGCCGCGCACCTTCGACTTGGTCGAGATGTCGTCGATCAGGGCCGGCACCTCGTTCTTCTCGGGCACCAGCCGCCGCATCACGCCGAGCAGCGCCTGGTATTGCTCGACCTTGCGACGCAGGTCCTCGACCGTGCCGCTCGCCAGGTCCTGCTTCGCTTTGTCGATGATCACCTGCAAGCTGTCGGTCTCGCTGTTCGCCGCGGAGATCTTCGCCGCGGTCGGCTGCGCCCAATCGGTCCAGAAGAAGTACGCCGCCGCGAGCGCGGCGACGAAGATGAGCAGCATGACCTGGCTCTGCCGGTCTTGGGGGAGCAGGGCCATGGGCTACCTCACCGACTGGGCAAGGGGGATGGTGCGGATATACACGGAGTCCGCGACCTTGTAGCGCAGCGAAATGTTGAACGCCGTCACCGGCCGATCCGCCTCAATCACCGTGGAGGAGGTGGCGGGGGACACATCGGTGAGCCACGGCGACGCGGCCAGCTGCCGCAGGAACGTCGTGTAGGCCTGGATGTCCACCGTGCTGCCGGTGATCCAGACGCGCACCGCCGGCACGCCGCTCGTGTCTATCGTGGCTCCCGCCCCCGGGGCAGGCTGGGCTCCTGGCTGCCCCGAGCTGCTCCCCTGCGCCGAGATCCCGTTCAACCAGGTGTAGGGCGGCAGCGCCTTGGTGACCTGATCCAGGATGTGGGGCCAGATGTAGCGGTCGGCGTCGATGCCGCGGATGATGTTAATCTCGGCCACGAGCGAGTCGCGGATCCGCTCCGACTGGCGCTTCTGGGCGATCACCGCGTCGAAGCGCCGCTTCTCGGCTCGCGCGGCGTCGAGTCGCGCCTCGGCCACGCGCAGCCGGGCGGTCTGCGTGAAGAACAACAGGACCGCCCCGACGATCACCACCGCGGACGTGACGGTAGCCGCGATCAGCCACGGATTCTTGATGGTGGCGATGAGCCCGCGGAAGTCGGGGAGCGCGAGCTTGAACCCGGCCCCCGCCGCCCCCGCCCGCTTCTTCTTCCCTGGGAGAAGATTTATTTCGATCATGCGGCGCGCCTCAGCGCCAGACCGACCGACAGCATCAGCAGCGGGGCCACCTCGTCCACCGCCACCGACTCGAACACCGCGTCCCGCACCTTGAGCCGCTGCACCGGGCTCGCGACCTCCACGTGGACTTTGAGGCGACTCGCGAGCGCCTCGTTCAGCCCCGGAATCCGCGCCCCCCCGCCGATCGTGTACACGCGGCCCAGCCCCCCTGCCGAGCGCGAAGCGGTCGCGAGGAACGCGGCCGCCCGCTCCACCCCCACCGCGATCTCCTCGCCGCGCGCCTCGACGTAGGGCCCCAAGTCCGCGCTTTGCGTCTGCCCCTGGATCGCCCGCTCGGCATCCTCCGCGGACAGCCCTTTCTCGCGTTGCAGGTCCTCGCGGAACCGCCGCGTGCCCACCGAGAGGTCCCGGGTCAGCACCGGCACGCCGTCCTCCAGCACGTTCACGTTCGTCACTTCGTGGCCGATATTGACGAGCCCCACCACCCCCTGCATGGCGTCAGGGTGGTTCAGCTCGAACGCATTGTGGATGGCGAAGGCGTCGACGTCGATCATCGCCGGGGTGAGCCCCGCCTCGTTGAGCAGCCCCACCCGGCCCTCGACCAGCTCGCGCTTGGCGGCGACCAGCAGCACGTTCATCTGCAGGCCCTCCGCGTCGGGGTCGAGGATCTGGAAGTCGAGCTCGACGTTCGCCATGTCGAACGGGACGTGCTGCTCCGCCTCCCAGCGGATCACCTCGCGGGCGTCGCCCTCCTTCATCCGGTCCATCTGGATCTTCTTGACGATGACGTCCCGCCCCCCGACCGCCGTGACGACTGAGCGCTGCTTCACCCCCGCCGTCGAAAACAGTCCCCGGATCGCTTCCGCCACGATCCCGGGGTCCATCACCTCGCCCTCGACGATGGCGTCGGCGGCGACCGCGGTGGTGGCCACCTTAGCCAGCTCCGGCTCGCTGCCGGAGTGGTCGATCACCACCAGCTTGATGATGCCGGACCCGATATCGAGGCCCACCGAGGTTTTTTTGCCACCCAGCAAGCCGAACAGAGCCATAGTTGCCTAGGGCTAAAGAAAAAGAGGGGTCGAGGGCAAACTACAGTAAGACTCGCCCCTTATCCTGTCAAGCCTCGAACCTACTTGAGGCCGAACCAACAAGTACTTTGCTGGCCTACATTTACGCCTGTTTTGAGCGACTCGATCCCGGTCCCGAGACGACACGATCGGGACGGGGGTCAGCTGCATAACACATTGACAAGACGACACTTGGGCGTGACTGCCAGACGTGGCGTGTAGGGCCCCCGGGGAGCGGGGGGATGGAGAGGCGAACAGGGGCGGGGGAAACGCCGCCCCGCCCCTGAGCGCGTTCAATTCTCGCTTACTTAGTACAGCTGTACCCAACCGCGCGAGCGCATCAAGGCCACCACGCCTGTCTTATCTAACGCCTTGATGATAGCGCACTTAGAGTACAGGATGTTGGCGTGACCGGTGATGGTGTTGTTCCCCACGACCGTGCTGTCCTGCACCATCGTGGCACCCCAGAAGTGGGCGTCGGTCGAACCACCGCCGGAGGTTTTCAGGCTACCTCGCACGATCGTGACGCCGAACCACTGAAAGCCCCCCTGGATGTCGAGGGTGCCATCCACCAGCAAGACCCCTTGGCCTTGAACGCCGTTGATGGTCGCGTCGCCTTGGATGTGCACGATCGGGAAATATGAGCCGCACGGCGCGGTGGGGTTCTCCCCGTCGCCCCAGTTGGTGACGACCGTCCGATCGCACACCCCAGCACCGTTCAGCACCGGCCCGATGTTGCTGGAGAAGTTCTGGCCACCGGGGAGGTTGATCGTGGACCGCCCGACCAGCTGGGAATAGCTGACGTCCCCGTACCTCGAGAACGTCGAGTCGGTGACGTTCGGGTCGTGCATGACGGGCGGGCTCCCCATGACCGTCGCGGCTCCGCCGGCGCTGACAGCCATGGAGGTGTCGGTCCGGATGCCGGCCTTGGCGCTGTCCAGTGGACCGCACGTCGTCCAGCCCGTCGGGACCTGATCGTATCCGTCGATCGACGCGTTGCCGGAGAGCGCGTCACCGCGCCCGCTGGTGAGCGAGGCCCGGATGTCCATCTTGAGCGGCTTTATGCGGGCGAGGAGGCCGATGCGCTCGCGCGCCGTGGCGCCGCGACGGGTGAGTGCCCCGCCCGCGGTGGCGCTGGTCGAGTCCTGGCCGGTGATGTCGATCAAGTACTGCTCGTCGTTGAGCCGATAGACGTAGCCGGCGTAGCGTCCGGTATGGCTCGGCGACACAGTGTCGCTGCCGACGTTCGGGATTTTCACCGAATCCAGCGGATAGATCCCGGAACTGTTGAAGACCTGGGGATCCCAGTGGCCGATGACGTAGTTGGCGGCTCCCTCGGCCACGCCGAACGACCGCTGGCTGTAGCGCGCGTTTTCCCCCATGCGCTGCTCCTGGGTGCCCGCGAAGAACGCCCCTGCAATCAGCGCGCCCACGATCACCAGGGCGACGATCGCGAGGGCCAGCGCCATACCACGCTCGTTCCGAATGACCTGCCGCATAGACCGCTCCTTCATGTGCATGAGTGTCGCGTGCACCCTTAGAGGCAAGGGCCGCAGCGCGTATTGCCGCGGATCGTGACGCGCGTGACGATGCTGTCCAGTTTGTACGTCACGCCCGGCGCGCCCGGTTGCGTAACCTTTGACTGCGTCCGGCCCCGCACGCGGATTTCGATCTGAGCGACTTTGGACGAATCCGTCGTGACGACGCCCGCCGCATTGTAGTAGCTGAACGTCAGCCCGTTGGGCCCCGACAGCGGCCCGACCAGGGGCTGCGTGTTACCGCCGACTGTCTGCCCGATGTAGTACTGGTTATCCGAGGGCGACTGCCACAGGCTATAAGTGGTGCTGGTGAAGCCCCGCACCGGCGAGCCGTTGGTGATGGCGTTCGCCACGTTGAACTGGCTTCCCGCGATCCAGGTGGGCTGCAGCGTCAACACCCACGCCGGATGATTGCCGTTGGCGTCGACGCAAACCCCGCCATTCACGTTCTTGATCTGGCCGTTCAACCAGCTGTCGTCGTCACGGGTCCCGGGGTTGCCCTCGTAGAACACCATGATCGAGTCGTTCACGCTGAACGTCTGCTTCGACCCGAACATCGGCTGCTGCCGCACCGTCAGGTTGATCTGGCCGACGCCGCCCCCCAGCAGCGGGGTGGCGCACAGGAATGCGAGCTGCCGCATCGCGCGGATCGTGAGCGAGCTGCTCAGCATGCCGCTCAAGTCGCCGCTGCCGGCGCCCGGGATCCCGGCCGCATTGATCTCCCGCAGCTCGGCCGGCAAGACGGTCGCCGCCGCGCGGATGTTCTGCTGCAGGTCGATGCGCTGCGTCTGCGCGAGATACGTCTGCTGGTTCGTGACCAGCACCTTGTAGAGCGCCGCCGAGACGAAGCCCAGGATCACGAGCGCCACCAGCAGCTCGATCATGGTGAACCCACGACGGGTTAGATGAGGCATGAGATGTAGGTCTCCATGCTGTCGCGGCGCCACTTGTTCAGCCGCGTCTTGTAGTTGGACGACAGCACCAGCCGGTAGTGGTTGGCGGCCGCGGGGTCGGCGGTGAACGCCCACTTGAGCGAGTCCACCGGCACCCCGCCGCGCCACGCCACCGCCGACCCGGCGTTGCGCGACGTGCAGGCGTTGGCCCGCAGGCTGTCCAGGATCCGGGCCGCGTCCGTCGCGGCGATCGCCGAGCGTTGCCCCTGCGCGATCATGCGGGTCACCAGCGCCGAGCTGTTCACGAGAACCAGCAGGCCGACCGTGAGCACCATGATCGCGATGATCACTTCGACGATGGTAAACCCCTGCTCCCGTTTCATCAGCGCACCACCTTGCCGAGCGGGTTGATCGTTACCGAATCCGTGTTCGACGCGGCGTTCCCCGTGAACGTCACCACCGTGGTGGCGTTGTCCATGCTCAGGCCGCGCGGGTCGTATTGCACCGAATCGCGCGTGTACGCCATGGTCACGTTGAAGCGGCCGCTGACGTCGTCGATCATGGCCACGGTGTCCACCGTTCCGGCCCCGGCGGCGTAGCGCGGGCAGGCCGTCACCCAGGCTTGGCTGCTCGAGCCCCCCGCGAAATGCACCACGGCGCGGCAGCCACGCTGCGTCGCCAACGCGCGGGCCGTCGAGGCGAACGTCGCGATGCTGACCCGCGCCGAACGGACGTTCGTCTTATCGAGCGCCCCGCGGATCTTGGGAAACCCGATGGACGCGAGCACGCCAATCATGACGATCACGATGATCAGCTCAATCGTGGTAAACCCGAGCCTGCGCATGCCTCTCCCTCCAGTCTGGGCTGAGTCATTACACGTTGCGTGCCTAGATGCAACACATTGCTGTACCGCGTGTTACGTGTCTAGGAGGGGGTTGGCCGGTACTGCAGAATGCTGCACGAGTGCAAGTTGTTGCACTACTCCAGGCCGTAGCGGTCCATCTTGTAAAACAGCGTCCGGAGGCTCACGCCCAGCCGCTTCGCCGCTGCGCGGCGGTTGCCGCTAGTCGCTTGGAGCGCGGCCTCGATGACCCGGCGCTCCGCCGCTTCGACCGCGTCTCGGAGAGTACCGCTTCCGGCTCCCTGCTCCTCGGGGGAGCCGCGAGCAGGGAGCGGTTCCCTGCGGAGATCGTCCGGCTCCAGGATCGCCTTATCCGACAGCACCGCTGCGCGCTCGATCGCGTGCTCCAGCTCCCGCACGTTCCCCGGCCACGGCTGCTGCTCGAGCCAGGCTACCGCGGCTTCGCTCAGGGCGATCGGCCGGCCGAGGCGTCGCACCAACTGCGCGGCGAAGTGGCGCGCCAGGGGTGGGATGTCTGCACGCCGCTCGGCGAGTGGGGGCAGCTCCACCGTGACGACGTTGAGGCGGTAATACAGGTCCTGCCGGAAGCGACCGGCGGTCACCTCCACCGCGAGATCCCGGGCGGTAGCCGCGAGCACCCGCACGTCCACGCGGCGCGTCTTCTGGTCGCCCACTCGGCGGATCTCGCCTTCTTGCAACACCCGCAGCAGCTTGGACTGCAGCGGCAGCGGCAGCTCGCCGATCTCGTCCAGCAGCAGCGTACCACCGTTCGCCTGCTCGAACAGCCCCGCCTTGTCCCCTGCGGCGCCGGTGAACGCGCCGCGCACGTAGCCGAACAGCTCCGACTCGAGCAGGCTCTCCGGAATCGCCGCGCAGTTGATCGCGACGAACTGGGCCGCGGCCCGCGGGCTGGCGCGATGAATCGCTTGCGCGATGACCTCTTTCCCGGTGCCGCTCTCCCCGGTGATGAGCACCGTTGTCTTATGCTCGGCGACGCGGGCGACGAGCTCCAAGGCATCGCGCATCGGCCGACTCTCCGCCACGAGCGCCCGGGCGGCGGGGGTGCTGTCCAACTGTGCCTTTAGTGTCGCGATGGTGCGTCCAAGCTGCTCCCGCTCCTCCGCCTTGCGCAGGGTGAGCACGACCTCGTCCGGCCGGAACGGCTTGGGGATGTAGTCGTAGGCGCCCTCCTTCATCGCG
>MNIR01000039.1 GCA_001919865.1 Gemmatimonadetes bacterium 13_1_20CM_4_69_16 | reverse complement strand
ACGCCGTAGCCGGCGCTCGACACGTAGAACGGCACGGGTGCGTGGGTACGCCCGTTGTCGCTGCCACCGTAGTGATCGACGTGCAGTTGTTTCACCGTGCCCCGCTGCTGCACTGTCTTGAAGTTGAGGCCCAGCCCGTAGAGCTGTTCCGATGCGTCGAGCGGAAACCGGAGCGAAAGCTTGCCGTCGCGCCGGAACGCACGGATCTCCTGATGCGGGAGGGGAAACTCCACCGCTCGCATGCGTGTCAGGGCGTCGCGGCGGGGTGCACCGCCGGCCGCGCCGAGCAGACTGAGGCTATCCGGTGTGCCGACGGTCGCTTTCCAGACGCCCGGCGCCGCCGGCGCCCAGTCCACGGCAAGCTCCTGTGCCGCAGCGAGGCGCGCGAGCGCGCTCCACGCGATGAGGGTCGCCGCGACAGCGCGCAGCCGCATCAGCGGCCCGGTGCGGGCGGGAGGATCGTGGCGACGACGGCGGTGGTCCACTCGCCGTGGTTGTTGCGGTAGGTCCCCCGCATCCACACCAGTGCGGTGCGAGCGTCCTTCCACCTGGGCACGATCGGCCGGAGGTTGTCCACGGTCGAGTTGGCGGTGATCGGCTCCCAGCGCCACGTGGCGCCCGAGTCCCGCGTGCTGCCCCGAAACAGCTCGTGGTGACGCCGGCCGTCGGCGTGACTCACGAGCGGCGCGCCGGTGGCGGGATCCGCGTCGGTCGAGATGTAGACCACGTCCGGATCGTTGGGATCGAGCGAGGCGAGTCCAGTATAGTCGTCCTCGCCTGCATAGAGCCGCGTGCCGGCGTACGCGATCTCGTGCACCCGCCACGCCGATCCGTCCCAGCGGCCGTAATCGAAGCGGTGGTCGAACCCTCCCTGGCCGCGCGGCAGGCCGCGGCCGTCCTTCTGGACCGAGAACACGACATACGGCCGCTGCTGCGCATCGAGCTCGAGGTCGCTCATCCACGCCACGTTGTCGGGGTCGCCCTGAAACACTTTGGTCAGGTCCCACGCGTTCACGTCCGTCTCCGTCGTCTCGCTGAGCTTGGCACGGCGCGTCCCGTTCGAGAGGTAGATGCCGCCGTCGCGGATGAACGCGTGATACAGACTGTTGTCGTAATTGCGCGGATGGTTCTCGGTCATCACGAAGTGAATCGTGCCCACGCCGTCGAAGGCGTATTTGAGATACGGGCTGTACCCGTTGCTCGTGCCGTGGGCCACCCGGCCACCGTAATGCCACGTGCGGCCGGTGTCGTCGGAGTACATGTAGTTCGGTTCGAGCCCCACGCCGCGGAAGAAGTTCAGGATGCGTCCCGAAGCCAGGCGAAACAGGTTCGAGTAAGTGACGTTGTTGCCGCGCAGCGGCTGGGCGGGGCTGCCCGGTGTGTCGAACGTCGACGCGGTGCCCCATTTCAGGGGATTGTGCGGCTCCGAGAACGCGTAGTAGATGCGGCGTTCCACGCCGTGCTGCGTGTACATCGCGAGATAGCGGCCGTCCGGCAGGGCCAGGAACGCGGGGTTGTCGTGGTCGTCCTGCTGCAAGTGGCGGTGCAACACCGTGCGCCCGGTCGCGCCGGAAGCGAGGTCGTAGACCGACACCTCCACATTGCCCCAGTCGGGGTCGCGGTCGTTGCGATAATCGCCGATAGCGCGGACCGATCCCACGATGAGCTTGCCGCCGTCCACGATGGCCCGCTCGTCCATGAACCAGGACCACGCGCCGTTGTCGTTCAGCTCGATCACCGTCCCCGCGACGTAGTTGGGGGGGAAGTCATGGGTGCCGGCGACGCACAGCGTCAGCAGGCAGGCAATCGTCACACGCATGCGAGGTATCGCTCCTTGATCAGCGGCAGCAGGGTGTCGAGCGGCGTGCTCCAGACCGCCTCGTTGAAGATCTCGACCTCGATCGGGCCCTCCCCGTAGCCGGCGCGCTCCACCGCCCCGCGGATCCGCCGCAGCTCGATCACGCCGTCGCCCATCATCCCGCGGTTCATCAGGACGTCGCCGCCAGGCACCAGCCAATCGGAGACGTGAAAGCCGACGAGCCGCCCGGCCGCGCGCGCGAGCTCCTCGTAGAGGGCAGGGTCCCACCAGATGTGATAGACGTCGGCCACGAGACCGACGCTCGTGGGATCGAACCGCTCCGCCAGACAGCGTGCCTCGGACAGCGTCGTGATGCAGGACCGCTCGGCCGCGAACGCGGGATGCATCGGCTCGATCCCCAAGCGCACGCCGCGTTCCGCCGCGTAGGGAGCGAGCTCGCTGATGCCGTCCGCAACCATGCGACGCGCCGCCGCGATGTCCTTGTCGGGCGGAAGCGCCGCCCCGCACACCAACACCAGGACCGGCGCGCCGAGCGCTGCGGCCTCGTCCACCGCGCGGCGGTTGTCCTCGATCCGCCCTTCCCGCGCCGCGCGCGTGGTCGCTGGAAACATCCCCCCCCGGCACACGCTCGACACCCGTACACCCGCGTCGCGCACCAGCCGCACCGCGCGGTCCAGCCCCGTCTCAGCGAGCTTGTGGCGCCACACGGCGATGTACGGCACACCGTGGCGCGCGCAGGCCTCAACGGCCTGCGGGAAGCTGGCGCGCTCGGCGGTGATCTGGTTCAGGCTGAGCCGCTCGAGGCCGGGCCCCGGGGGCCGAGCGGTCCTCACCCCCTGGCCCCCTCTCCCTGCGGGAGAGGGGGAACTCAGGGCGTCCCCCCTCTCCGGAACGGAGAGGGGGTCAGGGGGTGAGGACCCGAACGGCTCGGTGGGTGAGGGCATCACTCGATCCCCGCGAGCGCCAGCACTCGCCGCATCCGCTCCGCGGCGCGCTCGGGATCGCGCAGCAGCCCGGCACAGTCGGCGAGCCGAAACAGCTCGGCCAGATGCGGCACGGAGCGCCAGCTTTCGGCGCCCCCGACCATCCGAAAGTGCGTCTGATGGCCGTTCAGATAGGCCAGGAACACGATGCCCGTCTTGTACGCATATGTGGGGGGCCGAAAGATGTGGCGCGACAGCGCGACGGTCGGCGCCAACGTCCGGCAATAGCCCGCCGTGTCACCGCGATCCAGCGCATGCAGCGCGGCCGACGCGGCGGGCGCGATCGCATCGAAGATGCCGAGCAGCGCGTCGCTGTGCGTGTGCCCGTCCCCCAGAATCAGCTGGTCGTAGTGCAAATCGTCGCCCGTGTACATCCGCACGCCGTCGGGGAGGCGCGCGCGGAGCTCGACTTCGCGTCGGGCGTCGAGCAGCGAGAGCTTGATCCCGTCGACCATACTCTGGTGATCACGGATGATCGCGAGACAAGTGTCCGTCGCCACGTCTCCGTCGCCCGTCCCCCAGTAGCCCTGGAGGTCCGGGTCGAACATCTCGCCGAGCCAGTGCAGAATGACGGGCCGGCTCACCTGCCGGAGGACGGTCCCATACACGCGCCGGTAATCGTCGGGGGTGCGTGCCGCCCGTGCCAGTGCCCGACTCGCCATGAGGATCACGCTGCCGCCTTCGCCCTCGACGTACCCGACCTGCTCCTCATAGGCCCGCGTCACGGCCTCCAAGGTCACGCGTCCGTCCGGCGTCAGGTGGTCGGTGCCCGCGCCGCACGCGATCCGCCCGCCCGTCGCCCGCGCCTCGGCCAGGGAGCGGCGGATCAACTCGCGCGCGGCCGGCCAGCCAAGCCCCCCCGTCCCGCCGCGCTGGGCGGTATCCATCGCTTCGGCGACCGCCAGCCCGAGCGACCAGAGGTAGCGGCGGTAGGCGAGCGTGGCCTCCCAGTCGAGCGGCGCCTCGGACAGCGGATCGCGGTCGGCCAGCGGATCGGCCACCACGTGCGCTGCGGCGAAGGCGACGCGGCTCTGGATCGGCCCCGCGGGAGCCGTCCAGGCGAGGGGGGGGTCCCGCATGACGTACGGCTCAATGGTGCCGTCGGGGCGCGGTAGGCGGATAGTGGGCGGCATTACCTCACCCCCTCACTCCCCCTCTCCACAACGTGGAGAGGGGGATGGGGAGTGAGGGCCGGTACGTCCACCCAGCACCGCCGCGCCGACGACGCCAGTGCCAGCTCCGCGAGCTGCACGCCCTTGGCGCCCTCGCGGAAACCGTGAGCGAACGGCTCGTCCGCCGCGACGTGACGCAGAAACATCTCCCACTCGACCTTGAACGCGTTGTCGAGTGGTCCCTCGTCGGGAACTTCCTGCCACTGCCCGTAGTAGTCGACGGGGCTCGGCACATCGGGGTTCCACACCGCCCGCGGCGTCTCGCTGCGGCGCTGCGTCTTGCACTCCCGCAGGCCGGCGACGGCACTCCCCGCCGTGCCGTCCACCTGGAGCTGCAACAGGTCGTCACGGTAGACGCGCACCGCCCACGAGGAATTGAACTGCGCGACGATGTCGCCGTCCGGACCCGCCAGCACGAATGTGGCGTAGGCGGCGTCGTCCGCCGTCGCCGCGTAGCGCCGGCCGCGCTCGTCCACGCGCTCGGGGATGTCCGTGGTGGCGGTGCATTGCACAGCCTTCACCGCGCCGAAGGTATGGTCGAGCAGGTAGCGCCAGTGGGCGAACATGTCGATGACGATCCCGCCGCCGTCCTCCGTGCGGTAGTTCCAGGACGGGCGCTGTGCCGGGGGGTCGTCCCCCTCGAACACCCAGTACCCGAACTCACCGCGCACGCTCAGGATGCGGCCGAAGAAGCCGCGGTCGACCAGATGCTTCAACTTGCGGATACCCGGGAGGAAGAGCTTGTCCTGCACCACGCCGTGCTTCACGCCACGCTGCGCGGCCCGACGGGCGAGGTCGAGCGCCTCGGCGAGCGTGCCCGCCAGCGGCTTCTCGCAATACACGTGTTTCCCGGCTGCGATCGCCCGCCGCACGTTGTCGGCGCGGAGGCTCGTCAACGTGGCATCGAAGTAGACCGAATCCGCCGGGTTCGCGAGGCACGCATCCAGATCGATCGAGACGCGCTCGATGCCGTGCGCGCGGGCGACGTCTGCGAGCTTCGCCTCGTTCCGACCCACTAGGATCGGGTCCGGCACCACGCGCCCGCCGCCGGGCAAGGCCACCCCGCCCTGCTGGCGGATCGCCAGGATGGACCGGACGAGGTGCTGGTTCAGACCCATGCGTCCCGTGACGCCGTTCATGATGATGCCGATACGTCGCGTCGCCATGCTCGCCTCCATCACACAGCGTTCACGCGGTCCTCACCCCCTATCCCCGTCTCGTCCTCACCCCCTGACCCCCTCTCCGTCCCGGAGAGGGGGAACTCAATGGCGTCCCCCCTCTCCCGAAGGGAGAGGGGGACAGGGGGTGAGGACTCGGGAGCGACGACAGGGCGTGAGGACGGGCGCGGCAGGAACAGCACCGCGATCGCGCCGGCGATCGCAAAGCCGATCACGGCCAGGAAGCCGGTGGCGTAGCTCCCGCTCACATCGTGCATCCGGCCGACCAGCACCGGCGCGAGCGCTTCCGCGACACCGTCACCCGTGAGGACGACGCCCATCGCGCGCCCCAGCACCCGCACGCCGAACAGCTCGGCGGCCATGAGCGGGATCACCATGTACTCGCCACCCAGCCCGATGCCGAAGACCACGGCGAAGAGGTAGATCGCGCCCTGCATCCGCGTCAGGAACAGCAGGGGAATCGCCGCGGCGACGAGCAGGTAGATCAGCAGCATCACGTACTTCTTGGGGATTCGGTCCGCCAGCCATCCCATCCCCAGTCGACCCACCAGGCTGGACGCCAGCACCAGCGACGCGATCTGCGCCGCGGCCCCCTGGGAGTAGCCGTGGTCCAGGCTCAGGAAGAGCTTCAGGTGCTGATTCGTGCCGCCCACGGCGGCGATCGAGCACATGCTGCCGGCGAGGAGGAGATAGAAGGCGGGGGAGCGAAACACGACAGCGACAGAAGCGGGGCCAGGGGCCAGGGGCTCGGGGCTCGGGGTGCGCGCTGCCGCGCCGTCCGGAGATTCCTTGACGACCAGTGCCAGCGGCAGGGCAGCGAGCACGATCAGCAGGCCGAGCGATTGCAGTGCGCCGCGCCACCCAACCTCCTGCGTGAGCCAGAGCGCCAGAAACGGCACGATCGCGCCGCCGATCCCGATGCCCAGGTACGCGAACCCCATCGCCCGGCCGCGCGCCGCCGTGAACCAGCGGGACAGGAGCACCTGGTTCGGGAGCGGGCCGCCGCAGAAATTCCCGAGCGCGTTGAAGAGATAAAAGAAGTAAAACCCCGCGAGCGAGCGGATCGCCCCGAGCCCGACCAGCGCGGCACCGGCCATGAGGATCCCCGCGACCATGAGGCGGCGCGGGCCGAAGCGATCCACCAGCCAGCCGGCGAGGAACCCGAACAGCGGCCCGACGAGCAGCTTCGAGATCGCGTTGCCGGAGGTGACCTGGGCGCGCGACCACCCGAACTCGCGCACCATCAAGTCGTAGAAGAACGGCAGGCCGTACAGCGCGATCCCGACGATGGCGAACAGCGCCAGGAACGACGTCGCCGCGACCTGGACCTGCGCATTGCGCAGGGAGGCGGGCGCGCTCACAAGTTGTGGCGCTTGAGCTCGCTCACCGCGTAGTCCACCGCGCGCGCGGTGAGGGCCATGTAGGTGAGCGACGGGTTCACGCACGACGAGCTGGTCATGCAAGCGCCGTCGGTGACGAAGAGATTCGGTACGTCGTGGGCCTGGTTGTGCGCGTTGAGCACCGCCGTCTTGGGGTCCCTGCCCATGCGCGCCGTTCCCATCTCATGCACGCTGAAGCCCGGCGGTCCGTCCTCATCGTACGTCTCGACGTTCGTGCACCCGGCGGCCTCGAGCATCTCTGCCGCCTGCGTCTTCACGTCTTCCCGGATCGCTCGCTCGTTCTCACTCCACGAGCAGTGCACGCGCGGCAAGGGGATCCCCCATTGGTCCGTCCGTTCCGGGTCCAGGTCGACGTAGTTCTCGTGGCGCGGCAAGCATTCACCGTAGCCCTGCAGGCTGATCCCCCACGGCCCCGGCTCGCGCAGCCGCTGCTTCAACTCGACGCCCAGTCCAGGCGCATCGGCGCCCCGGCTCCACCCCTGGCGCCCGGCGCCCGCCTGGATCCCATAGCCGCGCAGGAACGCGACCTTCGCTTCCCCGGGCATGCCGAGGTTCCGGAACCGCGGGATGTAGGTCCCCGTGGGGCGGCGGCCGTACACGTACTTGTCCTCGAGGCCGGGTACGGTGCCCCGCGCGCCGGCCTTGGAGATGTGGTCCATCAGATTGTGGCCCAGCTCGCCGCTCGAGTTGGCCAGCCCGGTCGGGAACCGTGGGCTGGTCGAATTCAACAGGATCTGCGCGGTGCCGAGCGTCGAGGCGCAGAGAAAGATGAGCCGGCCGAAATACTCGCGTGTGGCCTTGGTGTTCGCGTCGATCACGCGCACGCCCGTGGCGCGGTCGGTCCGTTCGTCATACATCACGCTGTGGACGATCGCATCGGTGACGACCGTCAGCCTCCCGGTCTTCCGGGCGGCGGGGAGCGTGGCGGAGAGGCTCGAGAAGTAGCCCCCGAAGCTGCAGCCGCGGGCGCATTGGTTGCGCGCCTGGCAGGCGCCACGGCCGTTGTGCGCCTGGGTCAAGTTCGCGACGCGCGTGATCGTCATGTGCCGGCCGCGAAACGCGTGCTCGATCCCCTGCTTCACGACCTGCTCGGCGCAGTTCAGCTCCCACGGCGGGAGGAACTCGCCATCCGGCAAATGGGCCAGGCCCAATCGCTCGCCGCTCACCCCGACGAAGCGTTCCACGTAGGCGTACCACGGCGCCAGGTCCTTGTAGCGGATCGGCCAGTCGACGCCGTGGCCGTCGCGCAGGTTCGCCCCGAAGTCGAGGTCGCTCCAGCGCCAGCACAACCGGCCCCAGATCAGGCTGCGCCCGCCCAGCTGGTAGCCGCGGATCCAGCGGAACGGCTTGCCCTCGGGAGTGACGTACGGGTGCTCCCGATCGTTCACGAAAAAGTGCCGCGTCGCCTCGCCAAACGCGTAGTTCTTGCTCTGGATCGGGTAGTCACGCTCGTACAGTTGCTGGTCGCCGCGGCCGCGGTGGGCGAACTGCCAGGGCTGCCACCACTCGGTGACGTAGTCCTTGCCGTGTTCCACGTGGCGCCCGCGCTCGAGCACCAGCGTTCGCAGCCCGTTTTCGCAGAGCTCCTTGGCAGCCCAGCCGCCCGTAATACCGGAGCCCACGACGATGGCGTCGTACGATTCGATCACACCGCCCACGCCCGGCCGATCCGATCGAGCGGGACGCACCCCTCGAACCGGCCCGGCACCGGCGCGTGGCGCAGCTCGCGCGTGGCGCCAATCTCCGACGTGTAGTACCCGACCAGCGTCAGCTCCTTCATCGTACGGAAGAACGGCGGGGCCGCAGCGTGATCGCCGGCGGCGGCGAACGCCTCGTGATCGAGTTGATCGAGCACGGCGCGTTGCTCCTGAGTCGCGCAGCGTAGAAAGGCGCGCCCGCAGCTTCGCTGCGCCCGGGCGTCCATGTCGCCGAGGCCGGTCAGAAACCGCTGTCGCTCCTCGGCCGGGTAGGACTCCGCGAGCATGGCGTCGATGAAGCGGTGGACTAGGGCGGCGCGGGCGCCGGGGGTGTCCGTCTCGGGAAGAATGTGCTCGGCGACCGCCGCGACCAGTTCCACCTGCTCCGAGCTGAGCGCCCGGGGCGTCCACGCGCCATCCGGCGTACGGCGCGCCTCGCACCCGGCAAGCACACCGGCGACGGTGGACGCCGAAACGGCGCCGCCGAGCAAGAGGGTTACCCGCCGCAGCGCCTCGCGCCGGTCGATCACTGGTTGCGCGTCGTTCGAGGACTGCGTCATGGTGGGGTCGCGCACCCTCCCTAGCCGAGAGTCGTGGAGCGTCCCTCCTCCTTCGCCCCACGAATGCCCAACAAATAGTTCGTGCCCCGGACAAATGCTCGCGTGACTCGTCTCACGTGAAGGGGCACGACCCTTGCGGCCTGCGGTAAAGCCCGGGATTCCACTCGTCGGAGGTCCCATGTCGAAGCGTCGCCGTCACGCCGCTTTGGGGCGTCCATACTTGCCCCAACCGGCCGCCGCCTGGCCTGCGGTCGGATTCAGACCGACCGGTCGCACCTCACCCTGCAAGTTCCTCAGTTTCCTGCTGCTCCTTGCGATCTCGCCGCTCTCCGCGGTCCGCGCTCAGACCGGAGGCGGGGGCGGGGGCACGACGCCGGGGCCGACGACGGGAACGATCTCGGGCGTCGTCACGGCCCAGGAGACGGGGGCTCCGTTGCCGGGCGCTCGGGTGATGGTGGCGGGTACGGAGCTCGGCGCCGATGTCGCCAGCGACGGCCGCTACTCCATCGACGCGGTACCGCCGGGGACGTACCGCCTGCGCGCGCGCCTGATCGGGCACGCCCTCATGGAGATGACCGGCGTCGTCGTCACGGCGGGCGACACCGCCAGGGCGGACTTCCGGCTCGCGCCGCTGGCCGTCACGCTGCAGGAAGTCGTCGTCGTCGGGTATGGGACGCAGGCCCGCAAGGACATCACGGGGTCCGTCGCCTCAGTGGCAGGTGAGGACCTGCAACGGACGCCGAAAGCCAACGCCATCGATGCCATCAAGGGGCGCGTGCCCGGCGTCGACATCGTCACGACCGGCAACAAGCCGGGGGACGGCATCAGCATCCGGGTGCGCGGCGAGCGCTCGCTGACGGCGTCCAACGATCCGCTGTACGTGCTCGACGGGATCCCCATGGCCGGAGGGATCGGTGACCTCAACCCGAACGACATCGAGTCGATCGAGATCTTGAAGGACGCCTCGGCGACGGCGATCTACGGCTCGCGCGGCGCTAGTGGCGTGGTGCTGATCACCACGCGCCAGGGCAAGGCCGGGGCGACGACCATCACGTACGACACGTACGGCGGCGTGCAGCAGGCGTCCCGGCGGATGCAGATGATGAACGGCCCGCAATTCGCTGACTTCAAGCGGGAAGCCAGTCGGACGGTGGGAAAATACCAGTGCCCTACGGGCGTTGCCGTGTGCGCCGCAGGCGACGCCGCGCTGTTCTGGCCGGTGGAGATCGCGTCGCTCCAGGCGGGCCGGTCGACGGATTGGCAGGACCTCGTGCTGCAGGACGGCACGCAGATCAACAACGAGGTGCGCGTAACCGGCGGCGACGAGAAGACCCGCTTCGCGCTCAGCGGCAGCCAGTTCAATCAGCGAGGCATCGTGAAGGGGCAGGACTTCGTGCGACGGTCGGCACGGCTCAACTTCGACCATCGCTTGAACCCCCGGCTGCGGGTGGGAACCTCGACCTATGTGCTGCGCAGCGACCAGCACCTCGGCAGGGGCGACGGCGTGTACAGTGAGGCGCTCGGCAACGACCCGCTGGGCATGCCGTTCGACAGCGCGGGCAACCTCATCTTCAAGCCTACGCCGGACGGGCAGAGGGTCAACCCGCTCTCGGACGTCGAAAACCAGAAGGACGACCGGGCGCGCACGCGCGTGTTCGGCACGCTGTTCGCCGACTACAATCTGACCGAGCATCTGAACTGGCGCGTCAACTTCGGCGCGGACCTCACCTTCTTCCGCCGGGGCCAGTTCTGGGGTGCTCAGACCCAGGCGATGCAGGGGAGCGGGGCCAACGCCACCCTGCAGCAGAATCGCACCTTCGCCTACACCCTGGACAACATCCTCACCTATCGGCAGAGCCTGGGCTCGGCTCAGCGCGTCGAGGCCACGCTGCTGTACAGCATCCAGCGCCAGCAGTTCGAAGATCAGGTCACCAACGCGATCGGGCTGCCCTACGAACAACAGCAGTACTACGACCTCGGGTCGGCGGCGCGTGTCGGACCCCCATCCAGCAACCTGACGGATTGGAAGCTCCAGTCCTACATGGCGCGCATCAACTACGCGCTCAAGGACCGCTACCTCCTGACTCTCACCAGTCGCGTGGACGGCTCGTCCCGGCTGGCGCCCGGGCACAAGTACCAGTGGTTCCCCTCGGTCGCGCTCGCGTGGCGGCTCTCGGAAGAGGACTTCATCCAGCGCACTCATCTCTTCTCCGATCTGAAGTTGCGACTCAGCTACGGGCAGACCGGTAATACCGCGATCGATCCCTATCAGACGGAAGGATCGCTGTCGCGCACGATCTACTCGTTCGGCGACCAGCCGGCGGTCGGGTATCGTCCCGGGAGCCTGGTGAATCCAAATCTCACGTGGGAGCGGACGGCCCAGGCGGACGCCGGGCTCGAGTTCGGCCTGTTGAACGGCCGCGTGTACGGCTCGGTGGACGTGTACCGGTCCTCGACGAGCGAACTGCTGATGTCGCGCCAGCTCGCCGGCACGAACGGTTACTCGAGCATCCTGCAGAACGTCGGCGCGACCCGGAACACGGGCGCCGAGATCTCCCTCTCGACGGAGCTGCTCCGGAACTGGCACGGCCTCGCGTGGACCAATCAGCTGACGTGGGCCACGAACCGGAACCGGATCGTGAGTCTGTTCGGCGGCACGAAGGACGACGTGGGAAACCGCTGGTTCATCGGCTATCCCATTCAGGTCTACTACGACAACAAGTTCGGCGGCATCTGGCAGCTCCAGGATTCCGTCCTCGCCAAGTCGTTCGGGCGCAAGCCCGGGGACATTCGCATCGTCGACGTGAACGGCGACGGCAAGATCGACGCGAACGATCGCGTGATCCTCGGCACCGGCTTCCCCGATTGGACGGGGAGCCTCACGAGCCGGTTCGACTGGAAAGGCCTCGACCTGTCGGTCATGGCGGTCGCCCGCTGGGGCTTCATGGTGAACGACCAGTTCCGCAAGGACAACAACGTGTTGGCCGGTCGTTATAACAACCTGGCCGTGAACTACTGGACGCCCACCAACCCCTCGAACACCGATCCCCGCCCCAACGTCGATCAGGAATTCCCGCCCTTCAACAGCGCGCTGGGCTTCGAGGATGGATCGTTTGTGCGCGTGCGCAGCGTCACGCTGGGCTACTCCGTGCCCGGCGCGCGGTTCGGGCCGTTCCACGGCCGCTCGCTGCGGGTCTACGTCACGGCGCTGGATCCGCTCCTGTTCACGGACTTTCAGGGCCTCGACCCCGAGTCGCGCACGAGCCAGGGCGTGCCCGGCTACTGGACGGTGCTGACGGGCCTCACGGTGGGCCTCTAACCGGCGGGAGGAACGATGAAGAAGCGAGCTGCCGTGATGGTGGGCGCGGCGATCCTGACGGGCCTCGCCGGCTGCATGGACCTGAATGAAGACGTCATTTCCGGTCTCACGCCGGGGGCGTACGGTACCGAGGCGGCCTTTCAGGCGCTCGTCAATGCCACGTACGAGCCGCTGCGCAGCTTCTGGGCGCAGGAGCGGGGCTTCACGCTGACCGAGTTCGGGACCGACATCTACACCAAGGGCGCCGACGGGAGCTACAAGTTCGTCAACGACTACACGACGCAGCTGAACCCGACGGTGGATTACTTCACGAACACGTGGAACGACTTCTATCGCGCGATCAACACCGCCAACGCCGCGCTCGGGCAAGCGTCGATCGTACAGATGGACTCGACGCTCAAGGTGAAGCGCGTGGCGGAAGTGCGGTTCCTGCGGGCGCTCTACTACTTCTACCTGGTGCAGATGTTCGGACCGCTGCACATCACGCTGCAAGAGGTGACGGCGCCGACCACCGAGGCGCACCGTTCCCCCGTGGACAGCGTGTACAACGTGATCCTCGACGACCTCACCTACGCCGAGGCGAAGCTGCCGGGCGTCCAGCAAGACTACGGGCGCGCGACCAAGGGCGCCGCGCAGCACCTGCTGGCGAAGGTCTACCTGACGCGCCAGCGCGACCCCGACTCGACCACCGACGAGGCCGCGAAGCTGCAGGCGGGGGATTTCGCCAACGCCGCCGACTATGCACAGCGCGCGATCAACTCCGGGTTATACCAGCTGCTGCCGCGGTTCGGCGACGTCTTCGCCTTCCAGAACGAGCGGAACGCCGAGGTCATCTGGTCGGTGCAGTACACCGCCGATCCGCTGACCACCGGTCCGGGCAACACGGGACACCTGTACTTCCTGATGGAGTACGACGTCCTGCCCGGCATGCTGCGTGATATCGCCAACGGCCGCCCGTTCAAGCGGTTTCGACCGACCACATTCTTCTTGGGCCTGTACGACCGCACCAAGGACTCGCGCTACGAAGCCCAGTTCAGGCGCGTCTGGTACGCCAACAACCTGACGACCATCCCGCGGGACTCGACCGGCGCCCTCAAGTTCCAGCTGGGCGACACGGCGGTCTACGTGTCCACCACGGACGCCGACACGGTACTGGCGAAGACCCGGCCGTATCGGGTCTACACGCCCAAGACGTACAGCAACCGGATTTTCCCGTCGCTCAACAAGTTCGATGATCCGTTCCGGCTCAGCGTCAACGAGACGCGCGGCTCGCGGGACTACCTGCTGTTCCGGCTGGCGGAGACATACCTGATCGCTGCCGAAGCACTGCTGCGAGACGGCCGACCCGACCAGGGGCTCCCCTACATCAACGCGGTGCGGCGCCGCGCGGCCATCCCGGGGCAGGAAGCGGCGATGCAGCTCACGCTCGCCCAGCTCACGCTCGGCGAGATCCTGAACGAGCGCGCCCGGGAGCTGGCGGGCGAAACGATGCGGTGGTTCGACCTAGTGCGCACCCACACCCTGCTCTCCCGCGTCAAGGCGTACAACCCGGACGCCAAGAACAACATCCAGCCGTTCCACGCGCTGCGACCGATCCCGCAGACCCAAATCGACCGCACCACGACCCCGTTCCCGCAGAACCCGGGCTACTGAGCGTGGCCGACGGCCCGGTGCCGCGCCGCACATTCCTCACAGCCAGCGTCGCGGGCGTGGCGGGCGCCGGCCTCACCCCCTCGTTCCCCCTCTCCACGTTGTGGAGAGGGGGCCAGGGGGAGAGGTCGTCCGCGCTGCCCGAGCCGCTGAACCTGGGCGTGGCGAGCTACTCACTGCGCAATTTCCCGCGGGACAAAGCCATCGCCATGGTGCAGGCGCTGGGCGCGCGCTTCGTCAACCTCAAGTCCGTGCACCTGCCGTTCGAGCTGTCGCCCGCCGAGCTGGCGGCGGCGCGCCAGGAGATCGAGGCGGCCGGCCTCGTGATCGTGGGTGGCGGCGTGATCACCTTCGAGCATGACACCGACGAGGACGTGGGCAAGTACTTCGCGTACGCCAAAGCCGCCGGCATGCCGCTCATCACCGCGCACACCGACGCCCAGACCCTGCCCCGCATCGAGCGCTTCGCCAAGCAGTACGACATCAAGGTCGCCATCCACAACCACGGGCCGGAGGACAAGCGATTCCCGTCCCCCTACGACGCGTTGAAGCACGTGAAGAGCATGGATCGGCGGATGGGACTGTGCATCGACATCGGGCACACGGTGCGCACCGGCACCGACGTCGTGCAGGCGGTCGCCGACGCCGGGCCGCGGCTGCTCGACATGCACGCCAAGGACTTGCGCGATTTGACGGCGAAAGGCAGCCAGTGCATCGTCGGTGAGGGAGCGATCCCGATCGCCGAGATTTTCCAACAACTCCAGGCAATCGGGTACCGTGGGTACGTCAACCTCGAGTACGAGATCGACGCCGACGACCCGCTGCCGGGGATGAAGCAGTCGTTCGCCTACATGCGCGGCGCGCTCGCCGGTCTCTCCGCCGCCGGCCGCCGTCGCCCACACTCTTGACCCGAGGAGGGGAGATGCCCAGGAAGCACAAGATGCCGCGCCGGGACTTCGTGAAGACGGCCGCCGCCGGGCTCGGCGGCATCGCATTGACCCCGGCTGCGAGCTACGCCCGGATCCGCGGCGCGAACGATCGGGTGCGGGTCGGCATCGTCGGCTTCTCCGATCGGTTTCGCCAGGCCCTGCTCCCCGCGTTCGGCAAGGTCGGCAAGGAGCTCAATTTCGAGATCGTCGCCGTCTCCGACATCTGGAGCCGGCGGCGCGACGAGGGCGTCGCGGGGATCGAGAAGGTGACGGGCGCCAAGCCGAAGCCGTTCCGCAACAACGAAGAGATGTACGATGCGAAGGCCACCGACGCGGTGATGATCTCGACCCCCGACTTCCTCCACGCCTACCACGGCGTCGAAGCGATGCACGCGGGGCAGGACGCCTACATCGAGAAGCCGCTGGCGCACACCATGGAGATGGCGGTCGCCATCCGCGACGCGGTCACACCGTCGAGCCGCATCGTGCAGATCGGCACCCAGCGCCGCAGCGCCAAGAACTACCAGATCGCCAACGACTTCATCCGCTCGGGCAAGTTCGGCGACATCGTCATGGCCGAGATGACCTGGAACGTCAACCAGCCAGGACGGTGGCGCCGTCCCCAGCTCGTTGCGGCCATCAAGGAGCAGGACACCGACTGGAAGCGGTTTCTCGCGTACCTCCCCTACGAGCCGTGGGATCCGCGCAAGTACCTCGAGTATCGCTTGTTCTGGCCCTACTCGTCCGGAATTCCGGACCAGTGGATGGTCCACCAGATCGACACCGTGCACTGGTTCACCGACCTGCCACGCCCCCGCAGCGTGGTCGCCAACGGCGGCGTCTATCTGTGGAAGGACGGACGCAAGAACTGGGACACCGCCACGATCGTGTTCGAGTACGGACCGCTCAACGATCCGTCGAAGGGCTTTCAGGTCGTGTACTCGTCCCGCATGACTAACTCCGCCGGCGGCACGAAGGAGCTGTACTACTCGAACGCCGGGATGTTGAACCTCGACACCAACGAGATCACGCCGACGGGCGGGCTGAGCGAGAAGCCGGCCGCGGAGATGGGGATGAAGCCGAATCAGCTGGCGACGGCCAAGCTCTCCGAGCTGGCCCCGGCGGAGACCGCGGCCGACACCGGCGCCGATTCCTCCACGACGGCCAACGTCCGCAATTGGATGGAGTGCGTCCGCACCCGCAAGAAGCCGAACGCCGACATCGAGGCCGGCTACAATCACTCGGTGGCGTTGTGCATGACCGTCGCGGCGATGCACAGCGGCCGCAAGGTCATGTTCGACGACTCGAAGCGCGACATCGTGATGGGCTGAAACATGCGCATGGTGTGGTTGTTCTTGGTCTTGCTGTTTCGGGGCTCGGGGTTCGGGGCTCGGGACTCGGGAATTCCGAATCCCGAACCCCGAGCCCCGAGCCCCCAGGTGGACGTCATCCCCCACGACGACCAGCGCCGGGTCGACGTCACCGTCGACGGCAAGCCGTTCACGGCGTACATCTACCCCACCACGCTCAAGAAGCCGACGCTCTACCCGTTGCGCACGGCGTCGGGGACGGTGGTCACGCGCGGCTGGCCGCTCGAGCCCGGGCCGGGCGAGCGCGTGGACCATCCGCATCACGTCGGCCTGTGGTTCACCTACAGTGACGTGAACGGCCTCGACTTCTGGAACAACTCGGACGCCATCCCGGCGGCGCGGGCGCCCAAGATGGGCACGATCGTGCATCGCGTCGTGCGCCGCGCCGAGGGGGGGGCGGGTCAGGGGGTGCTCGAGGTAACGGCGGAGTGGGTGGATCACGCGGGGACTGCGCTGCTGCGTGAAGACACCCGGTTTGTGTTCCGCGCCGCGGACAGCCTGCGCGCCGTGGACCGCATCACGACACTCACGGCGCTCCGCCAACCCGTGACGTTCGCAGACGAGAAGGACGGGCTGCTCGGCATGCGAGTGGCTCGCGCGCTCGAGCAACCCTCCAAGACGGCGGAGCTCTTCACCGACGCCACCGGGCACGCGACCAGCGTGCCGATGCTCAACAACGACGGCGTCACCGGCCGCTACAAGAGCTCCGAGGGGCTCGAGGGCGACTCCGTGTGGGGCACGCGCGGCCGCTGGACGATGCTGTCCGGCGTCGTAGCGGGCGAGCCGGTCACACTGGCCATCCTGGATCATCCGAAGAACGTCGGCTTCCCCACGTACTGGCACGCTCGCGGCTACGGTCTGTTCGCCGCCAACCCGCTGGGCCGGAAAGCGTTCACCAACGGCAAGGAGCAGCTCAACTTCCGGCTCGGCCCGGGGGAGTCCGCCACGTTCCGCCACCGCATCCTGATTCTCTCCGGCAGCGCCACGCCCGATCATATCGAGGGGTACTATCGGGACTTCGCTCGGTCGCCGTAAGATCGCTATCAGGGAAGATCGTCAGCCGGGAAGATCGTCATCTGGAAGGAAGGGTCACGCCATGCTTGGAAGCATCCTGCTCGCCGTCCTGGTGCAAACCATGTCGCCCTCCACCAAGCCGAACGAGCTCACCGGCGCCGAGCGGGTGGCCGGCTGGCGGCTCCTGTTCGACGGCCGTACGCTCGCCGGGTGGCGCGGCCTGGGCTACGACACCGTGCCAACCGCGCACTGGAAGATCGTGGATGGCACGATCAAGAAGATCGCGAACGGCAAGGTGCCGCGGGTTCCCGACGGGCGCCCGCTGAACGGCGGCGACCTGATGACCGTGGAGACGTTCGGGGATTTCGAGCTGAGCTGGGAGTGGAAAGTCACACCGGGCGCGAACAGCGGCGTCAAGTACAACGTCTCCGAAGCGCTGTCGGTCGGCCAAGGCGGGCAGTTGACGCCGGCGGCGGTCGCGCAGGGCAGCATCGCGCCGCATCATTCCGCGTTGGGGTTCGAGTACCAGATGCTGGATGACGACCGCCACCCCGACGGACAGCTGGCGACCCACCGGGCCGGGGCGTTGTACGACCTCTTCGCGCCGAACGAGAAGAAGCAGCTGCGCCCGGTGGGTCAGTGGAACCAGTCGAGAGTGGTGTTCCGCGGCAACCACGGCGAGCACTGGCTCAACGGCGAGAAGATCGTGGAGTTCGAGCTCGGCACCGCGCGGACGGACTCGGCGCTCGCCGCCAGCAAGTACCACTCCATCCCGGGCTTCGCGGAGCGGCGCAAGGGGCACATCGTCTTGCAGGATCACGGGGATGAGGTCTATTTCCGCAGCATCAAGGTGAGGGTGCTATGAAACGGCGCAAATTCCTGAAGACCGCCTCCGCCGCGGGCCTCGGGCTCGTCGCTCCGCGGCGGCTGGCGTTCCTGGTGCCGCGGCCGAGCGAGCAAGTCGTCGTCGCGGTGATGGGCCTGAACGGCCGCGGGGCAGTGTTGGCCCGGACTTTCGCACGGGCGACCAACGCGGCAGTGGCCTCTGTGTGCGACGTGGATTCCCAGGTGTTGGCCAAGGCCGTGACCGACGTTGCGGGAGCTCAAAGCAAGGCCCCCAAGGGGCTGGGCGACTTCCGCCGCGCGCTCGAGGACAAGAGCGTGGACGCGCTCGTCATCGCGGCGCCGGACCACTGGCATACGCCGGCCGCGCTCCTCGCCATGCAGGCCGGGAAGCACGTCTACGTCGAGAAGCCCTGCGGGCACAACGCGCGCGAAGGCGAGCTGCTCGTCGAGGCGCAGCGCAAGCACCGGCGCGTAGTGCAGATGGGGACGCAGCAGCGCTCCGCGCCGCGCTCCATCGAGATCGTGGAGGCGATCAGGCAAGGCGCGATCGGACAGCCCTACCTGGCGCGCGCCTGGTACGCCAACACCAGAGCCACGATCGGACGGGGAAAGGCCGCGAGCGTCCCCGCGAACCTCGACTACGAGCTGTGGCAAGGCCCGGCGCCCCACACCCCGTACCGCGACAACGTCGTCCACTACAACTGGCACTGGTTCCGGCGCTGGGGGACCGGCGAGATCTGCAACAACGGCACGCACGAGATCGACGTGGCCCGCTGGGCCCTGGGCGTGGACTACCCCGTCCGGGTCACGTCGGTGGGCGGCCGCTATCACTTCGACGACGATTGGGAGTTCCCCGACACGCAGGAGGCCTGCTTCGAGTTCGCGGGCGGGAAGACCATCATCTGGCAGGGCCAAAGCTGTAACGGCCTGACCACGTACGGTCGCGGGCGCGGCACCGCCATCCTCGGCACCATGGGCAGCGTGGTCATGGACCGCGACGGCTACACCGTGTACGACCTCAAGGACAAAGTCGTAAAGCAATCCCTTGCCGCGCAGCAGGGAGACGGTCTCAATACGCATGCCGACGACGACATGACCGCCCAGCACATCGCCAACTTCGTGGACGCCATCCGCACCGGCGCCGCGCTCCATCAGCCGATCGAGGAAGGGGCGAAGAGCGTGCTGCTCGGCCACCTCGGCAACATCGCGCAATCGACCGGCCGCGCGCTGCGCACCGACCCCGCCTCCGGCCGCATCACGGGCGACGACGAAGCCATGAAACTGTGGCAGCGCGAGTACGCCCCGGGCTGGGCGCCGGTCGTGTAGTGGCGGAGCCGCTCGTCCTCGCCGAGGACCGCTGCTTCGATCCCGATCCGGCAGTCCGGCGCGTGGCGCGCACGCTGTACGACGAGACGCGCCGGCTCCCCATCATTTCCCCGCACGGGCACGTGGACCCACGGGTCCTGGCCGCGAACGAGGCGTTCGCGGAGCCCGCGGCGCTGATCGTCCGGCCCGACCACTACATCCTGCGCCTCTTGTACGCGCGTGGTGTCCCGCTTGAGTCGCTGCTCGAGGGCGACGCGCGCAAGGCGTGGCAGCTGTTTGCCGAGCACTACTTTCTGTTCCAGGGCACCCCGACCGGCGCCTGGCTCGATCACGAGCTGCACGAGCTGTTCGGCGTCACACAGCGGCTCAGCGGCGAGACCGCGGGGCGGATCTACGACGCGATCGTGGAACGGCTTGCCGCGCCGGAGTTCCGGCCGCGGGCGCTGTTCGAGCGGTTCAACATCGAGGTGCTCGCGACCACGGACAAGGCGAGCGACCCGCTCGACCACCACCGAGCGATCCGTGAGTCCGGATGGACGGGCAAGGTGATCCCGTGCTTCCGTCCCGACGCGGTGTTCAGGATCGCCGCGCCCGGCTGGCCCGCCGAGCTCGAGGCGCTGGGCCGGGAGCACGGCGCGCCGCTGGTGGATTACGCCGAGTTCGTTCATGCCCTCGAGGATCGCAGGGTGTTCTTCAAGCGCATGGGGGCCACCGCCACCGACCACGCGGTGCTCGAGCCCTACACGACCTGGCTGCCGCCCGATGAGGCCGAAGTGCTGTTTCAGCAGGCGCGTCAGAGGGAGGCGAGCCGCGCTGACGAGCGGCGCTTCGAGGCCCACCTCCTGATCGAGATGGCGCGCATGTCGCTCCAAGACGGGCTGGTGATGCAGATCCACCCCGGGGCGTTTCGGAACCACAACCAGCCGCTGTTCGAGCGGTTCGGCCCTGACCGCGGTGGGGACATTCCCGTGGCGACCGAGTTCACGCGCAACCTGCGCCCCTTGCTCAACGCGTACGGCAACGACCCGAGGCTCACGCTCGTCTTGTTCACCTTGGACGAGTCGACCTACAGCCGGGAGCTGGCGCCCCTCGCGGGCCACTACCCGGCGGTGCGGCTCGGGCCGCCCTGGTGGTTCCACGATTCGATCGAGGGGATGACGCGGTTCCGCGAGCGCACCACCGAGACGGCGGGGATCTACAAGACCGCCGGCTTCAACGACGACACGCGTGCCTTCTGCTCCATCCCGGCGCGGCACGACCTGGCGCGCCGCGTGGACGCGAACTTTCTGGCGCGGCTGGTCGCGCGGCACATCGTCGAGCTGAGCGATGCGCGTCGCATGGCACGGGCGCTGGCGTACGACCTGGCGAAGGAGACCTACAAGCTCTGAGGGAGGGACACATGGATCGCCGCGTGTTCCTGGAGACGTCCACGCTCGTCGCGGGAGGCGCCGTCCTCGGCCGGGCAACCCGCCGCACGGCATCCACCGAGCCGCCGATGATCGGGGTTCAGGTAGGAGCCGTATCGTTCGTCGACGAGGGCACCGACAAGGTGCTGGACGGCTTCCAGGAGATGGCCGGGATCAACACACTCTTCCTCGCCACGTTTACCTACGGTCGCGGCATCGGCGGCCGGCAGCTGCGTGGCCAGCCGCTCCCCGATCACGGCAAGCAGGAATACGACGACAACTTTCGTGGCGGCAACTTTGCGACGCCCCATCCGCAGTACTACCGCCACACGAGCATCGCGCCCGAGAAGGCACCCGATCATCCTGACTACGACGTGATCGCTGACGTGCTACCGGCGGCACACCGCCGCGGGATGAAGCTGATCTGCTGGTTCGAGGACGTGTTCCGGCGCGACGTGCCGGGCTTCGACCAAGCGGCGGAGATCGACCTCCACGACAAGCCGACCGGGCTCACCTGCCACCGCAATCCCAACGCGCGCAACTTCTGGCTCGGCCTCGCCGAGGATTACCTGCGGTCCTACGACGTGGACGGACTAATGTGGGGGAGCGAACGCCAGGGCCCGCTCGACAACGCCCTCGGCGCGAGCCACGGCAGCTCGAGCGCGGGCGGCGTGATCGCATGCTTCTGTCCCCAATGTCTCGCAGCCGCGCGCCAGGAAGGGATCAACATCGAGCGCGCGCGGGACGGCTATCTGGCACT
>MNIR01000041.1 GCA_001919865.1 Gemmatimonadetes bacterium 13_1_20CM_4_69_16 | reverse complement strand
TTGCTCGCCGACCCCGAGCGGCGGCTGTTGCGCGCGATCGCAGCGCGCCTGCCCCAGGGGGTGACGTCGGATCACCTCACCGTGCTGGGCATGTTCGGCGCGCTCGGCGTCGCCGCGGCCTATGCGCTCTCGCCCCTCAGCCCCGGGTGGCTGTGGGCGGCGAGCGCGTGTCTCGCGGTGCAGTGGCTCGGGGACAGCTTGGACGGCACGGTGGCGCGGGTGCGCGGCGCCGAGCGGCCGCGCTACGGCTACTACCTGGATCACGTGGTGGACGCCGGCTCGACCGCCCTGATCGGTCTCGGCCTGGGACTCTCGCCCTACGTGAACCCGTGCGTCGCGCTGGGGGTGGTGATCGTCTACCTCGCCCTCTCGATCAACGTCTATCTCGAGGCGAACGTGTTCGCCGTGTTCCGGCTCGCCTACAGCCGGCTCGGCCCGACTGAAGTCCGGATCCTCCTCATTGCAGTGAACGCCGGCCTCGCCGTGAGCGGCCCGGGACGCGGCGTGTACCTCATCGCGAATGCGACGCTGGCACTGCTCGGGATCTGCATGCTCGGGATGTTGGGCGTGCGGGTGGGTCAAAACCTGTCGCGACTCGCTCGCGAGGAGCCTTTGAAACGACCGGCGAGACAGCTCAGTCCGCGAGGAGTCGCCGCGCTTTCCTGAAGATCGCGTGCCACATCACCCGCGTGAGCTTACCGGTGTTGGTATTCTGGCGGCTCGGGTGGTAGGACGAGACGAGCTGCGTCCCGTCTGGGAGCGTCGCCACCGCGCCGTGGGCGAACGCGGGTCGCCGGCGCGGCGGGAGCTTCGCCCACCAGCCCGCGGCCTTGAGCCAGTGCTCGTGCGCCACCCGACCGAGCGTCACCACCACCCGCACGCGCCGCAGCAGCCGCAGCTCGGCCTCGAGATACGGCCGACAGCGCTCCAGCTCGGTACGGCTGGGCTTGTTTTGCGGCGGCGCGCACCGGGCGGCGGCGCTGATGTAGCAGTCTGTGAGCGCGAGGCCGTCGTCGCGGGCGCGCGACTGGGGCTGATTCGCGAAGCCGTAGCGATACAGCGCCTCGTACAGCCAGTTACCGCTCGAGTCACCCGTGAACATCCGGCCGGTGCGGTTGGCGCCGTGGGCCGCCGGCGCCAGTCCGACGACGAGCAGGCGCGCCCGCGGGTCACCGAATCCCGGTACCGGTTTCCCCCAGTACTGCCAATCGCGGAACTCGCGCTTCTTTTCGCGCGCCACGCGCGCGCAGTACGCGCGCAGCCGCGGACAGCGGGTGCACGAGACGATCGCGCGATTGACGTCTGTGAGTGAGGAAACCATGGAGGTGGATATGGCCGCCGGTCCCACGCTAGAGCGTGGGAGACGCGAGACCTTGATCAGGCTCCTACGGCACGCGCCGCTGCCACGTCGGGAACGCGGCGCCGACGAGCCCGCCGGTCACCCCTCCCGCGACGCCGCCCATCAAGAATCCGACAAAGAATCCGCCGACGTCGTTGCAGCCGCTCGCGCTCTCGCATGTTGCGTGGACGAGAGCAGCGGCGATTGCGCCGAGCCCGATTCCCCCGATGGCGCCGCCGATCAGCGCCCCGCGTCGCCAGTGCGTGGCGTGCACCCACAGCGAGTCCACCGCGGTGGCCGGAATCCGCTCCGGCGACCCGTCCACGCGGAGCACGACCAGACTGGGCGACGCGAGCTCGACGGAGCCCTCGATCAATCGCTCCCCCTCGACGCGGATGCGCACGCGTTGCCGCGCGCCCAGTCGCGCAAGGGCGATTCCGGCGCGCTCCGCCGCGGTGAGCGAGCTGACCTGCTGCGCGAATCCGGGCGATACCAAGAGCGAGACAAGGCTGAGAGTGGCGCCGACGAGAGCGAGCGTCCGCATGCGAGAGCCCCCTGTGAGGTGCGCCGGAGATGATCGCACGACCTTCTCAAGGGACTTTCAAGAACGGCCCACCGCAAGCCGGGAGGAGCGGGGGACGGGGGGCCCTAGAACCTGATGGCGACGCCCTGCTTCGCGGTTCCGGCGACGGTGAAGGCCTCGACTGCGAGCGCGGCGCCCAGCAGCCAGGGCCGTACACGGGCAGGCAGGGCGGCCGCCGCGCCGAGCACGCTGAGACCGGCGATGGCGGTGTAGGTGTTCAGCTGGCCGACCGTGGGATTCGGTCCGAGGATGAAGTTCGTCTCGCGAAAGTCGCGCCACCCGTTGCGGGCCAGCCCGCGCGTCTGCGCGGCGTCGATCAGCAGGGCGACAGTGAAGGCGCTCGCCAGCGCGACATCGGATTGCGGCCAGGACAGGCGCGGCAGGGCCGGCCGCGGCGTGCTGAGGGTGAGCTGTATCGTAGGCTTGGGCTGGCTCGACCAACTTGGTGGAGTAGGCACACTCCAGGCGGTCAACCGCTGCTCGGAGACGCGTGGCGCCGCCCAGAACGTGTGGTCTTTGAGGGCGCGCTGCGCCGCACCCTGTGCGGGCAAGGCGACCAGGGCGCCGACGACGAGGAGCAGCGTTGCGATGTGTCTCATACGCGTCCCTGCGCCTACGCAAGGGGGGTGCCACGCCAGGCCGCGCGAGGGCCCTCTCGTTTCGCACTAATTTCGTGCAGCCCGCCATGCCCGAGGGCAGCGCCATGCAGCAATTCTGTCGCGCGCCCGTGACACTCTCGATCCGCGGCAGGACCGCGCGTTCGGCCCGGTATCTCAAGGCGCGGGTGCGCCGCGTGAATTGCAAACGTGCGCGGGATCACGGCTTGCTCCGGGCTCCGCGGCCGGGGATAATTCGGCCCGGGAGAGGTGGAAGTGCTTGCCTGCCGGGTAGAAACAAGCAGTTTGTAACGACGCACTTGGGACAATCCGGTAACCTTTGCCGAAGGAATGGCATCTTCACGATGCTCTCCGTCCCCTAGGCGCGGCGATGCGGCTCTTCCGGTCCCACGGGTCTGTCGCGCTCGCTGCCCTCGGCGGGCTCGCTGTCGGTGCCTGCGGTCTCGCAGACGTCTTCCGCCCCGGGGGGTTGAAAGACGTCGTGCTGCGCTACACCGGCGCGACCACCCTTAACGTCGGGACTCGCGTGGCACCCGCGGTCACCGTGGAGGTGGACGGCGTCCCAATGCCGAACCCCCGGCTCCGCTTCTCCTCCTCCGACACGACCATCCTCGCGCTCACTCAGATCGGCGACACCCTCGTCGCTTGTCGAACCGGGCGCGCAGTACTCAGGACCCGCCTTATCAGCTCGATGGTCGCCGATACGGCGCCGACCGCTCAGGATTCGATCAGGGTGACGGGCGGATCGCCCCTCCCTACGTGCCCGTGAAGTGCTTCCGCTGCGGCGCGGAGATTCCCGGGGCCGCGCGCTTCTGCGCGAGCTGCGGGACCGTGGCGGTAGACCCGCACGACGCCACGGTCGTCATCGAGACCGAAGACTCGGAGGCGCTGTTCCGCCGTGTGCGCATGGTGCTGGAAGGCGAATTCGACGTCGAGCGCGAGCTGGCCCGAGGGGGGATGGGCGTGATCTTCAAAGCGACCGAGGTAGGGCTACGGCGCTCCGTGGCGTTGAAGGTGCTGCCGCCGGAACTCGGGCTGAACGTCAGGTCCGCCGAGCGGTTCAAACGCGAAGCGCGCATGGTGGCCGAGCTCGATCATCCAAACATCATCCCCGTCTACCGGGTCGGGCAGCTGGGCGGGATCTTCTTCATCGCGATGAAGTTCATCGAGGGCCGCTCGCTCGGCCTCATCCTCGATACGCAAGGGGCGTTGCCCGTGCCCGTCACGCTGCAGGTGTTGCGCGGCGCCACCCGCGGGCTCGCCTACGCCCACGACCGCCATATCATCCATCGCGACATCAAGGGTGGCAATATCCTCGTGGACCAGGACGGCCGGGTCATGGTATCGGACTTCGGAGTCGCGCTCCGCGCCGCGGACGTGAACTTGACCGCCGACGGTACGGTGATCGGCACGCCGCCGTTCATGAGCCCTGAGCAGTGCGCCGGCCGGCGCACCGGCCCCCAGAGTGACCAGTATTCCATCGGCATCGTCGGTTTCCAGATGCTCACCGGCGCGGTGCCCTTCCGCGCCGACACGATTGCCGGCATGATGCAACACCACTTCTTCACCCCCGCCCCGGACGTCCGCCAGGCGCGCGACGACGTGCCGCCCGCCCTCGCCGAGGTGCTGAACCGAACCCTCCAGAAGGACCCCGCCGCGCGCTACGCCACGACCCGTGACATGCTCGCCGCGCTCGAGGCCATCCCCTTCTCGGAAGACGACCGCCGCGAGAGCGAGCAGATGCTGCGCCAGCTTGTGCAGGGCACCGTGATGCCGAGGGTTTCGGCTCGCGCTCTCCCCCCGCTTCCAGACCGCCCGACCATGCCGCTCGCCGCGGCCGAGCTGCGCAAGCGGCGATTGCCCGTGCGAGTCGGCGTAGCCGCTTCCGGCGTGCTCCTCCTGGGACTCGTGCTCGGCGTGCTGCGCCTGACGGCACGGCGGGGCGATGCGACTCCCGGTCCGACGGCGATCCCAGCGGCGCCCGCGACGCTGCAGGTCGCCAAGCCACTGGCGGCTAGCAAGCCACCGGTGGCGCGGCCGCCGGGCGGCAAGCTACGCATGCTCACGCGCCCCACTGATGCGGAGATCTTCATCGATGGCCGCCGCGTGGGGGCGGGCGCCGTCGTGGACCTGCCGCTGACCGCGGGCGAGCGGCGGCTCGAGGTACGGGCGCCGGGATACCGGTCGTTCGACACGACGCTCGTCGTAACGGTGGGGAGCACACTGACACTAGGCCGAATCACCCTCTCCGTGGCTGAGCAGCGGCCATGAGAAGGCTCGTGCTCGGCCTGACGCTGGTCGTGGCGGCGTCGCCGTCGGCCCGCGCCCAGACGGAGACTGGCGACCAGTTGCGGCAAGCGGAGGATCTCTACGAGCGGCTCGAGATCGAGCGCGCGGTGCCGTTGCTCCGCCAGGTGGTGGCCACGAGCTGGCCTCACGCGGTCACGCAAGACCAGCGCGTCGAGGCCTACACCTACCTCGGGGCGTCGCTCGCCCTGCTCGGCATGGGCGACTCCGCGGCGATGTACTTCCGAAGCGCCATCGAGCGGGATCCGTTCACCGACTTGGACGCGCAGCGCTTCACGCCGGCTCAGGTGGCGCTGTTTCGGCAGGCACGGCGCCTGACGTTCGCCGTGGCGGTCCGCCCGGTCGCGGCCGGGCGCGTCGATCCCCGCACGGAGCGCGCCACCTTCACCGTCGTGACCACTCACCGGGCGTCGCTGCGAGTCGAGCTGCGACCGGCCGACGAGAAGGGCGCGGTCGAGCTATTCCACGATGTCAATGACGGCTTGCGGGAGGTGCGGTGGGACGGCTTGCTGCCCGACGGCCGCCTCGCCCCACCCGGCCGATACGAGCTGGGCGTCGTCGGCCGGAGCCAGCTGCTCGCTCGCTCCGACTCGATGCGGGTCTACTTCACCGTGGCCCACGAGACGCCGCCGCTCGAGGACACGCTCCCCGACCTTTCTCCGGCCCAACTGCTCCCCGAGCGGTTACTGGTGGCGGCGGGCGCCAAGGACCTGATCAAGGGTCTGGTGATCGCCGCGGGCGCCCTGGCCGTTTCCAGCGTGGCGGTGAACCGTGACCTCGGACGGGGAGGTCGGGCACTGGCCATCGCGGTAGGCGCCACGGCGGGGATCGCCGGTGTGACGGCCCTACTGAACGCGCGCCATGAGCGCGACCTCCCGGCCAACATCGCCGAGAACGGCCGGCGCCGCGTCGCCCGGGCTGCCGCGAATGCGAGCATCGCGCACCGCAACGCCGAGAAGATCGCCGAGACCGTGCTGATCATCAGGCCGGCGGCCGGCGTGGGCCCGTGACCCGAGGCGACCCGATCCCCGTCGCGTCCGGCATTCTGCTCTGCCTCGCGCTCGCGCCGGCCGCCGGGATCGCGCAGATCACCGTGTCGGGGACCGCGGGGGTGTCGCTGGCCGAGCATCGGGTGGACATCGGAAACGGCATCGAGGAATCGAGGGGCCTGCTGTTCGGTGCCGGAGGAGTCGTGGCCTTCCGTTCTCGGCTCGAGATCTCGATCGGCGTGGCGGGAGGGTCGCTGTCTACCGACGCGGCGGGAGCCGAAAACCGGGATGTCGGGGAAGTCGGCATCGAGGCCAGTTTCGTCCCGGTGCGGTGGCTTGCGCTACAAGGGAGCGCGCGATCGCGGGCGTATTCCACGGCGATCGCTCGGCAGCACTGGACCACCGTGGGGGTTGGGGCCGAGGTGCGCCTTGACTTCGCGACGAGCCCGGTGCGGGGAGTGCTGCGCGGCGGCCTGCTCCCCGTCGTTGCGGTGAACGGCCTGCCTGGACCCGATGTCGCGCTCACCGCCGCAGCCGGGATGGAGTACCGCAGCGGCTCGATCGCCGGCGGGTTGTTCTACGAGCTGGAGCGCTATGACTTCCCGGACGTGGGCACGGGGCGTCGCCTCGAACAAGTGACCAAACTGACTTTCCGCTTCACCGTGCGTCGGGGTGGCCGCGCCAGCCGGCCGTGAACGCGCTCTTGTGAGGAGCCTGGCAGTCTAGTTGCCCCCACCCGCGGCGATGGCAGCGGCGAGCACCACAGTCGCAAGGGCGCCCGCGCCGGTGAGCGCGAGCCCTGGCACCCAGCCGAACTCCACCCCGAGCGATACGCGCCCGCGCGACTGCACTTGGGAGTTGCACGTGGTTGGTCCACAGCCGAGAAACACGGAGCGGCGCACGAGCTCGGGCCGAGCCGCGACCGCAAACCAGTCGTTGGGACTCCACCTCACAAGGCCGAACACGGAGCCCGGTTGCAGGTCGGTGGTGGTAGTCACCAAAGGCGTGCCTAGGGCCAGATCCACCGATCCGGAAGACGGGAGCCAGCGACGGTACCGGACGGCGGGCCCGAGTGCGAACCCGAGTCGGTCCAGGTTCGCGAACACCGACCCGCCAATCGCGTCACGGGTAGTGATGTTGGCCATCAAGCCCCAATCCGCTACTTCGCGCAGTCGCGTGTCGTTGAACTCGTCCCTGCCGAGCACCACGTAGCTACCGAAATTGGTGAGCAGGAACGCGGAGCAAGTGGGTTTGGGCCGTGCCCGGTAACACAGCGGGGCAGGCGTGTGAGCCGCGGTCGAGTCGGGGCCGGCCTGGGCCGAAACGCGCGCGAAGCAAGCCAACAGCAAAACAGGGCAGAGTAGCGTGAGACCACGCATGGCAACCTTTCGGAGTGTAGGAGCTCATGGTTGCCGTCTATCATCAAGTGGTTTTCAAGACTCCGGGGGGTTGCAGCAGTCGAGGGGACTGGCGAGGTTGTCCTGTTCCGGGAGAGGTGGCCGAGTGGCTGAAGGCGGCGGTTTGCTAAACCGTTATAGGGCCTAAAAGCCTTATCGGGGGTTCGAATCCCCCCCTCTCCGTACCGCACCGCCATGACCACGCGCGTTCGCTTCGCCCCCTCCCCGACGGGCTACCTGCACGTCGGCGGCGCCCGCACCGCTCTCTTGAATTGGCTGTACGCCCGCCACGTGGGCGGGAAGTTCCTGCTGCGCATCGAGGACACCGACAAGCAACGCTCCACCGACGAGCACACGAAGGTGATTCTGGACGGGCTCACCTGGCTGGGCCTCGACTGGGACGAGGCGCCCGTCTTCCAGGGGGGACGGGTGAAGCGGCACCAGGAGGTGGCTGACAAGCTGCTGGCCGAAGGCAAGGCTTACATCGAAGAGAGCGCGATCCGGTTTCGCCTGCCGCCCGGCGAGATCGCGTGGGACGACGCGGTGCACGGCCGCATCTCGTTCCAGGGCGAGGATATCAAGGACTTCATCATCCTGCGCTCGGACCGCACGCCGATCTACAACCTCGCGGTCGTCGTGGACGATATCGACATGGCGATCACACACGTGCTGCGCGGCGACGACCACATCTCCAACACGCCGAAGCAGCTCGCCCTGTACCGCGCCATCGGTGCCCAGCCGCCGGTGTTCGGTCACGTGCCGATGATCAACGGCCCGGACGGCAAAAAGCTCTCCAAGCGCCACGGCGCCACCGCGGTGGGCGATTACCAGCACATGGGAATCCTCCCCGCCGCGATGCGCAACTTCCTGGCGCTGCTCGGCTGGAGTCCGGGGGGCGATCGGGAAATCATGACGCTCGACGAGATGATCGGGCTGTTCTCGCTGGAAGGCATCCAGAAAAAGCCGGCGATCTTCGACATGACGAAGCTCGAGTGGATGAACGGGCAGTACCTCTCGATGGCGTCCGCGGACGAGCTGTACCCACTGGTCTCACCCCAGCTCGAGCAGCTCGGGTTGAACGGCAACAAGGACGCCGTCCTGAAGGCGATCGCCGCGGTGAAGACCCGCTCGCGCACCACGCTCGACGTCGCGAAGCAGGTGGCCGTGCGGCTCGACGCGAAATTCGTCGCGTTCGACGACAAAGCGATAAAGGAGATCGCCAAGGATCCGGCGGGTTACAAGGCGTCGCTCGAGGCGAGTGTCGCCGTCCTCCGCAAGACTGACTGGACGCCGGAAGCGCTCGAGAAGACGTTGCGTGCCCTGGCAGACGAAAAGGGTGTCGCTGCCGGGAAGATCTTCCAGCCGATCCGCATCGCGCTCACGGGTGGGACGGTGTCGGAGCCGGTGAACGAGCTGTTGCATGTGGTAGGGAAAGAGGCGGCGCTGAAGCGCCTACAGGCGGCGGTCACGGGGTCCACAGGCTGAACGAGGGGATCCCGGCACATTTTCACTGCATAAGGCACCGCCTCCCGATGCCCAACCCTATCTAACCCGAAAGGCGACCGTCGCTCGTCCGATCTGCGCCCCGGCCGCGTTATCCCATACCTGAACCCGTAGCAGATAGCTGCCGCGCGGGATCTGCTGCGGCGAAAGGTCCAGCACTTCTGTCACCGGTCGTCCCTCCGACCCGGCTGAGGCGCGATCGAACTCGAGGCCGTTCGCTCCCGGCCAATCCTCACGGGCGATGTCTCGCTGGAGATCGTCGCTACGCAGAATCCGATAGGTCACGTGGTAACTCACTCGCTCGGCGCTCACGCGCAGCCCGTACACCTCGGCATAGACTCGGACCGTGTCTTCCGCCGCGAAAGTCAGGCCCCGCTGCAGGTGTCCGAGCATCGCAGGCCGGCTGACGAGCGTGTCGCCGCGCCAAGCCTTCGCCAGCAGGAGGTCGCTGATTGCGGGTCCGGCGTGGAAGGACCGCAGCGTGAGCGCTAGCTCCTGACGACCCAGTGTGTCGCCCTCGCGGGCGTGGGCAAGCAGCACGTATCGTCCGGGGGCCGCCGCCAGGGTGACGCTCCCGGCGTCGCCCTCACCGGATGCCCGCTCGCCCCCGACATCACCGACTAGCGCCGCCGCGAGTGTCCCGGTCGTCGAGACGATTACGAGATCCGTGGTCGCCGCCCCCCCCAGGTTCCGGAACTGCGCCGTCCAGAGGCCGAACTCGAGGGCGGCGGGTTCGGAGGATGCGTCGCGCGTCAGCCCGAGCTGCATGGACGCGAACTGGTCCTGGTTCATCGGCCGGAAGACCATCTCCGGCGTGGTGCGCAGTCCCTT
>MNIR01000078.1:36572-43392 GCA_001919865.1 Gemmatimonadetes bacterium 13_1_20CM_4_69_16 | reverse complement strand
GCACCGGCTACACCCTCGCGGCGAGCGCGAGTGGGCTCACGGGAGCGCCCAGCAACCCGTTCGACATCACCGCGCAGCCGCCGCCCCCGAACCAGCCACCCGTCGCGGCGTTCACGCCGAGTTGCACCAACCTGGCCTGCAGCTTCACGGACGCCAGTAGCGATCCGGACGGCAGCGTGGCCGGCTGGAGGTGGACCTTCGGCGACGGCGGCACGGCGACCACGCAGAGCCCGAGCCACACCTACGCGGCGGCGGGGACGTACACCGTGCAGCTCACGGTGACGGACGACAAGGGGGCGACGGGCACCACGTCCAAGTCAGTGACGGTGACCGCGCCGCCGCCACCACCCAACCAACCGCCGACGGTGACCGTGACCGGCGGGACCGTGGCGGTCGGTCTGCTCTACCCCTTACAGGCGTCGTTCAGCGACCCGGATAACGGGCCGTGGACCTACACCATCGATTGGGGCGACGGTACGTCAGGAACGGGCAGTGCCTCGAGTCCGGGCTCGATCAGCGCGACCCATACATATCTGCTGCCGGGCAGCTACCGGATCGTAGTGACAGTCACCGACAGCCGCGGCGCCGTCGGCTCGGGCTCGGCGACGCTGACCGTGATCGTGTGAGCGAGCGCCGGATGCCATGGATCGGCGCGTTGATCCGCGAGTGAACTCGCGGCTCGGCCTCTGCCCGTAAACGGGCGTGGATCGCCGCTTCAGCGGCAGACGCCGAGCCGCGGCGTCAGCCGCGCCCTTGTGAGCAGGCATGCGCCCGCCTCACAACAGCCCGCCGCGCCGCAGCTTTCCCAGCTGGTCGTAGCGCATGTCGTAAGCCGCCAGCACTTCGGCGGGTGACACCGTGGCGACCCCCGACTTGCCGACCTCGATGCCGGCTGCGTAGTTGGCCACCTGCGCGGCCTCACGCACCGCCGCCCCCGCCGCGAGCGCGCTGCCCGTCCATGCCGTGACCGTGTCGCCCGCGCCGGAAACGTCGAACACCTCGCGCGCCATAGCCGGGATACGGTGGATCTGCTTGTCCTTGGTGACGAGCACCATGCCGGCGGCGCCGAGCGTCAGGAGCAGGTTGTCCACTCCCAGTTTGTCGAGCGACGTCGGCAGCGCGTCCGGGCGTCCCAGGTCGAGCGTGGCGCCCATCGCCTGCTCCAGCTCGCGGCGGTTGGGCTTGAATAGCGCCGCGCCGCGGTAGGCGAAAAAGTTCTTGAACTTGGGGTCCACCACCACCGGAATGGCGCGCTTCTTGGCGAGCGTCATGGCGAGCTCGATCACGACCGGGGTGAGGGTCCCCTTGTTGTAGTCCTCGATCAGCAGAGCGTCGGCGTCGGCCATCGCTTGTTGCAGCCGGCTCGCCACCTGCTCCTCGGCCCGCGCCGGGATCGGGTCGTCCACTTCCTCGTCGATCCGCAGCACCTGCTGGCCGCGCGCCATCACGCGCGTCTTGGACGTGGTGGGCCGCGCCGCCACTACGACCATGAAGCGGTCGGCGAGGCGGTGCTGCGCCAGCTCCGCCCGGAACGAGTCCGCCCGGGGGTCGTCGCCGATCACCGCGACGAGCCGGCACTCGGCGCCGATCGCGCCGACGTTCGCGGCCACGTTGGCGGCTCCCCCCAGCGCCGAGCGCCGCGTGTCCACCGCGACCACCGGCACCGGAGCTTCCGGCGAGATGCGCTCGGCCTCCCCCGAGAGATAGATGTCCAGCATCGCGTCGCCCAGCACCACGATGCGACGCGCCGCCATGTTGCGGCACAGGCCCTCGAGGTAGTCGCGGGTGAGGCGGGGGTCGGATTGCACCGTCATCGAGCCGCGAGCCAAGGGTGCGTCCCCTTAGCGGGAGAAGGGAGAAGGGAGACGTACCCTACGGGGACCGAACTGCTGTGGTGCACCGAAAGGAACATCTCCCTTCTCCCTTCTCCCTCGCCTTGCGGTTTCAAGGTAGCGCTCCCTGCGTCGAAAACCGGTATGCGATTGACAGGGATCCTACAAACTTCGTCCGCGTCTGCCCCGACATGTGCAGGTAATTGCTGATCCGGTGCACCCCGCCGTCGAACCGCAGGCCGAACCGCGCAACGGGAGCGTAACTCCCCGACAAGGCGACGCGCACGGTGCGCTCGACGACCCCTTGGAGAAAGGCGGCGGTGGTGGGGTAATCGGGCACGAGCGGGTGCGGCAGCCGCGGGTCGCCTTCCCCCTGGCGCAGCAGCGTGAGCTCCGGCTCGATCAGCAGCGCGGCGCGCGGCAGCAACCCCAGCTTGAGCGTCGCCTGGTCGTAGTCGTCGAAGTTCCGGCCGGTGCCAAGAAAATGATAGAGCGGCACCTGCAGGTTGTTCTCGTTGCGATATGCCAGGTTCGAGACCCGGGTGTAGAACAGGCTCCAGACGGCGCCGGCCCCCGCCCGCCCTTTGGTCCCGAGCGTGAGCGCGTAGCTGCTCGGCTTCTGGTCGAGGGCGGTCTTGCGGTCAACCTGAATGTCGTCCAGCATCAGCTGCCCGAACAGCGTTATGTGGCCGCGGCGCTCGAAGTCCAGGCCGAAGAAGCTGTTTACGTTCGTACCGGTGTTCAGCTGCTCCAGGTACCCAATGTTCAGGATATTCAGGTACCACGGCTCGAACTCGCGGTCGGCGCCCGACAGGACAGATGCGTCCCACAGCGCGAGCGTCCAGCTGCTCGAGGGCCGGATCCATAGGCGGTGCTGGGTCATGTAGCGGTGCACCAGCACGCCGGCCGAGTCCCGGTCGTCGAGCTGCGTCGCGATCGCCTGCAGCTGCACCCGGCTCGTGCCCAGCGTGATGCCGAGGTGATCGAGCCCGTACGGATCGTCCGATAGCAGGAGGCCCTGTACGATGCTCGGTCCCCAGTTGCGGTCCAGCCGCCCGAAGAACACCTCCCCGTAGCGCCACTGCGCGCTGACATACGACTCTGCCGTGCGGCCGGCGATCTTGCGGTCTTTCTTCCCGTACCAGTCCGGATCGTATTTGAGCCGCGTGTCCAAGTAGGGGTGCGTCGCCGCAACCACGGGGCCGAACGTCAGCTGCAGTGCCAACCCGCCGCTCACGTATCCGTGCTTGGGTCCGGCCTGCCGGGGCCCGGCCGAATCGAGCGCCGCGAGCGGGTCCCGCCGCGCATAGGTCGCGGCCGCGACACCCAGCTGTCCGTCCACGCGGTAGCGCGGCCCTTCCTGTTGCTGCGGAAACGCGGCCAGCAGCCGGCGCAGCGTCGCGTTGACCGTGCTACTGACCGTCAGGGTGTCGGCGTGTTGCAGCGCGCGCACCACGTCGGCCTCCCGCAGCGGCCGCGTGAGGGGCGTGGGATCCCGCACTACTCCCGTGGCGATCAAGTGCTCGAGGTAGGGCATGGTCCAGTGGTCGAGCGGGATGTACGCGGAAGCTTGCTGCGCCGCCAGCGGCGCGGCGCCGAGCGCGAAGGCGATCAGGACGCGCATAAGGAGCGCGCAAATTGTCCCGCGTGCGGCCTTCTGGCAACCGCCGGTACTCCCGCTCAAGGCAGCGCGTTCTGGTAGACAACGCGGTACGTCACGCCGAGCGACCCCACCCAGCGGGTATCGCTCGTCCCGCGCACGTGTCCGGCGTTGTGGATCAGGTGCACGCCGCCGTTGCCCGTGAGCTGGAATCCGCCCAGCTGCCAGCTCCCGCCGAGCGCGAGCCGCACCGTCCGCTCCACCACGCCTTGAAACAGCGTCGCCGTGCTCGGATAGGCAGGCACCAGCGGGTGCGGGAGGCGTGGGTCGCCCTCGCCCTGGCGCAGCAGCGTCAGCTCCGGCTCGAGCAGCAGTCCGGGACGGGCGAGCAGCCCGACCTTGAGCGTCGCCTGGTCGTAGTCGGAGAAGTTCCGGCCGGTGCCGAGCAGGTGGTACAGCGGGACTTGGAAGTCGTCCTCATTGCGGTAGGTGAGGTTCGCGACCTGCGTGTAGAACAGCGTCCATGCCGCGGCGGCGGACCGCACGCGCCCCTTCGCACCGACGGTGAACGCGTAGCTCGTCGGCTTCAAGTCGGACGGGACTCTGCGCGATACCTGGATGTCGTCCAGCATGAACTGGGCGAACACGGTAGCCGCAGCCCGCCGCTCGACGTCGAACCCGAGGAAGCTGTTCACGTTGGTTCCGGTGTTCGACTGGCGGATGTAGCTCCAGGCGGTCGGATTGAGGAACCACGGCTCGAACTGGCGTCCTACCCCCGACCAGACGCCCCCGTCCCACACGGCGAACGTCCAGCGTCCCGGTGGACGGATCCAGAGCCGATGCACCGACATATAGCGATTCACCGCGGCACCAGTCGCATCGGTTCGAGTGTCGAGCTGCGTGGCGATCACCTGATACCGCACGCGCGACGTGCCGAACGTGACGTACAAGTGATCGAGACTGTAGGGGCTGTCCGAGAGCAGCACACCCTGGATACCACTCGGCCCCCAGTTGCGCGCCAACGCGCCGTAGAACACCTCCCCCTGGCGCCACTGTGCGCTGGCATAGGCCTCCGGGAACGCGCTCGCATTGTCCGTCCTGCCGTACCAGTCAGGGTCGAACTGCAGGCGGGTGTCCACCACAGGGTGGCTCACCAGCACGACCGGACCGAACAGCAACTGCAGGTCGAGGTCGGCGCTCGCGAACGCCCGCTTGTCGATTTGTCGTGCCGGAATGCCCCGGGCGAGCTCCAGCGGATCGCGAAACCCGTGCGTCGCCGCCGCGGCGCCAACGCGGCCCTCCATCCGGTAAGATGGCGCGGGCCGTCGCCCCGTGAATTCCGCCAGCAGGCGGCGCATCATGCCGCGGGCGGCGGAGGAGAGTGCGGTGGTGTCGGCGGTCTGCAGCGCGCGCGCCAGGTCGGAGCGCTTGAGCGGCCGGGTGAGCGGGGTGGGATCGGCGATCGCCCCGGCCGCGATGAGCTGCTCGACGTACGGCATCGCCCAGTGCTGCAGCGGCACGTAGGGCGAGGCGTCCTGCGCGGCGGCCGGGCCGGCGCAGAGCCAGGCTGCAAACAGGAACAGGCGGGCAGGACGCATCGATCGGCGAATCTGGGTACGGAGGGGAGATAAGGCAACCGCGCGGCCCATCTTTCCGTTATTTTGACGCGCCCATGTCGCCCCTCCTGGTTCTCATCGTCGCAGTCCTCGCCACGACCTATGCCGGCCCGATCGTGCGGTTCGCCGCCGCGCCGGCGGTGGCGATCGCGTTCTGGCGGCTGACGCTGGTGCTGCCCGTGACGTTCGCGCTGGCGGCGCGCGAGCGGCAACGGATCGGCGTGGTGCGCGCGGCGTTTCCGCTCATGCTGCTCTCGGGCGTCCTGCTCGCGTTGCACTTCTGGACGTGGATCGCGTCGCTCCGGTTCACCACGGTGGCGAGCTCGGTGCTGCTCGTCTCGCTGAAGCCGATCTTCGCCTGGGGCATCGCAGCGCTGTGGCTGGGCGAGCATCCCACGCGCACCGAGCGTTGGGGCATCGCCCTGGCGGTCGCGGGAGCCGCGCTGATCGGCCTGGCGGACGCGCGAGCTTCGGGGGGTGCGCTGGGCGGCGACGCGCTGGCGCTGGCCGGTGCGGTCACGGGAGCGGGCTACTACGTGATCGGGCGCCGGGTGCGTCGCACCGTGAGCGTGTGGAGCTATGCGTCGACGGTGTACGCGGTCGCGGGCGTGCTGCTGGGATTCATGGCCGCGCTGTCCGGCGCGCCGCTCACTGGGTTCGCCAGCCGTGACTGGGCGGTGTTCGCCGCGCTCGCCGCGGGGCCGATGCTGATCGGACACACTGGGATGAACTACGCGCTCCAGCACTACCGCGCCACCACCGTCAACGTCGCGGCGCTGGGGGAGCCGGTGGGGGCGACGATCATTGCGTGGCTGGTGCCGGCCATACATGAGGTTCCCCGGCCGGCCGCACTGTTGGGGGGGCTGTTGGTGCTCTTGGGAATCGCACTTTCTCTGGGAGAAGGGAGAAGGGAGAAGTTCGATTCGGCGCGCGGGGAGCCCACGGCGCACCGGAGGGGGCATCTCCCTTCTCCCTTCTCCAGTGGGGAGGGGAAGGGAGGTGGCGGTGAGAGTTGAACAGGTTCGCGGCGGCGTGGTTGAGACGCTGCATGTAGTGCACGTCGCCGTCGTCGACGCGGCGGGGAAGCTCGTAGCCCGGGTAGGCGATCCCGACCTCGTTACGTTCTGGCGCTCGGCCGCGAAGCCGTTTCAGGCGATCCCGCTCGTGGCCGACGGCGCGGTCGAGCGCTTCGGAATCACCGCCGCCGAGCTGGCGCTGTGCTGCGCCTCGCACTCGAGCGAGCCGGGGCAGGTGGCGATGGTGCGCGACTTCCTCTCGAAGATCGGATGCGGCGAGCGCGATCTCCTGTGCGGACCGCACCCACCGCTCTCGGAGCGCGTCGCCCAGGACTACGCCACTCGCGGCGTCCGTGTCACCGCCGTCTATTCGAACTGCTCGGGAAAGCACGCCGGTATGCTTGCGTTGGCGCGCCACCACGGCTGGCCCACCGAGTTCTACACGCGCCTGGAGCACCCCGTGCAGCAGCGCTGCCTCGAGGAAGCGAGCCGGTGGACGGAGGTTCCCAAGGGCGAGATCAGGACCGCGGTGGATGGCTGCGGGGTGGTGTGCTATGGGCTGCCGCTTCGCAATATGGCGCTCGCCTACGCGCGACTGGCGATTGCGGATTTCGGATTGCGGATTGCGGATTCGAAGGGCGAAGGTCAAATCCGCAATCCGCAATCCGCAATCGTTCAATCAATGTTGCGCCACCCCGAGCTCATCGCCGGGTCCGGCCGTCCCTGCACCGACCTGATGCGTGCTCACCCCGGCCG
>MNIR01000078.1:0-36534 GCA_001919865.1 Gemmatimonadetes bacterium 13_1_20CM_4_69_16 | reverse complement strand
GCGCGGCCCAACGTGAACACTCGGGGCGAGATCGTGGGCGAATTGCGCGTAAATGGGGGGCTTGAGAAATGAAACGATGGCGGATGGCGGAATGCGCAATGGTAATGTGAGCTCGGACCAGCGAGCCGGACTGGATCCCCCGACGGCTGCCCTGGTGCGGGTGGCGGCGGCGCTCGCTGAGGGGAAGATCGCGGTGCTGCAGCAGCGCCTCGCGGCGGCGCGCGTGGCGGCGGTGCCCGACCTGTGGATCGAGGAGCTACTGCTGCAAAGCCTGCTCGTGGTGGGATACCCGCTGGCGCTGGTTGCGTTCGGCGTGTGGCGTGAGGTGGCGGGGTTGGGGGCGGGGGCGAAGGAGGGGGCTGAGCAGCCGGACGGCGCCGCGGAGCAGTTGGCGCACGAGGATTGGGAGGCGTGGGCACGGCGCGGCGCCGACGTGTGCAAGGCGGTGTACGGCCGGGCGTACCACAAGCTGCTGCTCAACCTGCGGGCGCTGCACCCCGCCCTCGAGGACCTAGTGCTGGTGGACGCTTACGGCAAGGTGATAGGCCGGCCGGGGCTCGATCTCAAGCGGCGCGAGCTATGCACGGTGGCGACGATCGCAGTGCTGGGGGCGGCCCAGCAGCTCCACTCGCATCTGCGGGGCGCGCTGAACACGGGCGCCACCCGGGGCGAGGTGGAGGCGGTGCTGGCGGTGATCGACGGGGATCTCGACGCCGAGCGACGACGCAGCGCACATGTGCAATGGGAGGATGTGCGGCAACGGAAACTGTGATTGCGGATTTCGGATTGCGGATTGCGGATTGACATGACGAGCCCCGTGACACGAGACGTATTACAGCGAAGGATGCGCAGCTTGGCGGTTGCTACGATTCAGATGACGAGTGAATTACCGCCAACCCGTGCCGCAGATGTCATCGGTCGGCAGCTGGTGCGCTCCGTGACATCGGTGGCTGCCAACTACCGAGCGGCGTGCCGCGCCCGCTCCAGAAGAGATTTCATCGCAAAGATGGGAATTGTCGAAGAGGAAGCAGACGAGACAGCCTTCTGGTTGGACTTGCTTTGTGAATGTTCGCTTGCGTCCGCCCCCCGCATCGCGCCACTGAGACTGGAGACCGGAGAGCTGCTCGCAATCACGGTGGCATCGATCCGGACGGCGCGAATGGGACGCGGCGTCCGCCGTGCCAATCCGCAATCCGCAATCCGCAATCCGCAATGTTCATAGACCGAGCCGTAGTGCATGTGGTCGCCGGCGCAGGCGGCGCCGGGGCGAGCTCCTTTCGCCGCGAAAAGTTCGTCCCCAAAGGCGGGCCGGACGGCGGCGACGGCGGCCCCGGCGGCTCGGTCTACGTGCGCGCCGACCCCAACCTCGCCACGCTGCTCGACTACCGCTACCGCAGCCACTGGAAGGCGGAGCGCGGGCAGCACGGCAAGGGCAAGAACATGACCGGCAAGACGGGGGCCGATCTCTATCTCCCGGTGCCGCCGGGCACCGAGGTGCACGATGCCGACGCGGGCACTCTGCTCGGCGAGGTGCTCGGTGCCAGAGACACACTGCTGGTTGCGAAGGGGGGTCGCGGCGGGCGCGGCAACGCGCGCTTCGCCACGCCCACCCACCAGAGCCCGCGCGAATGGGAGCCGGGCGAGTACGGCGAGGAGCGCAACCTGCAGCTCGTGCTCAAGCTCATTGCCGACGTGGGTCTCCTAGGCGAGCCGAACGCCGGCAAGAGCACGTTGCTTTCGGTGATCTCGGCGGCGCACCCCAAGATCGCCGACTACCCCTTCACCACGCTCGAGCCCCATCTCGGCGTCGTGGCGCTGTCGGAAGGCCGCTCGCTCGTGGTGGCCGACATTCCAGGGATCATCGAAGGCGCCCATGCGGGGAAGGGGTTGGGCTTGCGGTTCCTGCAGCACGTCGAGCGCACCCGGTTGATGGCCGTGCTCGTGCCGGTCGACAGCCCGGACCCGCAAGCGACCTACGAGCTGCTGCTGCGAGAAGCGTCGCTCCACTCCGCCGAGCTGGCGGCGAAGCCTCACATCGTAGTGCTGAGCAAATTGGATCTGCTCCCCGCTCCCCGCTCCACGCTTCCCGAGATCCGTACGCAGGACGGCGCACCCGTGGTCGCCATCTCCGCGGTGACCGGTGAGGGGGTGCCGCAGCTGCTCGAGACCCTGTGGCAACTGCTCCCAGTGCGGGCCGCGACGAGTTAGCGGCCTACCTCGCGCTGGCGCAGGTGCCGGGCATCGGTGCCGCGCGGCTCCGCACGCTCACTACGGCGTTCCAGAGCGCCGCGGCGGCGTTGCAGGCTCCCCACGGCGCCATCGCCGCGCTCCCCGGCTTCGGTCGCGCCGCGGCGTCGGCGGTGCGCGCGGCCCGGCGGCACGATGGGCACGCCATCCTCGAGCAGCTCGACCGTCTAGGCGCTACCGTGCTCCTCCCCGATGCGCCTCACTTCCCCGCGCTGCTGCGCGAGGTTCCAGAGCCGCCCGCGCTGCTGTACGCTTGGGGCGACGCGGGTCTGCTGGGGCGGCCGGCGGTCGGCATGGTCGGCAGCCGCAACCACACCGCCTATGGAGCTGCCGCGACACAGCTGCTCGCCGCCGGAGTCGCGCGGGCAGGCGCGGTCGTGGTGAGCGGCATGGCCCGGGGGATCGATGCAATCGCCCACGCCGCGGCGCTCGATGCGGGAGGCGCTTCCGTGGGCGTGCTGGGGAATGGCTTCGGCGTCGTCTATCCTGCCGCCAACCGGTCGCTGTACGACCGCATGGTCGCGCACGGCTGCCTCGTCACCGAGCTGCCACCCGGCGAGCGGCCGCACGCCCATACGTTTCCGCGCCGCAACCGGCTCATCAGCGGTCTCGCGGGCGTCACTGTCATCGTCGAGGCGGCCCCCGGGTCCGGCGCGCTCATCACCGCCGACTGCGGGCTCGACCAAGGCCGGAGCGTGCTCGCCGTCCCCGGTCCCATCACCAGCCCGACCTCCCTCGGGTGCAACAAGCTGATCCAGCAGGGCGCCAAGCCCGCGCTGTCGGCCGGCGACATCCTGGAGGAGCTGGGGCTGCCCGGCGCGGCGCAACTAACCGGGGGGGGAGAGCCGTCTTCCGGTGAGGCTGCGGGCCGGGGCCCAGGGGTTGGTCCACCCACACGGGCATTGCCGGTTGACTTGAGCCCACTGCAGCGCTCGCTCTGGGACGCGCTCATCGTGGAGCCGATGCACGTGGACGCGCTTGTCGCGGCGGCGAGTGCCGAGACGGGCGCGGTCCTCACCGCGCTGACGGAGCTGGAGCTGCGTGGGCTCGTGCGGCAAGAACCTGGGATGCGGTTTGGGGTTAGTTGATTGCGGATTGCGGATTTCGGATTGCGGATTTGATGAGCGGGCGTCCAATCCGCAATCCACAATCCACAATCCGCAATTACCTTCCCATAATGCGTCACCTGTACGTTCACATCCCCTTCTGCGTGCGCCGCTGCTCGTACTGCGACTTCTCTATCGCCGTCCGGAAGCGCATCCCGGCGCGGGAGTATGTGGACGCAGTGCTGGGGGAACTGACGCTGCTCCGCGCGGCTGACCCCGGGCCGACGGCCCTGGGCTCATTGGAGGCAGGACTCGACACCATCTACCTCGGCGGCGGCACGCCGTCGCTGCTCCCGGCCGAGGCCCTCGGCGCTCTCCTGGCGGCGATCCGCAATTCGCAATCCGTAATCCGCAATTCCGTCGAAGTGACGCTCGAGGCCAATCCGGAAGACGTGACGCCCGACCGTGCCGTCGCCTGGCGCGCCTCCGGCATCAACCGCGTCTCGCTCGGTGCCCAATCGTTCGATGACGGCGTGCTGCGCTGGATGCATCGCTCGCACGACGCGGCGCGCATCGGCGACGCGGTGCGGACCCTGCGAGCCGCCGGCATCGATAACATCTCACTCGACCTGATCTTCGCGTTGCCCGGAGAGTTGCGCCGCGATTGGTCTAGGGACTTGGATCTGGCCTGCTCGCTGCTCCCTGCGCATTTGTCCTTATACGGCCTCACCGTCGAGGACCGGACGCCCCTGGCGCGCTGGATCTCGCGCGGCGCCACCTCGGCGCCTGACGACGACCGCTATGCCGACGAGTATTTGTTCGCTCACACGCGGCTTGCGGCTCAGGGCTATCGTTTTTACGAGGTGTCGAACGCGTGTCGCGACGGGTTCCACTCGCGCCACAACTCCGCCTACTGGTCCGGCCGGGCGTACCTGGGCCTCGGCCCCGCGGCCCATAGCTACGACGGCCGCGCGCGCCGCTGGAACATCGCGGCGTGGGAGGCGTACGCCCGGGCGATCGCGGCCGGCCGCTCGCCCGTCGCGTCCGAGGAGATCCTCACGCCCGCGCAACGGGAACTCGAGCGGCTGTACCTGGCGTTGCGGACCGCTGCGGGCCTCCGCCTTACCGCCCGTTACCGCCAGTTGCCGCCCATCACCGCCTGGGCGGCGCGAGGCTGGGTGGAGATCAGGGATGGGCGGCTCGCCTGCACTCCGGAAGGCTGGCTCCGGCTCGACGCGTTGGTGCGCGACTTGACCGACGCCGGGGCGACCGTGTAAATTGTTAGCAGCTAAGAGGTTGGGTAACATGGCGACATCTCTGACCGAGCGCGAGCGGCAGGTTCTCGAGGCCGTCATCGAGACCTACGTCCAGACCGCCGAACCGGCGGGGAGTCGGACTGTGTCCAAGCGGTTCGGCATGTTGCTCTCGGCCGCCACGATCCGCAACACCATGAGCGACCTGGAAGAGAAGGGCTACCTGTACCATCCCCATACCTCCGCGGGTCGCATTCCCACCGACCTGGCGTACCGCGTCTACGTGGACTCGCTCATGCACCTGTCGCAGGTGCCGCCGTCGGAGTCGGACCAGATCCGTGAGGAGCTGACGGGCGAACGCACCGCGGTGGACCGGATTCTCGAGCGGGCGGCGCAGGTGCTGGGCGTGCTCACCAAGGAGCTGGGGGTCGCCGTCAGCCCGTCGCTCGACGAAGCGTTGCTCGAGCGGCTGGAGCTGCTGCAGGTGTCGGGGGAGCGGCTGCTGCTCGTCCTGACGCTCAAGAGTGGGGTCGTACGCACCATCTTCGTCGAGGTGCCGTCGCAGATGGCGGCCGAGGCGGTCGCGCACGTCGCGGTGGTCCTGAACGAGCGGCTGGCTGGGCTAACGCTGCGCGACATCAGGGGCACGCTCTCGGATCGGCTGCGGGACGCCGCCGGCGATTCCGGCTCGAGCGAGCTGCTCAACATCTTCGTCCAGGAAGCCGACGAACTGTTCGATGTGGCGACGACGAGCGCCGCGGCTGCCGGCGTGGTGCTCGGCAGCGCGCAGCTGCTCGCGGGCCAGCCCGAGTTCGCCACGCAGGAGCGACTGCAAGGCTTGCTCGAGGTCACGGAGCGGCGCGATGTGCTGCGGGAGGCCCTCGCCCGGCAGCTGGGGCACGGCCTCACGATTACCATCGGGAGCGAGCACCAGGATTCCCGACTCTCGCCGTTCACGCTCGTCACCGCCTCTTATCGGATGGGCGCGCTGTCGGGGGTGATCGGCGTGCTCGGACCGACCCGGATGCCGTACGACAAGATCGTGGCGCTGGTGGACCACACCAGCCGCCTCGTGGGCGAGCTGCTCGAGTGAGTCGCGGGACCGACTACTACGCCCTTCTGGGCGTGGCGCGGGATGCGGGCGAAGCGGACATCAAGAAGGCCTACCGTCGCCTCGCCATGCAGCACCACCCGGACCGCGTCGCCGCCGGGGAGAAGGCGGCCGCCGAAGAGAAATTCAAGCAGATCACGGAAGCGTACGAGGTGCTGCGCGATCCCGAGAAGCGCGCCGCCTACGATCGCTACGGTGTGGCGGGCGTGCGCGGCGGCGCCGGCGGAGGGGGGTTCGGCTTCGCGCATTTCGATCTCTCCGAGGCGCTCAACATCTTCATGCGCGACTTCGGCGGGCTGGGCGGGTTCGACGCCTTCTTCGGCGGCGGCGAGGGGGCCCGCCGCGAGCGCCACCGGGGGCAGGACCTGAAGGTCACGCTGGAGCTCACGCTCGACGAGGTGGCGCGCGGCACCACCAAGACCATGCGGTTGCGCACCCTGGACCGCTGCACCGCGTGCGGCGGAACCGGGGCGGAGGCGGCGTCGCACCCCGTCTCCTGCGAGACGTGTGGCGGGACCGGCGAGGTGCGGCGCGCCGCGCGCTCGATGTTCGGGCAGTTCGTGTCGGTCTCGCCGTGCCCCAGCTGCGCGGGCGAGGGCAGCGTGATCCGTCACCCCTGTCCCAAATGTCAGGGCGACGGGCGCGTGCGCGCCGAAAAGACGATCCAGATCGACGTCCCCGCTGGCGTCCAGGAGCATCACTACCTCACGATGCGCGGCCAGGGTGTGCCCGGCTCCCGCAACGGCCCGCCGGGTGATCTGATCGCGGTGCTCGAGATCGCGGAAGACCCGCGCTTCGAACGCCACGGCGACGATCTGGTGTACGATCTCCCCGTCTCGTTCGCGCAGGCGGCACTCGGCGCCGAGGTCGAGGTCCCCACGCCGTACGGCAACTCGACGCTCAAGATCCAGCCGGGAACCCAGACGGGCACGATCTACCGCGTGAAAGGGAAGGGGCTGCCGCGGCTCGGCGAAGGGGGCCGCGGCGACGTGCACGTGCGCGTACACGTCTGGACACCAGGCAAGCTCACGCCGGAGCAGCGCGCGGCGCTCGAGCAGCTCGCGAAGGTCGAAGGCGCGCCCCCAGGTGAGGGCCGCGTCGGTCGCAAGCTGTGGGAGCAGCTCCGCCAGGCGTTCGGGAGCCGGTGAGCGCGGCCGGGTGTATCTTCTGCAAGATCGTGGCGGGCGAGATCCCGGCCACCGTGGTGCGGCGAGGCGACGGGATGCTCGCTTTCAAAGACGTGAATCCCCAGGCACCGACGCACCTGCTCGTGATCCCCACGCACCACGTCGCGTCACTCAACGACGCCAAGGACCCGCAGCTGCTCGGGCGGCTGCTCGGGTTCGCGCGCGATGTGGCGCGCGACGCCGGCGTCGCCGAGCGGGGCTACCGAGTGGTGATGAACACCAACCCCGACGGGGGCCAGACGGTATTTCATCTGCACCTCCACCTGTTGGGCGGGCGGCCGATGACCTGGCCGCCGGGATGACGTCACGGGGTTGCACAGCCACTCATGGGCAGCTAAGTTTGTGTCTCCATCACAGTTAGCGACGGCCATGCCGGAAGTCATCATTCATGATGACGCGAATTTCGAGCGCGCTCTGAGGCGCTTCAAGAAGCAGTGCGAGAAGGCGGGCATCCTCTCCGACCTGCGCAAACACCGTCATTACGAGAGGCCCAGCGAACGAAAGAAGCGCAAGATGAACGCCGCGCGCCGCAAGAACCGGCGCCCGCGGCTGGTTTGACCGTGGCCGGTGTGCCCGAGCGGCTGCGCGCCGCGATGAACGAAGCCCGGAAACGACGCGATCAGGCGCGCACCCTTCTCCTCTCCACCATCCTCGCAGACCTCAAGAACCGCGAACTCGAGCTTCACCATCCCGCCTCTGACGACGAGGCGGTCGAAGTGCTGCGCCGCGGCATCAAGCGGCGCCGCGAGGCCGCGGAGCAGTACGTCGCCGGCGCCCGGCAGGAGCTCGCCGACCGCGAGCTCGCCGAAGTGAAGATGCTCGAGGAGTTCCTCCCGGCAGCCGTCGATCCGGAGGAAATCCGACGCGCGGTGCGAGAGGCCATCGCCGGGGGAGCCAAGGACCTGGGGAAACTGATGGGGCAGGTGATGCCCAAATTCAAAGGCCGGGCGGACGGCAAGCTGGTGAATCAGATCGCCCGCGAGGAGCTGGCGGCGAGCGTATGAGCGTCGCGGGAGGGGTCGCCTCCTCCGTGCTGGACACACTGGAATTCCCTGCCGCGCTCGAGCGGGTGGCGGCGCACGCCGCCGGGCCACTCGGCGCCGCACGGGTGCGTGCCCGCGCTCCGGCCAGCGACCCCGAGGTGATCCGGGCGGCGCTGGCGCAGGTCGCCGAGCTCGCCGCGCTGCTGCTCCACGACGACGCCATTCGCGCCGAGCCCGTCCCCGACATCGCGCCGGCGCTCGAGTTGCTGGCGGTGCCCGGCAGCGCGCTCGAAGGCCTCCAGTTCGCGACGCTCGCCCGGGCGCTCGCCGCCTGCCGCGTCACCGCGGCGGAGCTGGCTCGGCTCGCCGGCGATGCCCCCCGCACGGCCGCGTTGCGGGTCGACCCGCCGCCCAAGGAGCTCGAGCAACGCCTCACTACCGCCGTGGACGCCGAGGGAGTGCTGCTCGACTCGGCGTCGCGCGCGCTCGCCCGCGCGCGCAGCGGCGTGCGGGAAGCGCGCCAGCGACTCGTGGCGAAGCTGGAGGCGATGCTCGCCGCGCTGGATCCGACCGACCGCGCCCCCGACGCAACCGTCACGCTGCGGGGCGGCCGCTACGTGATCCCGATCCGCTCGACCGCGCGCGCGCGGGTCGGCGGGATCGTGCACGACGAGTCGGCGACCCGGTCCACTGCGTTTGTCGAGCCGCCCGAGGTGATCGAGCTCGGCAACGCGCTGCGCGCCGCCGAGGCCGACGAGCAGCGCGAGGTGCTGCGCGTGCTGCGCGAGCTGACCGATCTGCTGCGCCCGCACCGCGACAGTGTGGCCGCCGCGTGGGAGATGTGCATCGCCTTCGACGACCTGTGCGCCCGGGCGCGTTACGCCGTGGAAGTGAACGGGTTCGTTCCCGAGATCGGCGACGGGTCGATGGCGATCCGGAACGGCCGGCACCCGTTGCTCGTCGGAGGCGACGCGGTCGTCGTGCCATTCGACCTGGTGCTCGCCCCCGACGAGCTCACCATCCTCGTCTCCGGGCCCAACACCGGTGGCAAGACGGTGCTCATCAAGGCGGTGGGACTCATCTGCCTGATGGCGCAGAGCGGGGTCATCCCGCCGCTCGGCCCCCAATCGGCACTGCCGGTGTTCGACGCCGTCTTCGCTGACATCGGCGATCGCCAGTCGATCGCGGCCAGCCTGTCCACCTTCTCGGCCCACGTCGCCGCGCTGCGCGACTTGCTCGAGCACGCGGGGCCCGGTTCGCTCGTGCTGCTGGACGAGATCGGGAGCGGCACCGACCCGGCGGAAGGGGGAGCGCTCGCCAGCGCGGTGCTGCGCACGCTCACCCGCCGCGGCGTCGTGACGCTCGCGACCACGCACCTCGGCGCGCTCAAGCAGCTCGCCGCCGAGACGGTGGGCATCGTCAACGCGTCGCTCCAGTTCGAGGCCGAGACGCTGACCCCGACGTATCGACTGCTGAAGGGCGTCCCCGGCCGCTCGTACGGCCTCGCCATCGCGCGCCGCCTGGGGATCGCTCCCGAGGTGCTCGCCTTGGCAGAGCGCGCCGTGCCCGAGGCCGAGCGCGCGCTCGACGCGCTGCTCGCCGCGGTGGAAGCGCGCGCGCGGGAGCTCGAGGCGCGGGAGCAGGAGCTGGCCACACGCGACGCGGCGCTGCGCGAAGATGCGACGCGGGTCGATGCGCGCGCGGACCAGGTCGCGCAACGGGAGCGCGAGGTGAAAGCGCGCGCCCAGACGCTCGAGCGCGAGGCGCGGGAGCAGACCCGTGCGTACCTGCTCGAAGCGCGGCGCAAGGTTGAAGAGGCACTCGGGCGGGCCCGCGCGGCCGTAGACGAAGCGACCGCGCGCGAAGCGGGCCCGCGGCAAACCGTCGCACATCCCCCGACCGGCCGACCACCCGACCGCCGCCGTTGCCACCGCCGAGATCTCACTGCGCGGGCTGCGAGTCGACGAAGCAGAAGCCCAGCTCGTCAAGGCGCTGGATGACGCCGTGCTCGCGGATCTCCCCTACCTGCGCGTCATCCACGGGAAGGGCACCGGCGCCCTGCGCCAGCTGGTGCACGACATCCTCTCGGCCGACCGGCGCGTCCAGCGCTTCGGGTTCGCGCCCCCCAACCAGGGCGGCCACGGCGTGACGATCGCGGAGCTCACCGCGTGAGCCTGATCCCCGACGACGTGATCGAGCAAGTGCGCGAGGCCGCGGACCTCGTGGGCATCATCGGTGAGCAAGTGGAGCTCAAGCGCACCGGCGCCGACTTCCGCGGGCCTTGCCCGTTCCACGGCGGCACGCACCGCAACTTCGCCGTCATCCCGAGGAAGGGGATGTTCTACTGCTTCGTGTGCCACGAGGCGGGCGACGTGTTCACCTTCTTCATGAAACGGCTGGGGATGGACTATCCCACCGCGGTGCGCGAGGTGGCCCGCCGGGTCGGCATCACGATCCCCGAGCGCGGGCCGTCCGGCCCCGATCCCCATGAACCGCTCTACAGCGTCGTGGCGACCGCCGCGGACTGGTTCGCCCGCCAGCTGAGCGAGAGCCCCGAAGCGGAGGGGGCGCGGCAGTACCTCGGGTCGCGGCAGCTCGACCTGGAAACGGTGCTGCCCCTGGGGCTGGGCTACGCGCCCAGGGGAACCGCGTTCCTCGATGCGATGAAAGGCTTGGGGGTGCGTGACGACGGGTTGCTCGAGGCGGGCCTCGTGGTTAAACGGGAGGACGGCTCGCTGCTGCCGCGGTTCCGCGGCCGACTGCTGTTCCCGATCCACGACCAGCGCGCCCGCGTCGTGGGATTCGGCGGCCGCATTCTGGGCGACGGAGAACCCAAGTATCTCAACTCCCCCGACACTCCGATCTTCCACAAGGGGAAGCTGCTTTACAACCTGCACGTGGCGAAGCACGCCATGCGCAAGGCGGACCGCGCCATCGTGGTGGAAGGCTACTTCGACGTGCTGCGGCTCTCGCTCGCGGGCGTGGAAGAGGTGGTGGCGCCGCTCGGCACCGGGCTCACGGCCGACCAGGCTCAGCTCGTCAAGCGTCACGCCGCGCACGCGGTCCTGCTGTACGACTCCGACGAGGCCGGCCTGCGTGCGACGTTCCGCGCTGGGGACGAGCTGTTACGCGAGCGGCTGCGCGTGAGCGTCGCCACACTCCCGCCGGGCGAGGACCCCGACACCCTCGTGCGACAGCGCGGTGCCGCGGGCCTCGAAACGATTCTCAAGGACGCCGTGGACGTGTTCGAGCGAAAGATCCAGATCCTCGACCGCAAGGGCTTCTTCGCCACGCTCCCGGGGCGGCGACGCGCGCTCGATCGCCTGCTGCCCACCATCCGCGCGGCGGCGGACCCCATCACGCGGGAGCTGTACATATCCCGCGCCGCCGAGGTGGCGGGCGTGCGGAAGGATGTCTTGGAGCGCGAGGTGGCACTCGCCGGCGTAGACAGCGGGGAGCCGTACCCGACGGCGCGGCCCGCGACGGTGGCCGCCGGTGGGAACCGCTCCCAGCTCCCAGCGCCCGGCCTGCCGGCCTCCGCCGAGAAGGCCCTGCTGCTCCTGATGTTAGAGGGTGACCCGTGGAAGGCTCGCGTAGTCGACGCCGTCGACGCCGAGGAATTCGAGTTCGTCCCCTACCGCGAGGTGTTCGAGGCGATCGCCGACGACGCGGTGCTCTCGCTCAGCGAGACCTCCGCGCGCGCCTACGAGGAGCTCAAGGCCGAAGGGCTGGACGACCGGGATCCCAACGCGCTGTACGAGCGGGCGGTGAACTGGATCGAGGCCCGGCGGCTGCAGCGGCAGCTCGAGGACCTCGACCGCCGTCTGCCGTTCGAAAGCCCCGACGGACAGGCGGCGCTGATCGCGGAGAAGCGCCGCGTGTTCGACGAGCTCCGCAAACGATATCCGCGTTACAAGATCGCCATGAGGAGGCGAGGTGCACCCGGAACTTGAGGCGTTGCTGGCGCTGCAAGAGAAGGACCAGGCCGTAACGGCGACCGACGAGGCGCTGGCGGCGCTCCACCCCGAGCTCCAGGCGCTGGACGAGGCGCAGGCGGTGGCGGAGCGGGCGCTCGCGACGGCGCAGGCCGCGATTCAGGCCGCATCGGACCGGCGCGAGGAGCTGGAGGGGAAGATCGCCAACTACCGCACCATGCAGGAGCAGCGGCGGCAACGGCTCGAGTGGGTGCGGGGCGCGAAGGAAGCATCCACTCTCATGGCCGAGCTCGATTTGGCGCGCTCGGTGCTGGCGAAGGAAGAGGCGGAGTTCATGCGCTCGGGCGACGCGGTGACCGAGTCGGAGCGCCGGGCGGCCGAGGCCGAGCGGGCACTCGAGGAATTACGCGCGCGCCAGGCGGCGGCGCGGGAGGCCCTCGCCGGGCGGCGCGAGCAGATCGTCGGCGAGCGGGAGCGCGCCGTGGTCGAGCGCGAGGAGGCGGCTGGCCGCGTGAGCGGCGCGATGCTGGCGCGCTACGAGCGCATCCGCCGCGGCAAGGCGCCGCTCGCGCTCTACCCGCTGCATGCGGACGCGTGCGGCCACTGCTTCACGGCGGTCCCGACCCAGCGCCGCGCGCTCATCCAGCGCGGCGTCACGATCGAGGGCTGCGAGGCCTGCGGCGTGCTGCTGTACTCCAAAGAATGATCCCGGCCCGCTGGGCGGTCGCCGCGCAAGCCGACCCCCGGGCTACGACCGCGCTCGCCGGCCAGCTCAACATCCCCGAGCCGCTCGCGGCGATCCTGGTGCAGCGGGGCCTCGGCGCTCCCGATCTCGCCAAGGCGTTCCTCCGTCCCGATCTCGAGCGCCTCTCCGATCCGCTCGCTTGGGCCGACATGGCGCGCGCCGTGGCGCTGGTGGCGGGCGTGGTCCGTGCCGGGACGCCGATCCTGGTGCACGGCGACTACGACGTGGACGGCCAGTGCGCCACGGCGCTGCTCACCCGCGTGCTGCGCAGCGTGGGCGGCCGAGTCCACGGGTTCGTGCCGCATCGGCTCCGCGACGGCTACGACTTCGGTCCCGCCGGGCTCGCCGAGGCACAGCGCGTCGGCGCCGGCCTGATCATCACCTGCGATTGCGGCATCAGCGCGGTCGAGGCGGTGCGGGCGGCGCGCGCCGCGGGCATCGAGGTCGTCATCACCGACCACCACCTCCCCGGCGACGAGCTCCCTCCCGCCTCGGCGGTGCTCGACCCGCGTCGGCCTGATTGTGCGTCGGCAGACAAGAACTTGTGCGGCGCAGGGGTCGCGTTCAAGCTCGCCCAGGCCCTCGGCCCCGCGCTCGGCGCGTCCCCCAACCTGCCGCTGCACTTCCTCGATTACGTCGCCCTCGCGACCGTCGCGGATGTGGTCCCGCTCACCGGCGAGAACCGCATCCTGGTGCGCCACGGCCTGAAGATGCTGAGTGACTCGCGCTGGACGGGGCTGTGCGCGCTGGTGGAGGCGGCGGGGCTCGCCGGCCGGCCGGTCAAGTCGGGGCACGTGGGGTTCATCCTCGCGCCGCGCTTGAACGCCGCGGGCCGGATCGGCGAGCCGGCGGACGGTCTGCGGCTGCTGCTCGCCGATGACCCCGCCGCCGCCGCCGCGATCGCCCGCGAGCTGGAGACCCTGAACGCGCGGCGCCAGGCGCTGGACCAGCGGATCCTCGACGAAGCGGTGGAGCTCGCCGAGGCGACGCTCCGCCCGGAGGATCGAGCACTGGTGCTCGCGGCCGATGGCTGGCATCCCGGCGTCATCGGGATCGTCGCCTCGCGGCTGGTGGAGCGCTACGGGCGCCCCGCCTTCTTGATCGGCTGGGACGGGGACAGCGGCCGGGGCTCGGGCCGCAGCATCGCGGGCTTCGACCTGCACCGGGCGTTGCACCGCGTCGGCAGCCACCTCGAGAAGTACGGCGGGCACCACATGGCGGCCGGGTTCACGATCCGGCGGCCCTGCTACGAGTCGTTCCGTGTTGCGTTTTTGGACGTGGCGCGCGAGCTTCTTGGCCCCGACGACCTGGTGCCGGCGCAGCGCGTGGACCTGGAGTTGCCGTTGGGCCTGGTGAGCGAAGAGCTGGAGAAGCTGATGCGGTACCTCGAGCCGTGCGGTCCCGGCAACCCCGCCCCGGTCTTCGGGGTGCGCGGGGCGCGCGCCGTCGGGGCGCGGCGGGTGGGCACGAATCATTTGCGGTTTACGCTCGACGACGGCTCCGGGGTGCTGCCCGCCATCGGATTCCAGTGGGCCGACGTCGTCCCGGACGCCTGGCTCGCGCAACCGCTCGACGTGGCCTTCCGGCTGGAGCGGGACGAATGGCAAGGGAGAACGACGCTGCAGGCGCGGGTGGCCTCTCTGGCACCGAGCGCGTGAGCAATGCGGCAGTCGGAAGGCGGAACGCGGAACATACCAGCCAGCACCTGTTCCGCGTTCCGCGTTCCGCGTTCCGACTTGGACGGGGAGGCGGGCCCGGGATGGTCCGAATAATAGCTGGCGAGTTCAAAGGTCGTCGCTTGAAGACGCCGGCCGGCGACACGGTGCGCCCCACCGCCGACCGCGTGCGCGAGGCGTGGTTCAGTATCCTGCAGCGCTCGATCCGCGGCGCGCGGGTGCTCGACCTGTTCGCGGGATCGGGAGCGCTCGGCCTCGAGTCGCTGTCGCGCGGCGCCGCCACCGCCGAGTTCGTGGAGCTCAACCGCTTCGCCCTCTCCGCCCTCAAGGCGAACATCAAGACGTTCCACCTGGACCACCGCGCCGTGGTGCACCGCCGGGACGCGCTGCGCTTCGTCGAGCGGCTACACCCAGGGCAGTACGACGTGGCGTTCGCCGATCCGCCGTACGCGGGCGACAACGCCGCGCGCCTGGTCGCGATGTTCCGGCTGAACGCGTTCGCGCGCATCTTCACGATCGAGCACCCGGCCGAACGGGCGATCCCGGGCGACGACACACGCCGCTACGGCGACACCGCCGTGACTTTCATCTACGCGCCGTGAGCCCCCCCCCTCTCCCCCCCCGCGTCGCCGTGTATCCCGGCTCCTTCGACCCGATCACGCGCGGTCACGAGGACCTGGTGCGGCGCGCGTTCACCTTCGCCGACAAGGTGGTGGTCGCGGTGGCGGTGAACGTCGCCAAGCAGCCGCTGTTCACACTCGACGAGCGGGTGGCGCTCATCAAGCAGGCGATTACGGAGCCGCGCCTGGAGGTCCGGGCATTCGACGGCCTGCTGGCCGAGTTTGCCCGCATGGTCGGCGCGTCCGTGATCGTGCGCGGCCTGCGCGCCGTGAGCGACTTCGAGTACGAGTTCCAGATGGCCCTGATGAACCGCAACCTGGCTCCCGGGGTCGAGACCGTGTTCCTCGTCCCCGCCTTCGATCTCACCTATCTCTCGTCGAGCCTGGTGCGCGAAGTGGCGCGTTTCGGGGGCGACGTCTCGCAGCTCGTCCACCCCGCGGTCCGGCAAGCGCTGAAGCAGAAATTCGGCAGGTGAGCTTCCGCGCTCGCGTGTACGAGCGGGCCCGGGGCGCGCGGCTCCGCATCGTGCTTCCCGAGGGGGACGACCCCCGGGTGCGCGCGGCGGCCGCGCGGATCGACACCCTCAAACTGGGGAGCGTCCAACTCCTCGAAGGAACTGCTCCCCGCTCCCTGCTCCCGGAGTGCATGCGGCTGTTGCGCTCGCGTCGCCCGGACAAGTTCCCGACGGACGCCGCCGCCCGCGCCGCGCTCGAGCACCCGCTCACCTACGGCGCCTGCCTCGTGGGCGCTGGTCTCGCCGATGTGATGGTGGGCGGCGCCACGTTTCCCAGCGGCGACACGATCCGCGCGGCCCTTTGGGGGGTCGGCACGGCGCCGGGGATTGGAACGGTGAGCGGGTCCTTCTACATGGTGCGGGACGACACGGTGCTGACCTTCACCGACTGTGCGGTGGTCCCGGAGCCGACGTCCCAGCAGCTCGCCGATGCCGCCGTCGCCGCCGCGCGCGACCGCCGCCGCATCGTGGGCGACGACCCCGTGGTCGCCTTCCTCTCCTATAGCACGCGCGGCAGCGCCCAGGGTCCGCGGGTCGAGCGCGTACGCGACGCGGTCGCGCTGCTGCGCGCGCGTCGCCCCCCGCCCGACTTCGCGTTCGACGGCGAGCTGCAGGGCGACGCCGCGCTGGTGGCGGACGTCGCCGCCACCAAGGCTCCGGGCTCGTCCGTCGGCGGGCGAGCGAACATCCTCGTCTTCCCCGATCTTGACAGCGGCAACATCGCGTACAAACTGGTGCAGCGCCTGGGGGGGTGGGAGGCGATCGGACCTATCCTCCAGGGGCTGGCGCGGCCGGTCGCCGACCTGTCGCGCGGCGCGACGCCCGACGATATTGTGGACACGGCGGCGGTCGCCGTCCTTCAAGCGGGAGAGCGGACATGGGCTTCAGCCTGACGAAGGACAAGCGCGGTGTGGTGGTGGTGGGCGTGGATGGGCAACTCATCGTCGGGAATCGCCAGGAGCTGAAGCAGAAGGTGCTCGACGCCCTCGAAGGCGGCTCGCGCAAGTTCGTCATCGACTTCACCAAGACCGGTTACATCGATTCCTCCGGGTTGGGCGTCCTGGTGTCGCTGTCAAAGAAGGTCCGGGAGCAAGGGGGGGATCTGCGCCTCGCCGGGCTGAACGAGGACCTGCAGACCCTGTTCGAGCTCACCAAGCTCGACACCCTCTTCTCCATCGCGAAGACCCCGGCGGAGGCGCTGGCCGCTTTCTAGCCGTGACGACGCCGCTGCGCCTCGACGTCCGCCGCCCGGCGGCGGGAGGTGAGTCGGAGTTCGAGCTCTCGCTCGACGTGCCGAGCGACTTGGGCTACGTCGGACCGGCGGTGGAGCTCATCGCCGACCGGTTTCGCCAGGGCGTCCTCTCCCCTCGCCGCGTCCGCTTCAACCTACGTACCGCGCTCGCCGAAGCGCTCGCCAACGCTATCGCATACGGGAATCGCCTCGATGCCCGTCGCCTGGTGCACGTGCGCGTCGAGGCCGGCCGTGACGCCGTGCACATTCACGTCACCGACACGGGCGACGGGTTCGATCCCTCCGCCGTGCCCGACCCCAGGCTCCCCGGCCGGGTGGAGCGCGAGGACGGGCGCGGGTTGTTCGTGCTCCGCAGCCTGGTGGATCACGTCACGTTCAGCGCCCGAGGAAACTCCATCTGCCTGACGCTTCGGGCGGGCTGAGTCGTCTCGAGCGGATGCTCCCGGCGCTCGAGCGGCTCTCGGGCGCGCGGCTCGTCGTGTGGCGCTCCGACGGCCGGCGGATCGAGGCGATCGCGGGCGCGCCGGACGACGCCTGGTCGCCGACTCAGCTGGACGGACACGAGACGAGTGCGGAGCCGGTCGGGCGCCGGCTCGACACCCCGCGTGGCCCGGCCTGGTTCGAACCGGTCGCCGATGTCGCCGGCGTGTGGCTCGAGATCGGAGAAGCCGCCGGGGGCAAGGGGAAGAAGGAGGGGAGAGGGGCCTCCCGTCCCTCCCCACCCTCCCCGCCCTCCCCCCCGCCGGCGGTGCTCGCGGAGATCGTGGGATCGGTGCTCGCCGCGGAGCGCGACGCCGTGCAGGTGGCGGCGGAGCTGTCGGATCGCTACGAGGAGATCGACTTGATCTATACGATCAGCGAGATCCTCGGCCACACCATCCGGCTCGACGAAGCCGCGCACCGCATCCTGGACGAGGTGTCCAACGTGGTGCGCGCCGAGCGCGCCACCCTGCTGGTACACGATGCCGAGCGCGGCCTGCTGCGCATCGCCGCCGCCCGCGGCATGGACCCGAAAGACCTCGAGCCGATCGAGGTAGATGACCCCTGCTCGATCTCCGCTCGCGTGTTTCGCGAGATGCGCATCGTGAGCTATGACCCGACCGACCTACTCGCGGTGAATCCCGGGTGCCCCGAGGGACGCGCCTACAAGGGCCAGGCGTTCCTGTCGGTGCCGGTGCTGTATGCGACGCCCGGCGAGCGCGCCAAGCCGATCGGCGTCATCAACCTCACCGACCGGCGGGGCGCGGACGCGTTCACGGCAGGCGACCGCAAGCTCGTCGCCGCGATCGCCAACCAGATCGGCGCCGCCATCGAGAACGCCACCCTGGTCGCGAAGGACTTGACCCAGCAGCGGGTGCGGCGCGAGCTCGAGCTGGCGCACGACCTGCAGCTGAAGCTGCTCCCTTCACCCCTCGTCATCGCCTCCCGGGTGGACGTGGCCGCCCGCTGCCGCCAGGCGGAGTCCGTCGGTGGGGATTTCTACAACCTGCTCAGCCTGCGCGACGAGCGCATCGGCGTGATGATCGGCGACGTCACGAGTCACGGATTCGGGGCGGCGTTGATCATGGCCCTCGTCATGGCGGCCTCGGGCATCCACGCGCAGGCGGGCGAGACGCCGACCGAGGTGTTGCAGCGGATCGAGCAGTCCCTCACCGACGAGCTCGGGCGCACGGAGATGTTTCTGAGCCTGTTCTACGCCGTGGTGGATCCGCGAGCGGGGCGGCTCACGTACGCCAACGCCGGCCACCCGCACGCGTTTCTGCTTGACGCCAAGACGGGCGCGGCCACTCGGCTCGAGGCGACTCGCCCCCCGCTGGGCGTCCCCACCGCGCTCGGCCGGGACGGTGCGCACCAATGGCGCCGGGGCGAGGGCGTGGTCTGCCTCTTCACCGACGGCGTGGCCGAAGCGGACGCGGGCGGCGAGCGCGGCGACCGCTTCGGCGAGGAGCGCGTGCTCGGGCACGTCGCGCGACTCTCCGAGCGGCCCGCGCGCGATATGCTCGAGGCCGTCTACGCCGACCTCGCGGGCTTCACCGGCGGTGCCCCCCCCGCCGACGACCGCACCATCGTGATCCTCAAGGTGTGATTCCCGAGAAGCGCCTCGGGCAGCACTTCCTCAGCGACCCTGGGATTCTCGGGAAGATCGTCGACGCCCTCGACCCCACGCCCGAGGACGTGGTGATCGAGATCGGCCCCGGGAAGGGAAGCCTGACCGCGATTTTGGCCCCTCGGGTGCGATCGGTGATCGCCATAGAGAAGGATCGGCGTCTGGCCGACGGGCTCGGGACTGGGGGCTCGGGACTCGGGGAACTGCGAGTCGTGTCGGGCGACGCCTTGCGCCTGGACTGGCACGCGCTTCTCCCGAGCCCCAAGCCCCTAGCCCCCAGCCCCAGCTTCAAGATCGTCGGCAACATCCCTTACTCCATCACCTCTCCGCTGATCGAAAAAGCGCTGACCCCGCCCTTGCCCGAGCGGATCGTGTTCCTGGTGCAGCGGGAGGTCGCCGATCGTCTGGCGGCGCGGCCGGGGTCGCGCGACTACGGGGCGCTCACCGTCGGCGTGCAGGCGACCTGCCGCGTCGAAAAGCTGTTCACCGTGAAACGGGGGGCGTTCCGTCCCGTCCCCCGCGTGGACAGCGCGCTGGTGCGCCTCTCTCCCCGGAAGGACCCGCTCGTTGCGGCGGACGAGGCCGCGGAATTCCGCAGATTCGTCACCACCTGCTTCATGCGGCGCCGCAAGCAGCTCCGCAACGTCGTCATGGCCGCGACCGGGCAGCCGGCGGCGACGGTGCTCGCCGGACTCGCGCAGCTGGAGATGGATCCCGCGGCGCGGCCCGAGACGCTCCCCCCGGAGGCGTTCGTGCGACTCTTGCGTTGGAGGGGTGGATTGTGAAATAGTTCACAATATGCGGAAGATTTCCGAGAGCACGGTGCGCCGGCTCTCCCTGTACTTGCGATTCCTAGAACAGTTCGCCGCGCAGGGCCACGCCACCGCTTCCTCCGCCGAGCTCGCCCGCCGCGGTGGCACCACATCGGCGCAGGTCCGCAAGGACCTCTCGCTCTTCGGCTCGTTCGGCAAGCGTGGGCTCGGCTACTCCGTGCCCGCGCTCACGGCGCGCATTCGCGACATCCTCGGCCTGAAGCGGACCTACCGCGTGGTGTTGGTCGGCGCCGGCCGGATCGGCGGGGCGCTGGTGCAGTATCCGGGGTTCCGGCAACGCGGCTTTCACGTCGCGGCGATCTACGACAAGGACCCGCGCAAGGTAGGCTCGCGCTGGAACGGCTTGGTGGTGCGCGACGTGCGCCATATCGCGACCGACTTGAAAAAAGAGGCGGCCGATATCGCGATCGTCGTGACGCCCGCCGAGGCCGCGCAGGAAGTGGCCGACCAACTGGTCCAGGCGGGCGTGAAGGCGATCCTCAATTTCGCTCCCGTCCAGCTGGCCGTCCCGGCCGACGTCGTGGTGAAGTCGGTCAACATGGCGCTGGAGCTGGAAACGCTCAGTTTTGCGCTTGCCAATCGATAGGGAAGCCAATTGCGGATTGCGGATTTCGGATTGCGGATTGTCACGACGAACCCCTCGCCGCGATCGATCTCTCATTTCAAATCCGCAATCGGCAATCGCCAATCCGCAATTGCCCGCCGGCGTACCCTAACATCTGTTTGCGCCGCCGCTTAGCCGGCGCCCCCATGCCCGGTTAGATTCCGCCCATGGCCCGCGTCCGCGTCACCTCCGAGATCGGCCCGCTGCGGGCCGTGCTGGTCCACACCCCCGGTCCGGAGCTGCTCGCGGTCACGCCGGGCAACCGCGCCGACTACCTGTACGACGACATCATCGACCTGGAGCTGGCCGAGCGGGAGCACCGCCGGTTCGTCGCGGTGCTCGAGCGCTTCGCCCAGGTGTACGAGGTGCGTGCACTCCTGACGGAGCTCGTCGCGCGCATTGACGTACGCGAGTTCTTGGTGACCCGCGCCCTCGAAGTCGTCCCGTCCGACGCCCTGGCGAAGCAGCTGGCGGAGCTCCCCGCCGACCAGCTCGTCGGCGTCATGGTGGAGGGCGCGCTCGAGGAGGCCGGGCCCATCGCCCGCGCCTTGAACGAGACCCGGTTTGCGCTGCCGCCGCTTCCCAATCTGTTCTTCACGCGCGACGTCGGCATCGTGATCGGCGAGCACTCCATCATCGGCTCGATGCGGTACGGGGTCCGCTGGACGGAAGAACTGCTCATCAAGGCGCTGTTCCGGTACCACCCGTGTCTCGAGAACGCGGGGATCCTGTACGACGGCTCCGAGGAGAAGCGCACCAACTACACCCTCGAGGGCGGCGACGTGCACCCGCTGCGATCCGACCTCCTGGTCCTCGGCTTCAGCGAGCGCTCCAGCCCGGCCGCGCTCGATCACCTGTGCGATCTCGTGTTCCAGCATTGCGAGGTGAAGGACGTGATCGTCGTCGTGCTGCCCGGGGAGCGGACGGCGATCCACCTCGACATGATTTTCACGCAGCTCGACCGCGAGCTGTGCTGCGTCTATCCGCCGCATTTCGTGGGAGCCGAGCGGCTGGCGGTGCTGCACCGGCGCAAGAAGTCGAAGGGCGTGAAGGAGATGCCCAACTTCTTCGCGGCGCTGCAGGCGGTGGACCAGCCGCTCGAGCCGGTGTTCTGCGGCGGCAACGCCCGCGCCCTGCAGGAGCGGGAGCAGTGGTCGTCGGCGTGCAACTTCTTCGCCGTGCGGCCCGGTGTGGTGGTCACCTACGCGCGCAACGAGGCCACGCTGCGGGAGCTCGAGCACGCCGGATTCAAGATCGTGCCCGCAGCCGACCTGCTCGCGGATGGGGGGAGGGCGCTGGGCGACGGCGAGCGGGGCGTCGTCACGATCGAGGGGAGCGAGCTGGTGCGGGGCGGCGGCGGCCCCCGCTGCATGACACTGCCGTTGAGGCGCGACGACCTCTGATCGGCGTCGCCGCCTACCCCTCCTCGAGCCTCGCAAACCGGGCGGTGGCGTACCTCGAGGCGGGCCCCGCCGCGAGCGGGCCGCTGGTGCGGGACGTGCTGGGCCTCGCGCGCACGCCGCGCGGTGCAGCCGGGCGGCTGGCGACGACGCTGCTGGGTGCCGATCCCCGGGTCACTCGCACCGACGACGGCCGCTGGGCGCTCGCCTCCGCCACCGCGAGTCCCACCCTGGACGGCTGTCGCTTCGCGGTAGTCGATCTCGAGGCGACCGGCACGAGCGCGCGGCGCGGGGCGCGCATCATCGAGGTGGCGGTAGTCGCGGTCGGGGGCGGTGCCGGAGGCGGGGACCCGCGGCTCGTCTATCACACCCTCGTTAACCCCGGGCAGCCGATCCCACCGGTCGTCGACCGGCTCACTGGGATCACCGATGCGCTGGTGCGCGACGCTCCCCCCTTCGAGCGTGTGGCGGACGAAGTCCTCGGCGCTCTGACAGGCACCGTCTTCGTGGCCCACAACGTGCGCTTCGACTGGAGCTTCCTTGCCGCGGAGCTGCACCGCTCGCGCGCCTTGCTGCTCGCCGGGCCGCGCCTCTGTACCGTGCGCTTGGCGCGACGGCTCTTGCCCCCGCTCGAGAGTCGCAACCTCGACGCGCTGGCGCACTACTTCGGCTTCGAGATCGCGGGCCGCCACCGCGCGGGGCCGGACGCGCTGGCGGCGGCGCGGATCCTGGAGCGTCTGCTGAGCATCGCGCGGGAGCGAGGGGCGAGGACGCTGGGGGATCTGATGGCAACGCGGAAGTCGGAACGCGGAACGCGGCACGACGCCCGGTCGGAAAGTTCCGCGTTCCCACTTCCGCGTTCCGCGTTCCCGTGACCCACACGACGTTCACCGTCGGCCGTCTCCGCTGCCACGCCCTCGAAGCCGGGACCGTGCGCCTCGACGGCGGTGCGATGTTCGGCGTGGTGCCGAAGCCGCTGTGGGAACGGCGCATTGCCGCGGACGCGCGCAACCGCATTCCCCTGGCACTCCGCTGCCTCCTGGTCGAGCACGAGGCCGGGTTGGTGCTGATCGATACCGGCCTCGGCAACAAGGAGGACGACAAGTTCCGCGACATCTACGGCGTGCAAAACGTCGGGACGCGCGGTCCCACGCTGCTCGAGGACGCGCTCGCCGAGCTCGGACGCCGACCCGAGGACGTGTCGTGGGTCATCAACACCCACCTGCACTTCGACCACGCGGGGGGCGACACGTACCGCGAGCCGGCCGGCGCGATCGCCTTGAGCTTTCCTCGGGCGCGTTATGTGGTGCAGCAGGGGGAGCTCGAGTTCGCCCGCCACACCAACGAGCGCACTGCCGGGAGCTACCTGCCGCACAACTTCGCGTCGGTCCCGTTCCAGCTGGTGGACGGCGAGGCGGAGGTGCTCCCGGGTGTGCGCTGCCTGCCCACGCCCGGTCACGTGCCCTACCATCAGTCGGTGCTAGTGGAAAGCGCCGGCGAGCGCGTGTGCTTCCTGGCCGATCTCGTGCCCACGAGCGCGCACCTGCCGCTCCCGTGGATCATGGGCTACGACCTCCAGCCGCTCGTGACCCTCGAGTCGAAGCGGCAGTTGTACCGCCGCGCCGAGGCCGAGGGGTGGCTGTTGTGCTTCGAGCACGACCCGGTGGTGGTGGCGGGACGGTTGGAGCGGGAGGGCAAGGGATTCGGTCTTGTGGAAGTTTTACGGGCGGGCTAACTTCCGCGCGACAACACGGCAAGCGGGCGCCGCGTGCGCCTCACCCGCCGCCTCTCCGTTCGGAGAGTGCTCTAGGGTTCGAGAGGGCGTTCTCTGTCAGCCGTTGTCCGTTGTCCGCACCCGCGGACGACCGGCAACGGACGACGGACGACGCAACGCGGATTCCCGGTAGCCGGAGTCCGCTTTTTTCTTTCTTGAGGAGGAGACTGGCACCTGGCAATCGAAAGTCCCAACAACAAGGCGCCCCGCATTCGGGTGAACCGTCAAATCCGGATCAGTCCCCTCCGGGTGATCGCTCCCGATGGCGCACAGCTCGGCGTGCTGACCGTCGAGGAAGCGCTGGCGGCGGCGCAGGAGCGGGGCCTCGACCTGGTCGAGGTGGCACCGCTCGCGCGACCCCCGGTCGTGAAGATCATGGATTACGGGAAGTTCAAGTTCGAGCAGGCCAAGGCGGCGCGCGCGGCGAAGAAGAAGCAGCACGTCATCCATTTGAAGGAAGTGAAGTACCGTCCCGGGATCGACGACCACGACTTCGCGTTCAAGACGCGGCACGCGCGGGAGTTCCTGGCGGACGGCAATAAGGTGAAGGTGACCATGATGTACCGGGGCCGGCAGATGGCCCACATCGACCTGGGGCGCGAGGTGCTCGACCGGGTGGCGAACGAGCTCAAGGACGTCGCGAAGATCGAGCAGGACCCCAAGCTCGAAGGCCGCAACATGTCGATGGTGTTGGCGCCGAAATGAAATGAGGGATCGGGGGTCAGGGGTCGGGGATCAGTCCCCGCCCCCGACCCCCGACCCCTGATCCCTGACCCCTGAGGTTGACATGCCAAAACAGAAATCCAAACGCGCGCTCCGCAAGCGCGTCAAGCTGACGGGGCGGGGCCGGTTACGGCGCTATCACGCGTACAAGAGCCACATCCTGACCAAGAAGCACCCCAAGCGGAAGCGCCACCTTCGCAAACCCGCGCTGGTGTCGCACGCCGATGAGCGGCGCTTCAAGCGCCTCCTGATGGCGTAAGGAGCGACTATGCCCCGCGTCAAGAGCAACGTTGCGCGCCTGAAGCGCAAGAATAAGGTCATGCAGCTCGCCAAGGGGTACTTTGGCGGGCGCTCGAAGCTGTGGAAGGCCGCCAAGGAGTCGGTGGAGCGGGCGCAGAAGTACGCCTACCGCGACCGCCGTCGCAAAAAGGGCGATTTCCGCCGGCTTTGGATCATTCGCATCAACGCCGCCGCCCGGCTGCACCAGTTGTCCTACAGTCGCCTCATGAACGGGCTGCGCCGGGCTGGAGTCGAGATCAACCGCAAGGTGCTCGCCGACTTGGCCGTGCGCGACCCGGCGGCGTTCCAGCAGCTGGCGGAGGTCGCGAAGCAGGCACTCTGACCATGCGCGACCTCCTGGCAGCCCTCACCGAGCTGCGGGAGCGTCTCCAGGAGATCCCGCAAGCGGACGAACGCCGGCTCTCGGATCTCAAGACCGAGATCCTCGGGCGCAAGGCCGGTGCGCTCACCCAGATCCTCGCCGCGCTGCCGCGCCTCGAGCCGGCGGCGCGCAAGCAAGTCGGCGGCGCCGCCAACGCGTTGAAGCGCGACTACGAGACGGCTTTCGCGGCCCGCGAGCGCGAGCTCAAGCACGCGGGCGACGCGGGGGGCGCCGGGGCGGGCGTCGATCTTACCATGCCGGGCCGCGCCCGCTGGGTGGGGGGGCTGCACCTCGTCACGCAGGTCGTGGACGAGATCTGCGAGATCTTCCACGAGCTCGGCTTCACGCGCGCGGTGGGCCCCGAGATCGAGACCGAGCGCTACAACTTCTATGCGCTGAATTTCCCTAAGGACCATCCGGCGCTCGACGCCCAGGACTCGTTCTACGTGGGCGGCGACCTGCTGCTGCGGACGCACACCTCGCCCGTCCAGATCCGCACGCTCGAGAGTTATCCGCCGCCCATCCGGGTCGTGATCCCGGGCAAAGCGTACCGCCGCGACCCGTTCGATGCGTCGCATGCGCCGGTGTTCGAGCAGATCGAAGGCTTGGCGGTGGACGACGGGATCAGCTTTGTGGACTTCAAGGCGACCCTCGCCACGTTCGCCCGGAAGTTCTTCGCCCCGGACACCCGGGTCCGGTTCCGGCCGTCGTTTTTCCCGTTCACCGAGCCCTCGGCGGAAATGGATGTGCAGTGTCGCATCTGCCAGGGCGCGGGCTGTCCGACCTGCAAGCAGACGGGCTGGATGGAGATCCTCGGCTCGGGCATGGTGCACCCGGCGGTACTCGAGAACTGTGGAGTGGACAGTGAGAAGTACACCGGCTTCGCTTGGGGCATGGGCCCGGAACGGATCGCGATGACCCGCCACGGGATCCCGGACATCCGCCTCTTGTTCGAGAGCGACGTTCGTTTCCTCGCGCAGTTCGCCCGAGGCCCCCGATGATCGTGTCGCGCCGCTGGCTCGAGGCGCTGCTGGGGCAGGCGCTCGACGCGGGTGAGGCCGCCGCGCAGTTGACCATGCATGCCGCCGCCGTGGACGCCGTGGTGCCGCTGCACCAGGACCTGGGCGACATCGTGATCGCCCGCGTGCTCGAAGTGCGCAAACACCCCAACGCGGACCGGCTCACCCTCTGCCGGGTGGACGTCGGCGGCCCCGACGGCCCGGTTGAGGTCGTATGCGGCGCCCCGAACGTCCAGGCCGGCAAGGTCTACCCGTACGCGCCGGTGGGGGGCACGCTGCCGGGCGGCGTACGACTCGAGCGCAAGGCGATCCGCGGCGTCGAGTCGAACGGCATGTTGTGCTCCGCGAAGGAGCTGGGGCTGGGCCAGGATCACTCCGGCATTCTCGAGCTCGCGACCGACGCCGCGCCGGGCACGCGTTTCGTCGACGTGGTGCCGGTGGCCGACCACCAGATCGTCATCGACGTTCCGGCGAGCCGCCCCGACCTGCTGTGCCACAAGGGCGTCGCGCGCGAGCTGGCGGCGTCGCTCGGGGGCGTGGTCAAGCTGCCGGAAATACCCAGCGGTCAGGCAGTCAGGCGGTCGGGCGACGCCACCGACCGACCGCCTGTCCGCCTCACCGGCGGGGAGGGGACGGTGGATGGGGTGCGGGTCAGCCTCGAGGATGCCGAGGGATGCCCGCGGTACATCGCCGCGGTCATCCGTGGCGTCCGGGTGGGGCCAAGCCCTGCCTGGCTCGTCGGCAGGCTCGGCGCCGTCGGCCAGCGACCGATCAACAACGTCGTGGACGCGACCAACTACATCCTGCTCGAGCTGAACCAGCCGTTGCACGCCTTCGACCTGGCGAAGCTGCGCGGCCCGGCCGTAGTGATCCGTCGCGCCAAGCCCAACGAGAAAATCGTGACATTGGACGGCGTGGCTCGTGCGCTCACCCCCGAGATGACGGCGATCTGCGACGCCGAGCGGCCGACCATCGTCGCGGGTGTGATGGGCAGCGCGGAATCCGAGGTGACAACCGCGACCACCGACCTAGTCCTCGAGTGCGCCTACTTCCAGCCCACGCGCATCCGCCGCACACGGCGCGCACTGCAGCTGTCGAGCGAGTCGAGCTATCGCTTCGAGCGCGGCATCGACCTGCTCGGCATGCCCGACGCCGCTCGCCGGGCGATCGAGCTGATCAGGGCGGTGGCGGGGGGGGAGCTGCGCGAGCCGCCGCTCGACTCGTGGCCACAGCCCGTCCAGGAGGCGACGATCTTCCTCCGGCCCGAGCGCGTGGCCCGGCTGCTCGGCGTGGGAATCGAGCGGGCGGAGATCGAGCGGCTGCTCACGTCCGTCGGGTTCTTCGTGGCGCCCAAGGATGGGCGACTCGCCGTGCAAGTACCGGGCTGGCGGCCCGACGTAACGCGCGAGGTGGACCTGATCGAGGAAGTGGCCCGCCTCAAGGGGTACGACGCGTTCCCGGACGAGTTGCGCCCGTACCGGCCCGGGACGGTGCCTGATGCGGTCCTGGAGGAGGCCAAGGCACGGGTGCGCGAGCAGCTCGCTCGCGCCGGCCTGTACGAGGCCCGTACCATCCCGCTCGGTCCGGCCGACGGGCCGGAGGCGGTCGCGATCCAGAACCCGCTGTCTGCCGACGAAGCTCATCTGCGGCGCCGGCTCCTCCCAGGTCTGGCCCGTCGGGTCGAGCACAACTGGGCGAACCGCAACCGGGACGTACGGCTGTTCGAAGTGGGGACGGTCTTCAGGATGGGCAAAGGCGAAGGGGAAAAGGGGAAAGGCGCGCCGGAGGAGTGGCACTCCGTAGCTGGTGTGATCACCGGGTCTCAGCGGCCGCCCCATTGGTCCGACAGTGCGAAAGTACCTGATATGGACATATGGGACTTGAAGCGCCACTTTGAGTTAGCGGTGGAGGCCGCCGCCCCGGGCTGTACCGTGCAAGCGGCAACGGGGACTGGGGCCGGGTGGGTGGCGGTGCAACGGGGCGGGGAAGTAGTGGGGCAGGCAGGCTCCCTCGAGGCCGATTCCCCGGTCTGGGCCGCGCCACTATTCGGGTTCGAGGTCCGGCTGGAGACGGCCCTGCGGGACGTCGCGCCGTATCGGCCCCTGCCCACGCAGCCGCCGGTCGAGCGTGACGTGGCGCTGTTGTTGCCGGCAGGGGTGACCGCCGCGGCTGTGGCCGCAGTCCTGGCCCGCGCGATGGGACCCCTGCTCGAGCGGCTGGAGGTGTTCGACGAATATCGCGGCGCCGGCGTGCCGGCGGGTCAGCGCAGCGTCGCGTGGCATTGCACGTTCCGCGACCCGACTCGGACGCTGCGCGAGCGCGAGGTGGACGAGCTGTTGGCGCGGGGGCTGAAGGCGCTGGAGGATGAGCTTGGCGTACGACGGAGAGAGGGCTGATGGTCGAATGCTCGACCAGCTGGAGAGCGTGCTCCGCTACGTGGCGGACGAGCTGGCCGGCTGGCGCGCGCGCGCCGTCAAGGCCGAAGCCGAGCTCAAAGAAGGCGGGGCCAGGAGCGGCGGCGCGGTAGCAAAGTCCGACCCGGAGACGCGCGGCCGCGTCGCCGACCTGGAACAGGAGAACAGGACGTTGCGCCAACGTGTGGATGCGGCCAGGGGGCGCGTGCATGACCTGCTGTCGCGCCTGACGTTTCTCGAAGAGCAGGCTCGCCAGGCGGGCGGGAATGGCGGGGTCGGGGGAGCGGCGGGAGCGGCAGGAGCGACGGCAGCCGGCGGTACGGGAGGCGCCACGAGCTCGGGGAGTGGGGGCGGGGGTGGGACTGGAGGGTCCCGATGAGCACCAAGAAGCACGCGGTCAAGGTGATGATCGGCGGAGAGGAGTACACGGTCCGCTCCGATCTTCCCCCCGAGTACACCCGGGAAGTGGCGGCGTACGTCGATCAGGCACTTAAGAAGGTCCTCTCCCAGGGGCCGATCGTGGAGACACACAAGGCGGCGATCCTCGCGGCCTTGGACATCACCAACGAGCTGTTTCAGACCAAGAAGGGCGAGCGGGAAGTCGCCGCCCGGCTGGCGGCGCTGGCGGACGACATGACGAAGTTGCTGCCGCCCGGGAAGAGAAAAGCCCTCAGCCATCAGCCGTCGGCCATCAGCTGAACAGCTGAAGGCCGAAACCTGACGGCGCCGTTTGCGGTTCTACACGCTCCGCCTTCCAAGCGAAGCGTTGCCGGAGATAGATACCTATGCCGGACTGGCTGGCGGTCGTCGCAGCCCTCCTTGGCGGCGGGGTCGCCGCGGGAGTGGCTTTCTACGTGTTGGGACGGCGCGTCGAGCGCCGTGCTGGCCTCACCGCGGCGGGAACCGCGGCTCGAGAGCGCGAGCGCCTGCTCGAGGAGGCGCGTCAACGGATGGTTCTCGCCGCGAAAGAAGAGCTGATGAAGTCGCGCGAGGCCTGGGACGAGGAAGTCGGGCGGCGCCGGCGCGACATCGAGCGACGCGAGGACCAGCTGGACCAGAAGCTCGCCGGCCTCGAGGGGCAGGGACAGGAGATCGGGCGCCGGGACCAGGCCTGCCGTGAGCGGGAGCGCGCCGTGGCCGCGAAGGAGGCCGAGGCTCGTGCCCGCCTCGAGCAGGTCGCCGGGCTCACCGCGCCAGAGGCGAAGCAAGAACTGCTGCGCGGGCTGGAAGATGAGGCGCGGGGCGAAGCGGCGGCTCTGGCGCGCGACTTGAAGGAGCAGGCCAAGAAGAACGCCGACCGTGAGGCGAAGAAGATCCTCGCCATCGCCATCCAGCGCATCGCCGCCGAGCACACCGCCGAGAGCACGGTGTCCGCCGTCGCCCTCCCCTCCGACGAGATGAAGGGGCGGATCATCGGACGCGAGGGCCGGAACATCCGCGCCTTCGAGGCCGCCACCGGCGTGGACGTGATCATCGACGACACGCCCGACACCGTCGTGGTCTCCTGCTTCGACCCGGTACGCCGCGAAGTCGGCCGGCTGGCGCTCGAGCGGTTGATCGCCGACGGCCGCATCCATCCGGGGCGGATCGAGGAGATCATCGGGAAGTGCCAGGCCGAGATCGCGGCCGGGATCGTCGAAGCCGGCGAGCAGGCGGTGTACGAGACCGGTATCAAGGGAATGCATCCCGAGCTCGTGAAGCTGGTTGGCCGTATGCGCTACCGCACCTCGTACGGCCAGAACATCCTGGATCACTCCAAGGAAGTGGCATGGCTCGCCGGGATCATGGCGGCGGAGCTGAAGCTGGACGTCCAGCTCGCCAAGCGCGGCGCGCTGCTACACGACATCGGCAAGGTGCTCACCCACGAACACGACGGCACGCACGTGCAGCTCGGGGTCGAGGTGGCGACCAAGTACGGCGAGCATCCCGTCGTGATCAACTGTATCGCGGCGCACCACGACGACGTGGAGCACGAGTCGCCCGTCAGCGTCATCGTCCAGGCGGCGGACGCCGTCTCGGGAGCACGCCCCGGCGCGCGCCGCGAGGCGTTCGAGACCTATGTCAAGCGGCTCACCCAGCTGGAGCAGCTCGCCGGCGAGTTCGCGGGGGTGGAGAAGGTCTTCGCCATCCAGGCGGGGCGGGAGGTCCGCGTGGTCGTGACGCCCACCGCGGTGGACGACGGCACCGCCGGTGAGCTGTCCGACAAGATCGCGCGCCGCATCGAGCGCGAGCTGCAGTACCCTGGGCAGATCAAGGTGGTCGTGATCCGCGAAACGCGCTCGGTGGACTTTGCCCGCTAGGTTGATCGACGGCACAAGGGTCGGCGACCAGCTGCGGACCGAGCTCCAGGTCGAGATCCGAGCGCTCCAGGCCAAGGGGGTCACCCCCGGGCTGGCGGCGGTGCTGGTGGGCGACAACCCCGCCTCCGCCACCTACGTCCGCATGAAGGGCAAGGCGTGTGACGAGGCCGGTCTGTATCACGAGACCATCCGCCTGCCGCCGGAGACCTCCGAGGCCGAGCTGCTGGCACTCGTCGACCGGCTGAATGCCGACAACAAGATCCATGGCATCCTCGTGCAGCTGCCCCTCCCCAAGCAGATCACCACGCAGCGCGTGCTGCGTCGGGTGGTGCCGGGCAAGGACGTGGATGGCTTCCACCCGGAAAACGTCGGCAAGGTGTTGCTCGGCGACCCGACGGGCTTCCGACCGGCGACACCGTACGGTGTGCAGCAGCTCCTGCTCAAGAGCGGCGTCGACACCACCGGGAAGCACGCGGTGATCGTCGGTCGCTCGACCATCGTGGGCCGCCCGATGGCCGCGCTCCTCCTCCAGGACGGCCCCGGCGGCAACGCAACGGTGACGGTGTGCCATTCGCGCACCCGGGACATCAAGTCGATCACGCGGATGGCCGACATCCTGATCGTCGCCATGGGGAAGCCTGAGTTCGTCACCGGCGACATGATCAAGCCCGGCGCCGTCGTGGTCGACGTCGGAACCAATCGGGTGGATGATCCCTCCACGAAGAAGGGCTATCGGCTCGTGGGCGACGTCAATTTTGCCGAGGCGACGCATGTGGCGGGCGCGATCACGCCGGTGCCGGGCGGCGTGGGCCCGATGACGATCACGATGCTGCTCCACAACACGGTTCAGGCGGCGCGCCAGTGGGCGAGAGCCTAGACCTGTTCGGCGCGGCCTCGCCCGAAGGGGCCTGGACCGTCGGCGAAGTGACCCGCCAGGCGCGGGCCGTGCTCGAGGCGAGGCTCGGGCCGCTGTGGGTGCGTGGCGAGATCAGCGGGTTCAAGGCGTGGCAGAGCGGGCACTGGTACTTCGCGCTGCGGGACCGGACGGCACAGCTGCGGTGCGTCATGTTTCAGAAGGAGAATCGGCGGTTGCCGGCACCGCCTGCCGACGGGATGCAGGTCTTCGTGTTCGGCCGGCCCACCCTGTGGGAAGAGAAGGGGGAATTCCGGCTCACCGTAGTCGAGTTGCTCTCGACTGAGCGCGGCGGCCTGTGGCAGCTCGCCTTCGAGAAGGCGAAGGCCGCTCTCCAGAAGGACGGCCTGCTCGATCCGGCGCGCAAGCGCCCCTTGCCCCGGTATCCCCGCCGCATCGCGGTCGTGACGAGCAAGGACGGCGCGGCGTTGCGCGACATCATCGCCGTCACCAGCCGTCGTTGGCCGCTGGCCGAGCTGTTCGTGCTCGCCACCAAGGTGCAGGGAGACGGCGCGGAGGACGCGATCTGCCGGGCGCTCGCAGTGCTCGGCAAGATCGCTCGGCTGGACGTGGCGATCGTCGGTCGCGGGGGCGGGTCGCGGGAGGACCTCTGGACCTTCAACGCGGAGCGCGTCGCGCGCGCGGTCGCGGCCGTCCCAGTGCCCGTGATCTCCGCCGTGGGACACGAAACGGACGTCACCCTGTGCGATCTCGTCGCCGACCACCGGGCTGCCACGCCGTCGGCGGCAGCCGAAGCGGCGACCCCGGAATGGAGCGACGTCGCGGCCGGGCTCACGCACCTGGGAGAGCGCCTCGCCCGCGGGCTCGGCCTGCGGGCGACCCGCGTGGCCCAGCGGATCGACCGCACGCTCGATCGGCTCGGGGGCGCCCTGACGACGCGGCTGGAGCGGCAAGGCCATCAACTGGCCGGCCTGGGCGGTCGGCTCGATGCCCTCTCACCGCTCAAGATCCTGGATCGCGGCTACTCTCTGGCGCGTGACCCAGAGGGCCATGTACTGAAGCGCGTTGCCCAGTTTTCCCCCGGGCTCGCCTTCCGGCTGCGCGTGACCGACGGGGAGGTCGCGGCGCGGGTGGCGAAGTCCTGATGGCGAGCGAGCCGAGCTTTACGCGCCAGCTGGAGCGGCTGGAGGAGATCGTGCGGCGGCTCGAGGGGGAGGACCTCGACCTCGACGAGGCGCTGAAGCTGTTCGAGGAGGGCGTGGAGCGGCTGCGCGAGGCGCGCGAGCGGCTCAGCGCGGCCGAGGCCAAGGTCAAACAGGTCCTGAGCGACCACGCCGGCAAGCTCCGGGTTGAAGACTTCGACGGCTAGCCGCGCCCTCGAGCTGTACCTCTCGGACGCCCGCGCCCGCGTGGACGCGGTGCTCGAGCGATGGGGCCAGGGCTCGGACGTGCTGTGGCGTCCCCCCGTGGCGGCCGCGGTGCGCTACAGCCTCCTCTCGGCCGGCAAGCGCTTGCGGCCGACCTTGGTGTTGGCGGCCTACGAGGCCGTGGGCGGCGACGCGCCGGGCGTCGCCGAGCTGGCGGCCGCGGTCGAAGTGGTGCACGCCTATTCCCTCGTGCACGACGACCTCCCGTGCATGGACAACGACGACCTGCGCCGCGGCCGGCCCACCACGCATCGGGCGTTCGACGTCCGCACCGCGACCGAGGCGGGCTACCACATGGTGGCGCTCGCGGCCCGCGTGCTGGCAGCCGGCCTGGACGCGCTCGGCCTCGATAGCGAGCGCCGGGAAGGCATCGCCCTGGAGCTGTATCGGGCCGCCGGGGCGGGGGGGATGATCGGGGGCCAGGCGCTCGATCTCGAGGCGGAAGGGCGCCGCCTCCCGGTGCCGGAGCTGGAGCAGGTCCATGCGCGCAAGACCGGCGCGCTGATCGCTGCCGCCTGCGTCATCGGCGGCCTCGCGGCGGGTGCGGCGCCGGCGTCGTGCGAAGCGCTGCGCGGCTACGGGGCGGACGTGGGGCTCGCGTTCCAGGTGTACGACGACGTGCTCGATGCCACCGCGACGTCGCACCAGCTCGGCAAGACGGCCGGCAAGGACGCCGCGCTCGCCAAATCCACCTTCGTGACGCTGCTCGGCGTGGGTGCGGCCCGGGCGGAGGCGGAGCGACTAGCCGCGCGGGCGGTAGACCGCTTGCGGCGGGCGGGGTTAGTTTCTCCTACGCTGGTGGAATTGGCGCACTACATTGTCACCAGGCCGAACTGAATGAGCGGAAACAAACGCGGAGCGCGGAAGTCGGAACGCGAAACAGGGTGCGCTCGCTCTGTTCCGCGTTCCGCGTTCGCAGTCCCGCGTTAGCGAGGCTCAATGGCGCTGCTTGAGCTCATCCGTGGACCCGAGGACGTCAGGCGCCTGGCGCGCGACCAGCTCCAGCCGCTCGCGGACGAGGTGCGCCGTCGTCTGATCGACGTCGTCTCGCAAACCGGTGGGCACATCGGCGCCGGGCTCGGCGTGGTCGAGCTGACGGTGGCGCTGTGCTACAGCTTCGAATCCCCGCGGGACCGGATCGTGTGGGACGTGGGACACCAGGCTTACCCGTGGAAGATCCTCACAGGGCGCAACGACCGTCTCCCCACCCTGCGCCAGCCGGGCGGCCTCTCCGGCTTCCTACGGCGCTCCGAGAGCGAGCACGATCAGTTCGGCGCGGGACATGCCGGCACCGGCCTGTCGGCGGCATGCGGCATCGCCGCAGCCCGGGACCTGAGGCGCGAGCACTTCAAGGTCGTGGCCGTGGTCGGCGACGGCGCGCTCACCTGCGGCCTACCCTACGAGGCGATGAACAACCTGGGCCACTCGGGCCGCGACGTCATCATGGTCTTGAACGACAACGGGATGTCCATCGCCCCGAACGTCGGCGCCATCAACCGGTACTTGGGCTCGATCATCGCGAGCCCGATCACCGTGCGCATCCGCGAGTTCGTGAAGGTGATGATCGAGAAGGCGTCGCACCTGGTCGGCGGGCCCAAGCTCGTGGACTTCGCGAAGACACTCGAGGAGAGCATCAAGAACCTCTGGTCGCCGGGGATGCTGTTCGAGGAGCTGGGGTTCCGCTATTTCGGGCCGATCGACGGGCACAATATCGCGCAGATGGTCCAGACGTTCGATATCGTGAAGACGCTCAAGGGCCCGCGCGTCGTACATGTCATCACGGAGAAGGGGAAGGGATTCCCGCTCCCCGAGCCGGACCTCGAGAAATACCACGCGCGCGCCCCCTACGATCCGGTGACTGGAAAGCTCAAGCCCGTGAACCCCGGACTGCCTCAGTGGACCAGGGTGTTCGGCGAGGCGATCACCCAGCTCGCCGCCGAATATCCGCCGCTCGTCGCGATCACCGCCGCCATGCCCTCCGGCACCGGGACCCATATCTTCCAGAAAAAGTGGCCCGAGCGCTTCTTCGATGTCGGCATCGCCGAGGCGCACGCGACCACGTTCGCCGCCGGGCTCGCGACCCAGGGCGTGCGTCCGGTCGTGGCGATCTATTCGACGTTCCTGCAGCGTGCCTACGACAGCATCATCCATGACGTCGCCATCCAACGGCTCCCGGTGATCTTCTGCCTCGACCGCGCCGGGATGGTGGGTGAGGACGGCCAGACGCATATGGGACTGTACGACATCCCTTATCTGCTCGCGGTGCCGCACCTGACCGTTACCGCCCCGAAGGACGGCGCGGAGCTCATCGGGCTGTTGCGCTGCGCCCTGGAGCGCGACGACGGGCCGTTCTCGCTCCGCTATCCGCGCGACAAGGCGCCCGGCGAAGCACCGCCGGCGGCGGAAGTCGCCGCCATCCCGTACGGCAGCTGGGAAGTGCTGCGTGCCGGCAAGGCGAAGAGGGACTGCGCCCTGCTCGCGGTCGGGGTGATGTGCCAGCCGGCCCTCGAGGCGGCGGAGGCGCTCGCGGCCGACGGCCTCGACGTCACCGTCGTGAACTGCCGATTCTTGAAGCCGATCGACCGCGCGACCCTCGAGGGGCTCGTGCGGGACCACCGCCTGTTGGTCACGATCGAGGACGGCACCGTGGTGAACGGCTTCGGGGCCTCGCTCGCGGCCCTGGTGCAGTCCACGGCGCCCGAGGTACGCGTCGTGCCGCTGGGCGTTCCCGATCGGACCTACGAGCACGCCCCCCGCGCCCAGCAGCTCGCGGAAGTAGGGCTCACCGGTCCGGGGATCGCCGCCCGCGTCCGGGCGCTCGCTTCCGAGGAGTCGCTCGCCCCCTCATGAACGTCGGGGTCGTCGGCAACCCGAGCTACCGCGACCTCAAGAACCTGCTCGCGCACCTCGCGCAGGCGGCGCCGCGCCTCGGCCTCACCCTCTTCACCGAGGACCGCATTGCCTCCCTCTGGCCGGCGCCTTCCCCGCCGCCCCTCGAGCGCGCACCCAGCCTCGACTGCCTCGTGACGCTGGGCGGAGACGGCACACTGCTTCGCGGGGCGCGCACCCTCGACGGCGCCAATACGCCGATTCTCGGCATCAACCTCGGCCGCGTCGGGTTCCTCACCACCGCGACCTCCCAAACCCTCGATTGGGCGCTGGACGCTCTGGTGCACGGCGCCTACGGCACCGAGAGCCGGCTCGCGCTTGAGCCGACCATCGTCGAGCGGGGGGGAGCCAAGAGCCGCACCGAGCCGGTGGTGCTCAACGACGTGGTGGTCCACAAGGGGGGCGTGGCGCGCGTCATCCGCCTGCGCGTGTCGCTCGACGGTGAGGAAGTCGGCCAGTATTCGGCCGACGGCATCGTGGTCGCGACCCCCACGGGGTCCACCGCCTACTCGCTGTCGGCCGGAGGGCCGATCGTCGTGCCGGGAGTGGATGCCATCGTCGTGGCGGCGATCTGCCCGCATACCCTGGCGGTGCGCCCGCTCGTCGTGCCATCCCACGCCGAGGTCGCCGTGGAGCCGATTCCGCCCTGGACCGAGGACGTGCTTGTGTCGTTCGACGGGCAGGTCGGCACCACGATGCAGCCGGGTGACCGCCTGGTCGTGAAACGCGCCAACCGCCCCGTGGTGCTCGTCCGGCTGGGCCCCGACGGCTTCTTCGCCCGGATGCGCGAGAAGCTGCAGTGGGGCGACCTCTCCGACCGCGAGCGCAAGTAGTGCTGACGGAGCTGCGCGTCCGCGATCTTGCCGTCATCGCCGACGTCACGCTCCCCCTCGTCCCCGGCTTGAACGTCCTCACCGGCGAGACCGGCGCCGGCAAGTC
>MNIR01000084.1:3510-9741 GCA_001919865.1 Gemmatimonadetes bacterium 13_1_20CM_4_69_16 | reverse complement strand
GCGGCCCGCGCGCGGGCGCGCGAGGCGGCCAACGACTCCGCCGGCAGCGCAGCCAGGAAATCGACCGGCACGAGCTCGAGCGAGTCGTGCAGCAGCGGTACGAGCATGAGATCGGGGCCGGCGAACTGGAGTGCCAGCGCCGAGTCACTCCCGCGGCCGGGCGGCTGCCCACCCAGGCCGAGCTCAAAGTCGCAGCTGCACCAGGCACGGACCGAGCTCCGCACCGGACGCGGCAGCTCGCGGCGGTAGCCCGCCACCGCGCCCGGCGGCTGCCCGGCCGCGAGGGAGTAGATGACCACCAATCCCTGGTAGGCGCCATGCCGGGTGGGGTCGAGATCGAGCACGCGCCGGGACAGCCGAGTGGCCGCGTTCAGGGACCCGCGGCGTCGCTCACCGGTCGGCGTCGCCACCAGCAGGGGGTCGAGAAACTCGAGGCCTGCGAGCTCCTCGAGGGCGTCGACGTCGTTGGAGTCCTGCGCGACGAGACCCGCTAGCTCCGTGCGCGCCGCGGTGAAGTCGGCGTTCAGCAGGCTGCGCAGCGCGCGCACGTGACTGGCCGCCCGCGGCGGCAGCCGGTTGCTGAGCGCCGCCGCGCGCTCCGCGTAGCCGTACGCCGGATTGTCGGGATCCAGCACCGAGAACGCGAGGAGGGAGACCTCCGCGAGCTTGCCGTATGCCTGCGCGAAGGCGCTGTCGATGCGGACAGCGTCCAGCAACGCATCACGGGCCTGCCGATACTCCGCTCGGTTGAGATGCGCCACACCGCGCAGGTAGGACCGATAGGCGTCCAGCGAGCGCGTCGTGGCCGTGCCCAGGTCCGCCGAGGCCTGCTCGAGCCCGGCCGCGCGCAGCAACACCGTCGCAATCTGGTCGTAGGCCCGCCGGACGTCGTCGGTGGCCCGACCTTCGAACGTCGTCCGAGCCACCTGCCGCCGGGTCACGAGGTCGTAGGCCCGCGCACTCACGTGCAGCCGTGCGCCCGTCACGATGATTTCGCCCGTCACCGCCGTCCACCCGCCGGTCGGAGAGGCTTCGACCAGCCATTGATAGTCGGCGCTGCGCGACAGGTTGCGAAACGGGAGGACGAGAAACGTGCGCGCGCGGTCGCGCTCGGCAGGAGGCGGGGTCGTGGTGGCCGCCGCTCGGGGTCCTCCGCGCCTACACGGCGGAGCCGTACCGTCGGGGCACTGGGCTCCGGCGGACGTCACGACCAGCGCGGAGAGCAATGCCCCAACGACGGCACCGCGGCTACCGAGTGACATATGGTCGCACGAACATCGCGCGGCCGCTCGGATCCAGCAAGGCGGGAGGCGGTGGAGTACCGCGTGGAGCAGCACGTCGCTAAGTTAGGGACCGCGCCACCGTAGCTCAGTGGTAGAGCTCTCGATTCGTAATCGAGCGGTCGTCGGTTCAAATCCGACCGGTGGCTCTGAGAGAATCCGTTGGCGAGGATGTGGAGGTTGGTGGAGGCGAACGCAACAAAGGGCTTCGAGCGGTCGCCAGATGGTACAGCTTCACGAAGTTGCCTCAGTAGTTTTGCCTCGTGCCGCCCCCCTACGAACGATTACATGCATGGCGCGAATGTCATGAGTTAGCCCTCGCGGTGTATGACGCCACTAAAGCATTCCCGTCTGACGAACGCTACGGTCTGACGTCGCAGATGCGTCGCGCCTCTTTTTCGGCGGCCGTAAACATTGTGGAAGGTTCCTCTCGGAAGAGCCGCAAGGAGTTCCGGCGCTTTCTGGATATTTCCCTCTCTTCGCTTACGGAGGTCGGCTATGCGCTACGTTTTGCGAAAGAGGCCGGCCTGCTTGGTGATATGGTTTGGCGGCACCTTAGTGACAGGCAGAATCGGGCGCGGTTTCTGACGTGGCGACTGTACGTTACGCTCGGGGAGGGGCCTCCACCAACCTCCAGATCCTCCACCAACGTCGATCACTGATTCATCTCACGCCGTCGCCGGATGCGAACGCAGCGCGCAGCTGCACCGCATCCGCGCGGCGTCAGGGACCCTCGGGAACACGTGATAGTACATCGCCACCATCATCGGCACGAACACCAACGTGTTATAAAACAGGTGCAGCTCGAGTCGCGGGATCCACAGCTGCACGATGCTCGTGGGAACGGGGGCTCCGAACAGCGTGCGACGCCAGGGGAACGCCTGGCCCAGGACACCCCGCGCCTGGTGCAGCGGCCACTTCAGCACGTACACCTGATAGGCCTGCACCAGATGCTCGGCCAGGTGGACGACGACGATGATCGTGAACACCTGAAGCGCCCGCTTGTGCCACGGGCCATTGAGCTTCCCGAGGAACGAGTGGGCTTCAGGGGGCTGAGACTGCGGGGCTTTTAAGGCGGTGCTGGTCATACCGGCTGTCACCTGGTTCGCGTTGCTGGTTGTCGGCTCGCGGAGCCGAGGGCGGATATTATGCGCCGACCCTGGATGCGCGGCAAGGGCACGCTCGGTCAGTGCGCCCCTCCTGGCGACCAGGTTTGACGCCGCTGTCAGCGAAAGGCCATACTTCCCTATCGCTCCGACAGGAGAGGCAAGCATTGAAACGCGCGTGGCGGATGTCATGCAGGGCACGCTGGACCTGCTGCTGCTAAAGGCACTGTCGCTGGAGCCCATGCATGGCTGGGGGATCACTACCCGGATTCAGCAGCTGTCGCGGGACAGCTTCCAGATCGGGCAAGGGTCGCTGTATCCCGCCCTGCATCGATACGAGAAGCGCGGTTGGGTGACGTCCTACTGGCGGACCACCCAGAACAACCGAATCGCGAGGTACTACGATCTCACGGCGGCGGGAAGGCGGGTACTCGGGGAGGAGATCGCGCGTTGGCGCTCCTACACGGGCGCCGTGGACCTCGTCATAGACGCGCGGTAGGCGAGGCCAGCTATTTCGCGAGAATCCTGCTCTGATTGGCCAGGATCTTCCGTTGGTTCTTCAGCATCGCCTGAAGGTCCCGCAGGATCTTGCTCTGATTGTCGAGTATCCGCACCAGTCGCTGCTGGTTCCGGAGGATCTTGTTTTCATTTACGATGATCCTCTCTTGGTTCTTGCGTGTCGCTCCTGCCATGCTCGGCTCCTCGCTGTGGTCCCGAATTCACGTGTGACGCCGCGCGCCGAGCGCGCCCTCTCAGGGCGCGACCACTCCCGAGAGACCGGCCCGCTCACATGTGCGCGAGCAGGTACTCCCCGTTCACTTTCAGCAGCCAGTAGGCGTTGTCGCTGACCGGCATCCCTGGCCCGTGCCGGGCGTCGAGCTCGGCGAGGAACGCTCGGAGCGAGCCCTTCACAGCCTTGCTGTCGCTCCGTTGTAGGGCTTGGGTGGCTTGCTTCAGCTTGGATCGGAGGCTGCCGCATACAGCTCCGTCGGTGATCCAACGGAGCGAGCCACAAACCCGCTGGAGGTCCGACTGCACAACGCTCAGTCCCATGTCTTGCGGTCGCACCGTGGGCGCTACGGTGAACCCGGTCGCCGGGAAGAAACTGGGATTCGGGTACTCCCCCCTGTCGTTGGGCTGTGTGCAACAAGACTGATAAGTGGGATGGGCTGAGAACCGCCGAATGCCGGGCAGGTACGAGCTGCGTAACCCAAAGCCTGCCTTGGAGCCCCCTGGCGGCGCGCTATCTGCACTTGCCGGTAGCCCGGTGCCGTTCGTCACAACACCGAAGTCGGCCGCGTACCAATCGAGATGTGCTCTGTAATACACCACCATCATCTTCCATCGATCGGGAGCGATACCACCAACGGGCACGTGGTCGGGAGCGTGTGGGCCACCGTCGCTACGCTGAAGGTCCCCAGTGAACGGTAGGGTGATCAGCCCTGTCCCTAGGGGGGCCGAGAGGTCAACGCTCAAGCCCGCGACCCCGCCCCGACTCGATGTCGGATTCACGATGCGGTACTCATAGAGGAGGTATTGCGCACTGTCCGTCACGGCCGTGACCTCGAATCGCACCGCATCGAGGATCGGCCTGGTCGACTGAGACTGAGCTCTGTCCCAGGCGGATTGCGCAGCGAGGAGGGCCACACTCGCTGCGATCGTTTGGTGAAGTCGACCACCCTGGAGCAATGTCATTACTCCCCACAAAGCGGATGTCGTAGTGGGTGAGATCATCATGCCGCTCCTTGGTGTAATCCCGGGCTGAGAGCCCGGGCTCGGCTGCGATGGTGCGCCTGTAAGGGCGTACTGCAGTCCGAGCGCGCCCTCTCAGGGCGCGACCATTCCCGAGAGACCGGTCCGCTCACATGTGCGCGAGCAGGTACTCCCCGTTCACCTTCAGCAGCCAGTACGCGTTGTCGCTGACCGGCTTTCCTGGTCCGTGCTGGGCGTCGAGCTCGGCGAGGAACGCAGGAAGCGAGCCCGTGGTCGCCGCTCGATCACCCTGTTGGCTTGCGATGGCTTGCTCGAGGTTGGATCGCAGGCGCCCGCAGACCGCGCCGTCAGCGATCCAGCGAAGCGGGCCGCAGGTCTGCTGCAGATCGGACCGTACGATTGCAAGACTCATGTCCGGCGGCCGCACGGTAGGGGCTACGGTCAAGCCCTTCACTCTGAAGAGAAAGGAGTTCGGCAACTCGCCCTGGGCATTGGGCTTAGTGCAGCACGATTGTTCGGTTGGTATGGCAGCGAAAGTCCGGACACCAGGCAGGTACGGGCTGCCCACTCCGAACCCGCTCTTGATGCTGCCAGGTGCTACGCTGTCGAAGCTTACAGGTGCCCCCTCCGCCAGGAGGACCGCATACACATTCCAGACAAGTCGGGCTTTGTAGTCAACAAGCATCAGCCATCGCTCAGGGGCGATCGCCCCGAAAGGCACATGATCGGGTACATCGCGTCGGCTTGGACCAAGGGACCCGGTGAAGGGCAGTGCCACGTGCCCTGTTCCCCGTGGTGCCGAGAGGTCAAGCTCGACGACGGCGACCCCGCCGCGACTCGATGCGGAGTTGAGGACGCGATAGTGGTACACGAAGTATTGAGAGCTGTCCTGCACACTCGTGACTTGCAGGACGACCTCATCGAGAACACGGCTGGGTGACTGGGCGACCGCCTCGCGCCCAAGGCCTTGAGCGAGCGCCAGCGCTAGATAAGCCCCACTAGCCGCTCGGGCGTACCGTAGTAAGGATGGCATTGTCGCTCCCGACAAAGCGGATGCGGTGAAGCGTTCAGTCCCTACGCCGCGATCGTCAGCTTGTGGCCCTTCGCCTTGAAGGACGCCACGAGGCCCGTCTTCTCGACCGACTTCATGTAGGCCTCGTCGGGGCTGATCTCTTTCTTCTCCACCAGCTCCAGCAGCGCGTCGTTCAGCGTCACCATGCCGATCTGCTTCGACGTCTGGATGATCGAGGGGATTTGGAACGTCTTGCCCTCGCGGATCAGGTTCGAGATCGCGGGCGTGGTGAGCAGGATCTCGCGCGCCGCTACCCGGCCACCCTGGATGCGCTTGCACAGCGTCTGCGAGACGACGCCCTTCAAGGACTCCGACAGCATGACGCGGATCTGCGACTGCCGGTCCGCGGGGAACTGATCGATGATGCGGTCCACCGTCGAGGCAGCCGTGGTCGTATGGAGCGTGCCGAACACGAGGTGCCCCGTTTCGGCCGTCTCGATCGCGATCGCGATGGTCTCAAGGTCGCGCATCTCGCCCACCAACACGATGTCGGGGTCCTCGCGCAGCGCCGCGCGCAGCGCCGACCGGAAACTGTCGGTGTGCACCCCCACCTGCCGCTGGGTGATGAGGCACTTCTTGTTCTCGTGCACGAACTCGATCGGGTCTTCGATCGTGATGATGTGGTCCGTCCGCGACCGATTGACGAGGTCGACGAGCGAGCACAACGTCGTGGACTTCCCGGACCCGGTGGGGCCGGTGACGAGCACCAGCCCCTTCGTCAGGAAGCAGAGCTGCTGTACCTCCTTGGTGATATTGAGCTGGTCCACCGTGACGACCTGCGCCGGGATCACCCGGAACACCGCCAGCGGCCCTTTGCGGTCGCGCGCCGCGTTCACCCGGAAGCGGGCCAGCCCGGCGATCTCGTAGGCGAAGTCGGAGTCCCCCGTCTCCTTCCATTCCTGACGGTTGCGGTCCGGCATGATGGCGAGCAGCATGAGCTCGAGCTGCTCGACCGCGATCGGCGGCGCGCCCTGGCGTTTCATCTCGCCGTGGGTGCGGAATAGCGGCGGCTCGCCCACGCGGAGGTGCAGATCGGACGATTTCGACTGCACCAGGGCTC
>MNIR01000084.1:0-3449 GCA_001919865.1 Gemmatimonadetes bacterium 13_1_20CM_4_69_16 | reverse complement strand
TCGGCGTCGGGGCCGGGGTTGGGGGCGCCGCTGCGGCGGGTGCGGGCGCCGCTGCCGCGACGGGCTCGGCCCGGGCGGGCTTGAGCGCCGGCGACACGACGGCCGTGAGCCGCCCCATCTCCGGGACGATGCGCACCCGGACCATGCCCCGGTCCGCGAGGTACTCGAACTCGGTTTCCGTGCCGCCGTCGATGTGGTCGGCCGACTCGGACGGCGCCACTTCCACCAGCAGGGCGTAGATGTGTTGATCGGTCAGCGGCTGCTTGGAGACCTTGCGGGGCTTGCCGTCTTTCACCAAGGTGACCGGCTCGTCTGGGAGCAGGTACAGCTGGTCGCCCTGCTCCCGCAGCAGCACGTCGACAAAGGGATCGAGCTTCGCAGGCATGTGTCAGTCCAGTGGCCGCGCGTACAGCACGTGCGCGCGGTTCACGTAATGGGTGGCCGCGTGCGTCCATACCGCGAAGAAAAAGTCGTGCGACGCGTTGAGGTAATCGAGCAGCCGTTCCTGGTGGGTCGGGAGCTCGGCACTGGCCCAGCCGCCCAGCGTGGTGCCACCGGCCAGCACGAGCTCCGTGCCGAGCAGCCGGGCCGCCGAGAGACGCGCCGGGTCGGCGATCGGCGCCTGGCGGTCCACCGCGACCCAGATGGTGTGCGCCTTGGAGGCGAGCAAAATGTCGTCCTGCTCGGCGCCCCGGAACGCGAAAAACCCCTCAGGCCGGTTCAGCATCTCCAGCACCGTCTCCGGCCCGTCGTGGTGCCCCGCCCGCTCCATCACGTAGACCACTCCCGGCCGTGACACGCCCTCGGTCAGCAGGACGTGCGCTGGGATGGGGGAGCGGGGGAGGGAGAAGTCGGACACGACGCAATACTAAAGACGTGGAGCAGAAACGTCTAGCAATCACGTGAATGAAGAACTTCGGGGAACCCCCTAGTCAAACGCCTATCCTACGTCGTCCCTCAACGCTCTTCCTCTACGTAGTCTCTCGCTACCGAGGCTGGCATTGAACCGCCGCCGGTGGCGTCCGAGAGCACCCGATCTGCTCATCCATGCCGCTCGCGATGGGGCCGCAGGCGGTGGTGTGCGCACCCTCGCGCGCGGCCTGCTCGGTCGGGCCGAGCGCGGTCGCGCAGTTGCTGCGGCCGCGGAACTCCACGCACACTCGGCACTGCACCTTGGCCCGCGCGTTGGTCATGAAGAAGAACAGCGCCGCCACGGCGAGCACGGCGGCGATGGCGAAGAGGGTGGAGCGCTTCAGCGGCGCCTGCTGCTGCCGGCCGCCGCTGGCCGGGGCTCCGGCTCCCGGAACTGCTGCTGCTCCGTCGATCCTTCCATCGCCGTCACCGACGACACCCCGCCGGTCGCGATCTGGGTGACCTCGTCGAAGTAACCCACGCCCACGAACTCCTGGTGCCGCACCGCCGCGTAGCCGTCTCGTTCCGAGGCGAACTCGCGACCTTGCAGCTCGGCGTAGGCCGCCATCCCCTTGTCGCGATACTCCCGCGCCAACTCGAACATGGCGTGGTTCAGGGCATGGAAGGCGGAGAGGGTGACGAACTGGAACTTGTAGCCGAGGGCGCCGAGCTCCTTCTGGAACGAGCCGATCTGGGCTTCGCTCAGCTGCTTGCGCCAGTTGAACGAGGGCGAGCAGTTGTACGCGAGTAGCTTGCCGGGGAACCGCTCGTGGATCGCGTTGGCGAAGCGCGTTGCCTCCTTGAGATCCGGCTTCGACGTCTCGAACCACAGCAGATCGGCATAAGGGGCGTAGGCGAGCGCGCGCGCGATGGCCGCTTCGACGCCGTCGCTTACGCGGAAGAATCCTTCGGGCGTGCGCTCTCCCGTGACGAACGGCCGATCGGCTTCGTCGCAGTCGCTCGTGAGCAGCGTCGCGCTGTTGGCATCGGTGCGGGCGATCAGCACGGTGTCTACGCCGCACACGTCCGCCGCCAGCCGCGCCGCCACCAGCTTGGTGACGAACTCGCTGGTGGGCACCAGGACCTTGCCACCGAGGTGGCCGCACTTCTTCACGGACGCGAGCTGGTCCTCGAAGTGCACGCCCGCCGCCCCCGCATCGATCATGTTCTTCATGATCTCGAAGGCGTGCAGCGCCCCCCCGAACCCGGCTTCGGCATCGGCCACGAGCGGGGCGAACCAGTAGATCGACTGATCGCCCTTGAGGTGCGCGATCTCGTCGGCGCGCTTGAGCGCGTTGTTGATGCGGCGCAGCAGCGTGGGGACGGAGTCGGAGGGGTACAGGCTCTGGTCGGGGTACATCTCGAGCGCGTTATTCGCGTCGGCCGCCACCTGCCAGCCGCTCACGTACACGGCCTTGAGCCCAGCCTGAACTTCCTGGATCGCCTGGTTGCCGGTGCTCGCCGAGAGCACGGCGACGTAGGGCTCGTCCTGGAACAGCTGCCATAGCCTGGCCGCGCCGTAGCGCGCCAGCGAGTACTCGATGTCGATCGAGCCGCGCAGGCGGTAAACGTCCCCGGCGGTGTACGGTCGGGTGACTCCGTCCCAGCGGCTGTCCGTGGTCCATTCACGCTCGAGCGTGCTGACGAACTCCTGCTTGTCCATGGCTCTCCTGTGATCAGTCGAGGTATTGGTACGCGACTGTCGTCAGGAACTCCGCAAACTCCGGGCCAGTCGTCAGCTCGGAGAGAATCCGCCCCGCGAGCGAAAACTGCGAAGCGCCGGGGCCGTCCGCACCTACCCGTTCGGGTAGGCTTTCTACCAATTCGGCCAGGGTTTGCTGCACCAGCGCCGCAGTGACGGGTCGCCCGCTCTCGAGCCGCGCCGCGTGGCGCAGCCACTGCCACACCTGGGCGCGAGAGATCTCGGCGGTGGCGGCGTCCTCCATGAGGTCGTAGATCGGCACGCAGCCGGTGCCGCCGAGCCAGGCGGCGAGGTAGCGCAGCGCCACGTCGAGGTTCTTGCGCAGACCTTGCTCGGTGATGTCTCCGCCCGGCGCCGCGAGCAGGTCGCCCGCCGTCACCCGCACGTCCTCCCGCTGCCGCGCGATCTGGTGCGGACCCGGCATGTGCGCGTCGAACACCTCCCGGGCGACGGAGACGAGCGCTGGGTGCGCGACCCAGGTGCCGTCGTGGCCCTGCCGCACTTCGCGCAGCTTGTCCTGCCGCACCTTTTCGAGCGCCTGGGCGTTCAGCGCGGGGTCGCGCTTGATGGGGATCTGGGCCGCCATCCCGCCGAGCGCGTGGATGCCGCGGCGGTGACAGGTGCGAATCACCAGCTCGGCGTAGGACTGGAGAAACGGCCGGTCCATGGTGACGGCGCCGCGGTCGGGGAGCACGCACTCGGGGCGGTGCCGGAATTTCTTGATATAGCTGAAGATGTAGTCCCAGCGGCCGCAGTTCAGCCCCGCCGAGTGGTCGCGCAGCTCCCACAGGATTTCGTCGGTCTCGAACGCGGCGAGAATGGTCTCGATCAGCAC
>MNIR01000037.1 GCA_001919865.1 Gemmatimonadetes bacterium 13_1_20CM_4_69_16 | reverse complement strand
AGCTCGTTCATGGCGTACAGGATGCGGCGATGCACGGGCTTGAGCCCGTCGCGCACGTCGGGCAGCGCGCGCTGCACGATTACGCTCATCGAATAGTCGAGGAACGACTCCTTCAGCTCGTCTTCGATGAGGCGCGGTAGGATGCGTTCGCGGGCGTTCGGTGCGGTCATGAACGACAGGGGCTCGGGGTTAGGGACAGGGGGCTTGGGCTCGTGCGACGATACCTAAGTTCCTATAAAATAATCACTTAGACGGGAAAGTTCAACCCGCTAAGGAGCGCCAAGTCGCTGCAGGGCGGAGGCTTATCCCGGGGTGCCTCTGTTGACGGTTAGTTGACCGGCGCGTCCTAGCGTATTGCGACGCTGAAGCGTGGGCTCGGCCAGCACCGTGCTGAAGCACAGTGAGCGAAGCGAATCCGTGCGAGCGGGTGTCCTTCAGGACAGCGCGGGCCGAGCCCACGCTTCGGCACGGGAACACCGCTGAGCCGACTCAACAACCCCGGGCACGAAATGACCGCCCACCAACTCTACATCCACGTCGCGTGGACGACGCGCGACCGCCGTCCGATGATCGACCCTCCCACCAGCGTCTTCCTGAGTCAGTACTTTCGCCGAACCGCTGCGCGAGAACACGCTGACATCGTGGCGTTGGCCATTCTCCGGACCCACGTCCACATGCTGCTCCGCACCACCCCCCGCATCGACTTGCCACGGCTCGTGCAGGTGTTCAAGGGCGGGAGCAGCTACGCCGCGAGCCGTCTCCCTGGAAATGTCCTCGGATTGCGTTGGGCGCTCGAATATTCCGCCACCACGGTGGGACCGAAACAGCTCGCAGATGTGATTCGATACATCGAGGGGCGGGCTATGCGCCATCCAGGAGAGGCAGTTGAGGATCAAGCGGGCACCGGGCGAGAATGACTGCGCGTAGGGACTCACTCGGAAACCCGTATCGCGATCTTCCCCAGCTGCTCCCCCTGCTCCAACCGCTCGCACGCCGCACGCACCTCCTCGAAAGGGAATACGCGATCCACCACCGGTCGCAGCTCCCCCGTGCCCAGCACCCCCACGATCTCGCGGTATTCCGCCTCGTTTCCCATGGTCGCGCCCAAGATACTCCACTGGTACCAGAAGAGCCGCCGCAGGTCGACGGACACGTGCGGGCCGGTGGTGGCGCCGCAACACACGAGCCGGCCGCCCCGCCCCAGAGACCGCAACGACTCCTCCCACGTCGCCTCACCGACGTTCTCGATGACGACGTCCGCGCCGCGTTTGTCGGTCAGCGCCCGGACTTCTGTCGACACCGCCAGCGTCCGATGATTGAGGGTGATGTCGGCACCGAGTCGCCGCGCTTCCTGCAACTTGCCGTCGTGCGACGACGTCACGATCACCCTCGCCCCCAGGCGCTTCGCGATCCGCATCGCCGCCAACGAGACGCCCCCGCCGATCCCCCAGATCAGGGCCGTTTCCCCAGCTCGCAGCCGTGCCCGCGTCACCACCATGCGCCAGGCCGTCAAGGTCACCAGCGAGAAGGCCGCGGCCTCGGCCCACGTGAGGGGCGGCGCGAGTGTCGGGATTATGGCGACATTCTGCTCGGGGACGACGACGTACTCGCACAGCGTCCCGGGGAGGTGCTCCCCGAGCAGCCGGTAGTTGACACACAGGGACTGCTCCCCCGCGCGGCAGAACGCGCAAGTGTAGTCGGGGATCCCCGGGTTGATCATCACCGGATCGCCCGGTCGCACCGAACGCACCTCGGAGCCCACCCCGTCCACGACGCCCGCGCCGTCGGCTCCGAGGATATGAGGGAAGCGGTACTCAACCGGCAGCCCGTGCACGGCGAACAGGTCGAGGTGGTTCAGCGCGGCGGCCCGGATCGCGACCCGGACCTCGCGTGGGCGCAACGGACCTACGGGGTCGGGGACATCGGCCAGGTGGACGCCCCCCCGCCCCACCGCCGCTCTGCCCGGCCGGCTGGATGAACACCTTGGACACGTTCTTCTGCACGTTCACGACGAGCGCGAGCAAATCACCGCCGGGCGCGATCGCGAAATCGGTGATCACGAGGTCAGTGGCGCTGAGCGGAGTCATGCGACCCGTCGCCAGGTCCGCCTTCACGACCTGCGTGACCGTGCGGCCACTCTCCTTCCCCTCGAGCAAGAAGGCGAGCGAGCCGTCGCGCAGGAAGTGGGGGCTCTTTTCCTTGACCTGCGGCGATTTCGTGAAGTTGCGCTGGTTCGAGCCGTCCTTGGACATCAACCAGATGTCGTCGTTGCCGTCGCGGTTCGACACGAATGCGATGGTTTCGCCATCGGGCGAGACGGTCGGCTGCCAGTTGTCGGCCGGCTCCTGGGTGAGCTGAATCGCGTCGGAGCTGGTGATCGGCTGCACGAACACCTGGCGGTGTCCCGTGCGATTGGAGTGGAACACCACCGACTGCCCGTCCGCGGTAAACGCGGGGCCGCCGTCCGCCGCTGGAGAGTTGGTCAGGCGTGCCGCGTCCGTGCCATCCGCGTCCATGATGTAGATCTCGGGCTGGCCGTCCCGGGTGGACACGAACGCGAGGCGCGAGCCGTCCGGGGAGAACGCCGGCTCCGTTGCCGCGGTGGTGTCCTCTGTGACCTTGCGTAGTTGCGCGAGGTTCGACCGCTCCGCCGCGTAGAGCTGGAAGCGCCCCGAGCGCGAGCTCGCGAGCACGATCTCTCCCTGCACGAAGACGCCCACCGCGGCGCGCTTGCCGCCCGGGGCCGCGGCGGTGATGCGCGCGTGCCCGTACCCCGCTGCGGTGACGGTTCCGTCTTCCGCGACGGCGGCGACCTGCGTGTTGTCGGAGGCGAACGAAACGCCCGTGGCGGGCCCGATCACGGCGCCCGCTTCGTCGGCGAAGCTGGCGCGCAGCGCATACCGCTTGTTGAGCGGCAGGCCGACTCGCGTGGCCGACAGCTTGAGCCCGGCCGCGATCACGCGGATCGACCACGTCACCGCGAGCCCGAGTCCGGGACCGCGCACCACGAGCTGCGTCTTGCCGGCGCGTCTCCCGGTCAGGACGCTCGTGGTCGGGTCGAAGCTCGCGAGGGATGTGTCACCCACGCTCCAACGCAGAGGCGCTTCGGGAACCGCCTGCCCGTCGGCACCAAGCGCACGCGCCTCGAACTTTGCCGTCCCCTGGATCGCGACCGGAATCTCGGTCGAGGCCTTCGGCCGCACTTCGAGCGCCTGCACGACCCGGTGCACCACGACCTCCAGGGTCTTGGTCTGCAGCAGCCCCGCCACGGAGAGCGTCGTCCTGCCCGGTGCCACGCCGGTCACGACCCCCGTGAGCGAGACCCGCGCGACGTTCGCGTCCGCCGAGGACCACTGCATCGTGAGCGGGCTCACGACGCGGCCGCCCTGCGCCGGCACGACCACGCGCAGGGTGTCGACCTCGTTCGGCCCCAGCGCGACGGGACTCGGCTCCTGAATCGCGATGTCGCTTTGTTGGACCACCACCGGCGCCGTCGCGGTGAGGCCGGTCGAGCCGGTCACCTGGACCGTCCCCTGGCCGGCCGACAGCGCGACGATCACGCCGTTCTGGTCCACACTGGCGATGTCGGGGCGGAGCGACTTCCACGTCACGGCCACTGGCGCGGCCGGGGTGCCGTCCTCTCGGAGCGCGCGGGGCGTGACGCGGGTGTTTTCGGACGGGAGGAGGTAGATGGTGGGCGGCTCGATGCGGAGCACCGCCGCAGGGCCGGCCCCCAGCACTTGCCCGGCGAAGGGATCGCCTCCCGTCGCCTCGCCCGCGCGCGCCGGCGCCGCTGGTTGTCCTGACGCCGCACCCGCCGGCCCGCCGGCCGCGGGCGCGCCGAACACCTGCACCGCCGCCTGGCCCTTGCGCGGTCCGACCCGCGCTTCGACGATCGCGACGCCGCCGCCCACGCCCGTCACCGTCCCGTCGTTGTCGACCTTGGCGACCGAAACGTTGTTCGAGGACCAAATGAAGCGCACGGTAGGGATGACGTTGCCCACGCGATCGAACGCCGTCGCCAGCAGTCCGCTGCGCTCTCCCACCTTGATCGTGACGCTCGGAGGGGCTACCTGAACTTCGGACACGTTTTGTGCGAAGGCCCGCCCGGGCAACGCGAGCGTGATCCAGATCACAATGGGGCGAGCGGTCATAGCGGCGCGAAGGTAAATGCGCGTAAGTATCGTTGTCAAGCTAACTTGTCACCATCGTACGGGTTTCGAGGCCCGGTAGAACATAACGGTCCCCGCTGTCTCATGCCTACCCCATACCGCTCTGGCACGGCCCCCTGGCGGTGCGAATTGGAACGCTCCATAAGGCAAGGGCTTAACCCGCAGGATGGCGCCGCGGGTGTCGCGCCCGACGGGTCGGGAGAGCGGCTTGAGAGCCCGCGAGTGCCGCCGGCTCATCCCTCAGGGCAAGAAGGGGCTCGCAGGAAGTGGCTCGCGCACGACCCGTGCGGCGTGGAGTAGCCGTGGGTGACGCCTGCGGGAGCGTCGTCGTGTCTCACTTGCGTGGCAGCATTCCCGGGGTAAGCTATAAGCCACGCCCCACGGACAACCAGCAGAGGAGATCCGATGCTCGAGCCAAACGACTTCTCGGAGAGCAGCTGGCCCGGCCCCGGCATGATGGAGCCGATGTACCCACCGTCGCCTCCGCCGATGCCGAGTCCGGCACCGATGATGGACGAGCCGGCAGCGGCCCCGAGGCGAAAGGCGCCCGCACGGAAGAAGAAGAAGGCTGCGAAGCGGCCCAAGGCGAAGAAGGCGGGGAAGAAGCGCCCGAAGGCCAAGGCGAGGCGGGCCGGAAAGAAGAAGAAGGCAGGGAAGCGGCGCCGCCGCTAGAACAGGTCCACTCCACACCGCGGGAGCGCTTCTCGGATGGCTCGAGCCATCTCCTCGAGGCGCTCCCGCGGCACGTTTTCGGGGCCCGCGGCCGCTCCGCCGGTCCCGGAATCGAGCTTCATCAAACGCCGCCAAGAGGGAGTGCTATGGGTGTCAGACGTTGGGCGTGGAGTGTGGGCAGTGGGCTGCTCTTGGCTTGCTCGGCGCCGAAGGTCCCGCTCGGCGACCCGCAGGCCGAGATCACGACGATGCTCACCCGGTCCGCCGCGGATTGGAACGCGGGCGACCTGGCGGGCTTCATGGGCGACTACGCGCACGACTCGCTCACCAGCTACGTGACGGGCGGCCACGTCCAGTATGGGTGGCAGAAACTGTACGACCGCTACCAAGCCGGCTACTTCGCGCCCGGGAAGCGGCGCGACTCACTGACGTTCGACGAGGTCCGCGTGCGGCCGTTGACGCTCGATCTCGCGCTCTGCACGGCGCGCTTCGCGCTGCATCGCGGAGACTCGGTGGTGGCGAGCGGCCCGTTCACGTTGATCCTCCAGAAGCGGGGCGACCGCTGGCAGATCCTGCACGACCACACGTCGAGCGACCCGAAGTGAAGCGCGTCATGGGCCTGCTGCCGACCGCCCGACCGCCGATTCTCTTGACAGCCGCCGTGGTCCTGCTGTCGGTAGCCTGTAAGCCCTCGGGAGACGGTGTGATCGCCCTCGAAGGAGCCACGCTGATCGACGGCTCCGGGGGCGACCCGGTGAAAGACGCCGTCATACTCGTCAAGAACGGGCGCATCGAGGCCGTCGCGCGCGTGAACGAGATCGCCGTGCCGCGCGGCGCGCAAACCATCAGTCTGATCGGCAAGACGGTGATCCCGGGACTGATCGACGCGCACGCGCACGCGGAGCGCTGGGCGGCGGAGCGCTACGTCGCCTGGGGGGTGACCACGGTGCGCGATCTGGGGGCGATGACCACCGACTCGGCGATGGCGCTCCGGAACGACTGGAACCTCGGAGCGGAGCTCGGGCCGCGGGTGCTCACCGCAGGGGGCATGATCGATGGCGTGCCCCCGACCTATCCCACCGCCACGGGGGTCGCCAGCGCGGGCGCCGCACGTAAAGCCGTCGATCAGCGCGCCGTGGCGGGAACCGACCTGCTCAAGATCTACACCAAGATCACGCCGCTATTGCTCAAGCCCCTGATGGACGAGGCGTCCACCCTGCGACTTCGGGTCGCCGCGCACCTCGGCAAGACCGACGCGGTCTCCGCCGCGAGAGCGGGGGTCGCCTCGCTCGAGCACATGGCCGGCGTGGTGCAGGCGGCGGCCCGCAACCCGGCGCCGTATGTGAACGCGCACGACCGCTTCCTGACGGGGTGGACCCTCGAGGAGAGCGGTTGGGCGTCGCTCGACTCCGCGAGCGTCGCGCGCGTCGCCCGCGTCCTCGCGGCGACTCAGGTGGCGGTGGTGCCCACGCTCGTGTTGCACGAGACGCTCGCCCGGCTCGACAACCCCACCCTCCTGCTGCGTCCCGGCATGGAGGACGTCCCCGCAAGCGCTGCGAGCGTGCGCGACGTCCCCGGCCTGCTCAAGCGCACCCGGTGGCGCGCCGCTGACTTTCAGGCGTTCCGCCGCGCGCGGCCGCGCCAGGACCAATTCGTGCGGGAGTTCAAGCGCGCCGGCGGCCTGCTCGCGGCGGGATCGGACGCCGCGAACCAGTTGCTCGTCCCCGGCCTATCGCTGCACGAGGAAATGAGCCTGCTGGTCGCCGCCGGCTTGACCCCCCTCGAGGCGATCACGGCGGCGACGCGCAAAGGCGCGCAGCTGCTGCGGGCCGACTCGCTCGGCCTGCTCGCGCCGGGCAAGGTCGCGGATCTCGTGGTGCTGGACGGCGATCCCATCAAGGGCATCGCCGCGACGCGACGCATCGCCAGCGTCATGGTCCGCGGGCGCCTGATCCAACCCGACTCGCTGCGGAGGACGTGGGGCAAATGAAGCGACTCGCATGGCTGCTGGTGCTCGCCGCCTGCGGCACGGGAGATGGAAACCCGGCGTCCCGTGGCTACGACGTGCTGCTCGCCGGCGGTTGGATCGTGGACGGCAGCGGCAATCCGCGCCGTCGGGGCGACGTAGCGATCGCCGGGGACCGGATCGCGGGGGTCGGCTTCCTGCCGGGCGCCCAGGCACGCGAGACGCTCGATGTCTCGGGTCTCGTCGTGGCGCCGGGATTCATCGACATGATGGGGCAGTCGGAGATCAACGTGCTGATCGACAACCGCGTGCTCTCAAAAATCACGCAGGGTGTCACCACCGAGCTGACGGGCGAGGGCGGCTCGGTCGCCCCACTCACCGACAAGCTGGCGCTCGACGACTCCGACGCGATGAAGAAGTGGCACTACCGCGAGGACTGGCGCGACCTGGACGGCTACATCGCTCAACTCGCGCAGCACCGCTCGGCGGTGAACATCGCGACGTTCGTCGGCGCGACCCAGGTGCGCCTCGCCGTGGTCGGCAAGGAGAATCGACAGCCGACGGCGCCCGAGCTCGCCCACATGGTGGCCCTGGTCGATACCCTCATGGAGCAGGGCGCCCTGGGCGTGTGGACGGCGCTCGAATACGCGCCCGCCAGTTATTCGACGACCGACGAGATCATCGCGCTCGCGAAGGCGGCGCGGCGTCACGGCGGCATCTACGCCTCGCACATGCGGAACGAGGGGATCCAGATCGACCAGGCGCTGAACGAGCTGTTCCGCATCGCGCGGGAGGCCGATATTCCCGCGGAGATCTCGCATCTCAAGGTGTCCGGCCGGGACAGCTGGGGACAAATGCGCCGCGTGCTCGCGCGCATCGACTCGGCGCGGGCCGCGGGGCTCGACGTCACGGCCGACCAATACCCCTACGTCAGGGCCGCCACCGCGCTCGATGCGTCCATCCCCACCTGGGCGGAAAGCGGCGGCATGGACTCGCTGCTCGCACGGCTCCGCGATCCTCGGACGCGGGCGCGGCTGCGGCAGGAGATGCTGCGTCCCCGGGGCGGGGCCGAGAGCTTCTTCTATGAGGCGGGTGGCGGCGGGGGCGTGCTGATTACCGGGACGTTCCAGGACTCGCTGCGCTACCTGCAAGGCAAGACCATCGCCGAGATCGCGGACGCCCGGCACGCCGACCCCGTCGAGACGGTGTTCGACATCGTGTTGGCCGAGCGGGGCCATCGGACCGACGCCGTATACGCCGTGATGAGCGAGCCCGACGTACAGGCCGCGATGCAAACGTGGTGGGTGGCAGTGAACACCGACTTCGGTGGCGTGGCGCCCGACGGGCCGCTCGGCACGCAGTCCGCTCACCCCCGCGCCTACGGCACGTTCGCGCGCATCCTCGGCCACTACGTGCGCGAGCTCAAGCTGTTCCCGCTCGAATTCGCGGTGCGCAAGATGACCTCGCTCGCCGCGCTGCGCGTTGGGCTCCGGGACCGCGGCCTGCTTGCGCCCGGCATGGCCGCCGACATCACGGTCTTCGATCCCAACAGCGTGGCCGACCGCGCCACGTTCGAGCGGCCGCACCAGTCATCGGTCGGGTTCGCGTATGTGTTCGTGAACGGGCAGAAGGTGCTGGACCACGGCACGCTCACGGCAGCGCGTCCCGGGCGCGGGCTGCGCGGTCCGGGGTACGTGCCGCCGGAGCGACGGCGGCGGTGACGCTCGGGCGGCTGCTCGGCGCCTGGCTGCCGGTGGCCCTGCTCTTCGCCCTCACGCCGCCGATCGGATACCGCTGGGACGGAGCGCTCAACCAGGGCCACTTCGCATGGTCGTTCAACCGGTGGGAGATCGGCTGGCGGCTCGCGGAGGCCGCGGTCCTCACCCTGTTCGCCTCTCTGTGGTTCGATTCGCTCGGCGCCGGCGGCTGGTGGCTGCTGTTCCTCCTGGTCGGGCTGCTCGTCGCCTTCCCGCGGCGTCTCGTGATGTGGCAGCACGTGGAGCCGGCGCGCCGGCGCGCCCTGCTCGCGCACGCCGCGCTCGACGTGGCTCGCTATCTGGCGGCGGGCGCGCTGCTGGCCTGGCGCCTCGCCTGACGCGCGCCGCCGACGACTGAAGTTGGCTATCTTCGGTGCACTCATGTCCACCGAACCCATGACCGCCGTCCGGCTGACGCGCTACTCGCACGGCGCGGGCTGAGCCTGCAAGCTCGGCCCCGCCGAGCTGGCGCAGGTCCTGCGTCACGTGCCCGCCGCGACGGATCCCCGGATCCTCGTAGACGCCGCCACCCGCGACGACGCCGCCGTGTTTCGTCTCTCGGCCGACCGCGCGATCGTGGCGACGGTGGACTTCTTCACGCCCATTGTGGACGACCCATACGACTTCGGACGCATCGCCGCCGCCAACGCGTTCTCCGACATTTACGCGATGGGCGCGACGCCGCTCTTCGCGCTCAACCTGGTGGGTTGGCCGCGCGAAACGCTTCCCTACGACCTGCTCGGCGAAGTGCTGCGGGGCGGCGCAGACGTGGCGCGCGAGGCCGGGGCGTTCCTGCTGGGCGGCCACTCGATCGACGACCCGGAGCCCAAGTACGGCATGGCGGTGATCGGCGAAGTGCATCCGGACCGGATCGTGCGGAACACCGGGGCGCGACCCGGCGACACGCTCGTACTTACCAAACCGATCGGTACGGGCGTCCTCACGACCGCGCTGAAGCGCGACTTCCTCTCCGAGGCGGAGCTCGCGCCCGCGGTGGCGGTGATGACGACTCTCAACGCGGCCGCGGCCCGGGCGATGCTCGCGGTCGGCGTGCACGCGGCGACCGATGTGACCGGGTTCGGGTTGCTCGGCCACCTGTCCAGCCTGCTCGAAGCGAGCGGCGTGGCCGGGGAGATCACCGCGCCGGCGGTCCCGCTGCTCCCGCGCGCACGGGACGCCGCCACCCGGGGCGCCATCCCGGGGGGCTCCCAGCGCAACCTGGCGAGTCTCGCGGAGACGACGACGTTCGGCGGCGGCGTCGACGAGATCACGCGCACGCTGCTCGCCGATGCCCAGACGTCCGGAGGACTGCTGATCGCGGTGGCGCCCGATCGCGCCGAAGCGCTCGTCACCGCGTTGATGCGCGAGGCGACACCGGCGGCGGCGATCGTGGGGCGGGTGGTCGCGGGGCGACCCGGCCGCGTGGCGGTCGGCTAGCGGAGACCCATGGGAGCGATTCGCGAGTTCACGCGCCTCACCCCCGACGCTCTCGATGCGCTGGAGCGGGCGGTGCGGGAGCGACGCCGGGTGGCGCTGCGGCGGCGCGGCACCGAATATGTCGTCGTGGCGGAGCGGCTCGAGACCGGCGAGCGCGACGAGGCGCTCGAGGGACGCCTCCCGATGACGGGGGAGCTCCTGGAATTCCCGCTGCGCGAGCTCGAGTCCTTCGCGGTGCTCCCGTAACCGTGTTTACTCAATTGCTGGTGGGACTGGACGGCAGCCCGCGCGCCGACTCGGCGTTCGAGCAGGCCGTGGTGCTGGCCCAGCGGTTCGGCAGCACGGTGGTGGTGGCGTACGTGCGGGAGCGGGGAGGACCCGGCGCGGACGGGGCGGCGATGCTCGACCGCGCCCGTGAGCGACTGGTCGCGGCGGGCCTGCGGGCCGAGCTGGTCGAGCGCGACGGCGAACCCGACCTCGAGCTCGCCGAGCTCGCGAAGGCGGTCGACGCGGTGCTCGTGGGCCGACGCGGCGTCAGCACCAAGGGCGATGCGCTCGGCCCCACCGCGTCTTCCCTGATCCGGATCGCCGAGCGCTGCGTGATCGTGTGCGGCGGGTTGCCTTCGCCGATGACCTCCTGCGCGCTGGCGTTCGACGGGCGCGAGACGAGCCGGCGGGCGCTCGAGCTGGCCGCGAGCTTCGCCACCGTGGTGGGGAGCACCGTGCACGTGATCCACGCCGCCGAGGATCGCGACGCCGGCCTCCAGGTGGTCGGGGTGGCGGAGGCCATGCTGTCGATGCAGCGCGTGCCCTTCGTGACCCACGTCGAGCCCGGCAAACCGGGGGAGGTTGTGGCCCAGGTGATCAAGCGGACCCGGTGCGACGCGCTGTTCGCCGGGGCCCACCTGAGCCACCAGCACGGTCGCCCCAGCGCCGTCGTCGTGTCCCACGCCGAGGAGATCCTACGCCACACCGACATCCCGGTGGTGATCCAACCCTGAGATGGCCGACCGGACGCCGCCGATCCACGTCCTCGTGCATGCCGACGAGAGCTGCCTCGGCAACGGCACGGAGCCACCCAATCCCGGCGGCAACGGCGCGCTGATCGAAGCACCCGCGGGCGACAGTGTGGCACGCTGGGACTTTTACGAGTGCTCCCCCGACACGACCAACAATCGCATGGCGCTGGCCGGTGCGATCGCGACGCTCGAATGGCTGCACCGCCAGTGGCGCAACGCCCGCGTCACCTACGTGTCCGACTCCGAATACCTGATCAAAGGAATGAAGGAATGGGTCTCGGGATGGATCACGCGCGGCTGGCGGCGGAAGGGCGGCGCCGTCGAGAACCTGGCGCTGTGGCAGAAGCTGGTTCAGGCGGCGGCCGGCCACACCATCGAGTGGTGCTGGGTGCGCGGCCACAGCGACCACCCCAAGAACGAGTACGCCAACCATCTCGCGATCCGCGCGGCCGAGCGCCAGGAGCGCTCCAACGGACTCGTCCCCTCCGGCTTCGACGCGTGGCTCGAGCAACAGCGCGCCCGCGGGCATTACGCGGACTACGATCCAGACCGGGAACTGCATGAGCGTCTTTAAGGACGGCGTGGCCGCCAACACGCACCGCTTGAACGTGCTCCCCAACGGCGCGTCCGTGCCACCGGTTGACCGCATCCCACTGTACGAGGTTTATATGCGGATGGCCGAGGAGCTCGCCAAGCGCTCGACCTGCGTGCGGCTCCGGGTGGGGACGGTGGTGACCGACCAGCTGCTCGAGAACGTCCTTGCCATCGGCTACAACGGGAACGCGCGCGGCCTCCCCAACCGCTGCGATTCCTCGGTCCCGGGGAGCTGTGGCTGTATCCATTCTGAGATGAACGCGCTCGTCAAGGCGCCGGGGAGCGTACGCGACAAGGTGGTGTTCATCAGCGCCTCGCCCTGCGTGATGTGCGCCAAGCTGATGATCAACTCCGGCGTCAGCCACGTGTTCTACCGCAAGCCGTACCGCGACCCCTCGGGCATCGAAGTGCTGGGGCAGGGCGGCGTCGTCCCGGTGCTGTACGACCGCTGGGTGAGCGAGTGGCGGTGAGACGAATGCGGAGTGCGGAATGCGGAATCCAAGTGAAGGCTGTTGCCACACACCTCAGGTCCGGGAGGGTCCGTCATGAAACGTCTATCGTTGGCTCTGCTCGTGCTCGCGGCCGCGCCGGCCGGGACGCCGCTCGCTGCCCAGTCGCTCCTCTACCGCGGACCGAACATGGGTGGAACCTGGGTCCCCGACGCCGGGGTCGTGCAGTTCAACTTCCTGCACCGCTTCTATGTGACCCCTGGTCCGTCGCACAGCGTCATCAACTATCCCACCTTCACACTCGCAGCGGGGTTCGGACACGGGGTGGCGGTCGGAGGTCGCTTCGCCACCAAGTCCCTCGTCGGCACCGGGGCGGCGGCGCAGTCCAGTAACGAGACGGAACTGTTCGCACGCTGGCGCGCCCTCGGGGCTGAAGGGAAGCCAGGGTTCTCCGTCGCGCTGACGCCCGCCTACAACCTCCTGGCGAAGAGCGTGGACGGCGAGGTGTCGGTGGACTGGACGCGCGGCGCGCTGACCCTGGAAGGCGCCGGTCGGGGCGTGACTCGAGAGTTGGGCACATCCGGACAACGCCAGCTGGCGCTCGCGGGGGGCGTCGTGACACGGCTTACGCCATACATCGCGGTGAGCGCCGATCTCGGATCCTTCGTGGCTCCCGTCAATGGACGCGCGGCGTGGAGCGTTGCGTTAAGCCTTCTCATCCCCGGATCGCCGCACACGTTTTCTCTGCAGGCCAGTAACGCGACCAGCGCGACGATTCAAGGGGCCTCGGTCGGCTTCGCGCCTGTGGGGTCGAACCGCATCCTGTACGGCTTCGAGTTCACGATCCCGCTGCACCTGAAGCGCTTCAGCCCCTGGTTCCACGGGAGCGGCAGGCCGAAGCTGGTCGTGCCTGAGGGTGCCGTCGTCGCGAAGATCGCGCAGTACAAGTTCCCGACCGACGCCGTGCGAATCCCAGCCGGCGCAACGGTCGTGTGGGTGAACGATGACGTCGCCGAGCACACGGTCACCTTCGACGGCACCGAGCCGGGCTCGCCCATGATCTCGCCGGGCGGCACGTTCAGTCACCGGTTCGACCGTCCCGGGACTTATCCCTACCACTGCACCCCCCACCCGTTCATGAAAGGGGTCGTGGTCGTGAAATGAAGGAAACGGGCGACGTGCGACGTGCAACGTGGGACGTGTTAAGACGTGTCTGACGATCTGGATCGGCTGTTCGAGCGTCTGGTTCGGGTGCTGGCGGACGAGGCCCCCGGCCGGCTCGCCGTTCCCTTTCCGGCGGCGGAAGTGTACGAGCGGCTCGTCCCGTACCGCTCCAACCGCTCCGCCCTGAAGGTGGCGACCCACCAGGACTACGAGATGGCGGTGCTGCGCCTGCTCGCGGGCGAGCGCGGCTACGTGGCGCTCGATCCGACGGAAGTGCGCGAGGCGTTGCAGCGTGAGGCGGCGGAGGCCAATCCCGACACGGCGCTGTTTCGGCAGTTCCCCGACGCGATCCTGAGCCTGAATCGTCTCGCCGCCGAGCGCTTCCTGCGGGGCGACCGCGCCTACGCGCCGCCCGCGCCGGCGCGTCCCGAGTCGCTGGACGACGCTGATCGGGAGGAAGCGGAAGAGGAGCCGGCGGCCGCGATCGCGCCGGTGCCCGAGTCCCCGTTCGAGCTCGCCGAGCAGAGCGAGTCGCCACGGCAGTGCCCCTACTGCGGCGAGACGCTACCGGGGCACCGCAAGGTGAATTTCTGCCCTCAGTGCGGCCAGCCGCCCTCCGGGGAGCTGCGCTGTCCGGCCTGCGGCGTCGAGGTGGACGTAGGCTGGGGCTATTGCGTGAGCTGCGGGCGCGCCACGGGCTTCGAGTGAAGCGGCACAAGATCGCGGTGATCGCCGGGGACGGGATCGGCCCCGAGGTCATCGAAGCCGCGATCCCGGTGCTCGAGCGGGCGGCGGCGCAGCACCGGTTTGGACTCGACCTCGAGCGGCTTCCCTACTCCGCTGACCACTACTTGAAGACCAAGGAGACGCTTCCCGACCACGCGTTCCGCCATCTGCGGGACGACGTGGACGCGATCTTGCTCGGCGCGCTGGGGGACCCGCGCGTGCCCGCAAACGAGCACGCTCGGGACATCCTCTTGGGCCTCCGGTTCCGCCTCGATCTCTACATCAATTTTCGCCCGGTCCAGCTGCTGCACCCCGATCTCACGCCGCTTCGCTCCGACCGCCCGATCGATTTCGTAGTCTTCCGCGAGAACACTGAGGGCGTATACCTGGGAAGAGGACACATCGACCAGGACGAGTACGTCGCGGAGGACGTGAACACGACGAAGGGGGTCGAGCGCATTATCCGTGCCGCCTTCCAGTGGGCGCAAGCGCACGGGAAGACGCGCGTCACGATGAGCGACAAGGCGAATGCAGTGCCCGCGCACCAGGTCTGGCAGGAGCGGTTCAAGCGCGTCGCCGCCGAGTTTCCGGGCATCGAGGCCGAGCACCGCTATGTAGACGCGCTGGCGCTGGAGCTGGTGCGCGACCCCGCGCGCTTCCAGGTGATCGTCACCAACAACCTCTTCGGGGACATCCTTTCCGACCTGGGCGCCGCCCTGGTGGGCGGCCTCGGTGTGGCGGCGAGCGCGAACCTGCACCCCGGGCGCGCCGGGCTGTTCGAGCCGGTGCACGGCTCCGCGCCGCCGCTGGCGGGCAAGGGCGTCGCCAATCCGATGGCGGCGGTGCTCACGGGAGCGCTGATGTTCGAGCAGCTGGGGCATCGCGAAGCGGCTCGGGATCTCGAGCGCGCGGTGCAGCAAACCCTCGCGGCGTGACCATGACTCGAGCCGCCGATTCGCAGCAGCCCCCCCGCCCCCCCCGCCCGACGACGCTGGCTCACCGCTCCACGGTGTACGCGCCGCACGGGATGATCGCCACGAGCCAGCCGCTCGCGACCGCGGCGGGCCTCGCCGTGCTGCAGCGCGGCGGCAACGCCATCGATGCCGCCGTCACGGCGGCCGCCGTGCTCAACGTCGTCGAGCCTCCGATGACTGGGATCGGCGGCGACATGTTCGCCCTCGTCTGGTCGGCCAACGACCACAAGCTGTACGGGCTCAATGCCAGCGGCCGGTCGGGAAGCCTGATGACGCGCGACGCGCTGCTCGCGAAGGGTCACGCCACGATGCCTGGAGAAAGCGTCGAAGACGTCACCGTACCGGGAGCCCTTTCCGGGTGGGACGCGCTGCTCCGGCGCTTCGGGACCATCACCCTGGCGCAGGCGCTCGCGCCCGCCACAGGGTGCGCCGCGGACGGGTTCCCGGTCACGCCGATCATCGCCGCGGAGTGGAGCGCCGAGGTCGCCAAGCTGCGGAAGGACGAGGGCGCGCGCGCGACGTATCTGGTCGCCGACGGGCGCGCCCCGCGGGCGGGCGAATGGTTCCGGAACCCGGACTTGGCCCGCACGTTTCGACTCATCGCCGAGCAGGGGACGGGCGCGTTGTACGGCGGCGAGCTCGGCCGTCGGATTGCGGAGCGGGTGCAGGCCCTGGGGGGCTACCTCACCAGCGACGACCTGCGCGACCACCGTCCGGAGTGGGTCGAGCCGGTCGCGGCGGACTTTCAGGGCCACCGCGTCTGGGAGCTGCCACCGAACGGCCAGGGCGTGGCGGCGCTCGAGATGCTCAGGATCCTCGAGCCCTACGACTTGAAGGCGCTGGGTCACAACAGCGCCCCCTACCTGCATCTCCTGATCGAGGCGAAGAAGCTCGCGTTCGCGGATATCGCGCGCTACGTTGGCGAGCCGAGCGAGATGACGCTCCCGGCGTCAGCCTTGCTGAGCGACCGCTATGTCGCGTCACGCCGGGCCCTCATCGACCCGCGCCGCGCCGCGGATCGCCCCGCGCCGGGGAAGCCCCTGACGGCGAGCGAGACGATCTACCTCACCGTCGCCGACTCGGACGGCAACATCGTCTCGTTCATCAATTCGCTGTACGACGCGTTTGGGTCCGGCGTCGTGGTGCCGGGTACCGGGTTCGCGCTGCAGGACCGGGGCGCGGGATTCACGCTCGAGCCCGGGCTGCCGAACACCGTCGCACCCCGGAAGCGACCGCTCCACACCATCATTCCAGCCTTCGTCACACGGCCCGACGAGACGGGCGGCCACGAACCGTGGCTCAGCTTCGGGGTGATGGGCGGCTCGATGCAGCCGCAGGGTCACGTGCAGCTGCTCCTGAACCTGATCGTCTTCGGGATGGATCTCCAGGAGGCGATCGACGCCGCGCGCTTCCGGCACCTCGAGGGGCGGCGCGTCGCGTTGGAAGCGCCGATCGTGGACTCGGTACGCCACGCGCTGCAGGCGCTGGGCCATGACGTCGTCGTGGAGCGAGGCGTAACGTTCGGCGGCGCGCAAGCGATCATGCGCCTGCCGCGTGGGTGGGCAGCAGGCTCGGACCCCCGTAAGGACGGGATGGCGGCAGGGCACTGAGAGCGATAGCGTTCCAGTATCCGCCCCGCACCGTTGCGAGCCCGATCCATGTCGATGCTGCGTCCGCTGGGATCCCTCACCGCCGTTAGCGCCTGCCTGCTCGGCGCGTGCGCCTCGAGTCCGACCGCGGTCGATTACTCGGGGCTGCATCACCCTTCGCTCGGCGCGGTCGATTCGGTGGCGCTCGGGAACACGCCATTCGCGGTTGCGATCTCCTCCGGCGGCGTGGTCTACGTCACCCAAGCGGCCAGCGGGTCCGTGGCGCGCGCCGACCTGCCGGAGCAGAGCTTTCCGGTGCACGTCGCCGTGGGCCCCTTGCCCTCGCAGGTGCGGATGAGTCCAGACGGGCGCACGGCCTACGTGAGCAACCAGGACGCCGGAACCATCACCGTAGTGGACGTCGCCACCGACCGGCCGATCGACACCATTGCGCTGGCACCCAGCATTCTGACCCTCGGTCTCTCCGCTGACGGACGGCGTCTGTATGCGTTGACCGACTACCGCGGGGTGTATGTGATCGACGCCGCCACGCGGACGCGGATCGACTCGATCGCCGCGACCCAGACCGGCGCCATTCTCACCGGGGTGGCGTTCCACCCGACGCTCGCGCGCATGTACATCTGCGCCCGAGACGCGGGCACCATCACGACGATCGATACCCGCACAAATGTCGTGCTCAAGACGGACACCGTGACCGGCGCCCGGATCCAGAACCTGGCCGTCGCGCGGGACGGCTCCGAGCTGTACGCGACCGACATCCAGCGCAGCGGTCTCTTGATCTCGCCCATGGAGGACGGGGTCACCGTTGGGCGTCTGGAACTGCTACTCGGCTCTGGCCAGGTCCGCAACGCGTTCGACGTGGCCGTTACCCCGGACAACACGCAGCTCTACGTCAGCACGCTCGCGGACGGCAAAGTGTACGTAGTGGACCGAGTGTCGCGCTTCGGGGTTGCGGCGATCGCGACGGGCGGCAGCGCGCGCTACATCGCGTTCGCCGGGGACGGGAGTCGCGCGGTCATCACCAACGAGATGGGCTGGGTCAATTTCATCCACTGATTAGCGGCTACCGACCGCGAGCCACCAATCGGCTTACGGCGCGAGGACTTGCGGGTTCACCCTACGGCGGTCGCCCTACCGCCCCACCTTCGCCCCGTCCATATTCCGCTTTCTGAATCGAAGCGGAGCTTTCCCCCTATGAAAACTCAGGGTTCCAATAAAGACGTCGTCTTCCTGTCCGGCGTCCGGACGGGCTTCGGCACGTTCGGTGGCTCGCTCAAGGACCTCTCGGCCAACGAGCTCGGGGCCGTCGCGGCCCGGCACGCGCTGGAGCGCGCCGGAGCGCCGGCCGGTGAGATTGGCCATGTGGTGGTCGGCAACGCACTCCAGACGTCGGCGGACGCGATCTACTGCGCCCGCCACGTCGGGCTCAAGGCGGGCCTGCCGATCGAGGTGCCCGCCGTGACGGTCAACCGGCTGTGCGGGTCCGGGTTCGAGGCGATTACCCAGGGGGCACAGCTCATCCTGCTCGGCGAAGCGCACGCGGTGCTCGCGGGCGGGACGGAGTCGATGAGCCAGGCTCCTCACGTCGTGCGGGGTGCCCGGTGGGGTCTGCGACTCGGCCCCGCGGCGCCGCTCGAGGACCTACTGTGGGAAGCGCTCACGGACTCTCAGTGCGGGCTGTCCATGGCCGAGACGGCCGAGAGCCTCGCCGAGCAGTACCAGCTCACCCGCAAGGAAGTAGACGAGGTCGCGCTCGGGTCGCAGCAGCGCGCCAAGCAGGCGTGGGATGCCTGCGCGTTCCAGGAGGAGGTCGTTCCGGTGCCCGTCAAGCAGAAGGGGCAGGCGGTCGAGTACCGCAAAGACGAGCACATGCGGCCGGAGACGACGTTGCAGGTGTTGCTGGGCCTCAAGCCGTACTTCAAAAAGGACGGGCTCGTCACCGCCGGCAACGCCTCCGGGATCGTGGACGGCGCCGCGGCTACGGTGATCGCAAGCGAGGAGTTCGCCAAAGCGCACGGCCTCAAGCCCCTCGGCCGGCTCGTCGCGTGGGCGGTGGTAGGGGTCGAGCCCAAGCACATGGGGATCGGGCCGGCGCCGGCGGCCCGCAAAGCGCTCCAGAAGGCCGGGATGAAGCTGGAACAGATGGACCTGGTCGAGGTGAACGAAGCGTTCGCGCCGCAGTACCTGGCGGTCGAGAAAGAGCTGGGGCTCGACCGCGCCAAAACCAACGTCGACGGCGGCGCGATCGCGATCGGTCACCCGCTGGCGGCGACCGGCACCCGCATCACCATCCACCTGCTGCACGCCCTGCGGCGGCGGCAGCGGCGCTTCGGGCTGGGCTCCGCCTGCATCGGTGGCGGCCAGGGAGCGGCGGTGATCGTGGAAGCCTTCCCCGCCTGAGGAGGAGCTGCGATGGACATGATCGTCACTGCAATCCTCGGCGCCCTGGCGCTGTATCTGTTCGGAGGCCTCAAAGTCCTCCGGGAGTACGAGCGCGCGGTGTATTTCTTCCTGGGCCGCTCCTGGGGCGCCAAGGGGCCGGGACTCATTTACGTGCCGCCGCTCTTCGCGAAGACCCAGACGGTCAGCCTGCGCGTCGTCGCGATGGATATCCCGCCACAAGACGTGATCACTCGCGACAACATCTCGATCAAGGTGAATGCCGTCCTCTACATGCTGGTGCGGGACCCGGTCAAGGCGGTGATCGGCGTGGAGAACTATCTCTACGCCACGAGCCAGCTCGCCCAGACGACGTTGCGGTCGGTGCTCGGGGAGACGGAGCTCGACGAGCTCCTCATGAACCGGGAGAAGATCAACAACATCCTGAAGAACATCATCGACAAGCGCTCCGAGAACTGGGGCATCGAGGTCTCGGCGGTGGAGGTGAAAGACGTAGACCTGCCACCCGAGATGAAGCGCGCCATGGCGCGGCAGGCGGAGGCGGAGCGGGAGCGACGGGCGAAGGTGATCAACGCCGAAGGCGAGCTGCAGGCATCGGAGAAGCTCGCGCAGGCCGCGCACATCATCGGTTCCGAGCCCGCGGCCATCCAGCTGCGCTACCTGCAGACGGTGACCGAGATCTCGTCCGAGAACAACTCGACGACGTTCTTCCCCATCCCGATCGATTTGTTCAAGGGATTTCTCGACGCGGTGGCCAGGAAGGCGCCGGCCCCCGCGCTCCCTGAGAAGACGTCGGGCGAAACGCTCCCGGCCGCGCCGAGGAAGAATCAGGTCGAGGCGTAGCGATGGCGGGCGAGCTCATCAGCCGCGAGGCGCTCGAGCGGATCATCCAGCGCGCGGCCGAGCTCCAGGCCGCGGAGCGCGACATCGGCGAGGGGCTGACGAAGGACGAGCTCCTCACGCTGGGGCAGGACGTCGGCATCCCGACGCGCTACCTGCAGCAGGCGCTGCTCGAGGAGCAGACCCGCACGGTCGTCGAGGAGGGGCACGGCACGCTCCCGTGGCTCGCGGGACCGCTCCGGCTCTCGGCCGCCCGCGTCGTCCCGGGCGAGCGGGCGGCGCTCCTGAAGGCGCTCGGTGGCTGGATGGAGGATGAGGAGCTGCTCCAGGTGAAGCGCCGGTACGCCGATCGCACCAGCTGGGAGCCGAAAGTGGGCGCGTTCGCCTCCATCCAGCGCGCGCTCGGCAGCAAAGGCAAGACCTACGCCCTGGCACGAGCGGCAGAGGTCGCGGGTCAGGTGACGCAGCTCGAGCCGGGCTTCTGTCACGCACAGCTCATGGCGAACGTGCAGAACCTGCGCAAAGCCCGGCTCGCAGGTGCGGGCGCCCTCGCCGCCCTAGCGACCGCGGCGGTCGCGCTCGGCGCGGCGGTGCCGATCGCCCTCATCTCGCCGCTCCTGTTCGTCACAGGCGCGGCGCTCGGCGTCACCGCCCTCTTCGTGGCGCGGCGCCACCGCCCCCAGAACGAGCGGGTCCAAGTAGGGCTCGAGCAAGTGCTCGACCGCCTCGAGCGGGGCGAGATCAGGCCCGAGCACGCCTTGCCGGGCCAGAAGTCGAGCGCGTTCGTGCGGATCGCGGAGGAATTGCGGAAGGCCTTCGATGTCCCCGGGACGCGGCCCCGCGGCTAGATCACCCCGAGCACACGCAGGAGCGCAATGACCGAGATCAAGCGGGTTGGCGTGCTGGGTTGCGGCCTGATGGGGAGCGGCATCGCGCAGGTCGCCGCGAGCGCGGGCTACGACACGGTCGTGCGTGACGTCTCGAAGGAGATCTGGGATCGCGCACGCGCCGCCATCGAGAAGTCGCTCGCCAAGTTCGTGGAGAAGGGGAAGCTCCCGGCGGCGAGCCGCGACGCCGCCCTCAAGCGGCTCGCCTTCACCACCGCGACCGCCGACCTGAAGGGGTGCGACATCGTCATCGAGGCCGTGACCGAAGACCTCGAGCTCAAGAATGCGCTGTGGCGCGAGCTCGACAAGCTGTGCGGCTCAGACACGATCTTCGCATCCAACACATCGAGCCTCACGATCGCCGCCATGGCCGCGGCCACGCAGCGCGGCGACCGCTTCGTGGGGCTGCACTTCTTCAACCCGGTGCCGCTGATGCCGCTCGTGGAGGTCGTGCGGACCGTGACCACGTCGGAGGAGACGTTCCGGCGCGCGTTCGCCTTCGCCAAGTCGCTCGGCAAGGAGCCGGTGGCGGCGAAGGACAACTCCGGCTTCATCGTGAACCTGCTGCTCGTCCCGTATCTGCTGGACGCGATCCGCGCGGTGGAGCACCGCGTCGCCAGCGTGCCGGACATCGACAAGGCGATGCAGCTGGGCTGCGGCTACCCGATGGGCCCGCTCACGCTGCTCGACTTCGTGGGCCTCGACACCACTTACAAGATCGCCGAGATCATGTTCACCGAGTACCGCGAGCCGCGCTACGCTCCGCCGCCGCTGCTCAGGCGCATGGTCATCGCCGGGATGAACGGTCGCAAGAGCGGCAAGGGCTTCTACGACTACGCCGTCGATCCGCCGCGCGTAGTCGATCTGGGCATCTGAACGCGGATTCAGCCCACCCCCACCAACACCGAGCAAAGGACCGGCATGTTCGGCTACGACTGGCCCCGCTTTCACGCAGCGGTGAACGACCTCCCCGCCGCCCTGCTGCTCGTGACCGTGCTATTCGACGTCGCCGCGTGGCTCACCAAGCGCGACTCGCTCAAGGCCGCGGCGCTCTGGACCCTGTGGGCTGGCGTGATCGGCGGGTGGGTAGCCGTCCTGGCCGGGCTCCAGGCAGAGGACGCCATCGAGCACGGCGAGGCGATTCACGAGCTGATGGAAACACACGAAACGCTCGCGCTCACCACGATGGGGATCTTCACGGTCGTGCTCGTGTGGAAGCTGTTCCGCCGCGCCCGGCTCGGCGGCGCCGAGGAGACCGCGCTGCGACTACTGAGCCTGGCCGGATTGGTGGGCATCGTGTGGACGGGTGCCGTCGGCGGACAGATGGTGTTCGAGCACGCCGCCGGCATCCCGGCCGCCAAGATGCGGGCCGAGATGGAGAACCGGGAAGCCGGGCACCATCACGATCCCGGTGAGGCGGGCGAGGAGCACGACGAGCACGCCGACTCACTCGCCGACTCCACGCACCGGCATGCCCCGGGCACGGCGCCGCATAAGCACTGATGCGATTGCGGATTGTCGATTGCGGATTGCGGATTGATGATGGGAGGTCGTGGCGCATTCGGACGCGCACCTTTCCAATCCGCAATCCGCAATCCGCAATCCGCGTTCTGCTTTTCGTCGCCGCCTGCACCCCCGTCACGACCCGGCCGGACTTCCTGCCCGACCCGCAGGGGATCCAGGTGATCCTCGACGCCCGGCCTGGGCGCGTGACACCAGAGATCGCGACGCTCGTGGCGGCGGAGAGCCTTCAGGTCGAACAGGTGAATGACCGGGATGGATATGTCGAGACGGCGTGGTACGACACGCGGTCGCACCGCTCGGTCCGCGGCGCCGGCGACGTGCCCGACCTCGCGGCCACGGTGAAGATCCGCTGCTGGGCCGATCCGTACGTGCCGGGACAAACGCGCCTCACCCTCGAGGCCGTCTATCGCCCCCGTTACGACCCCTCCCGCTCGGAGCGGGATCTCGAAGTGATCGTGCCCGAGGACCACGCGGGGCACGCGATTGCGGAACGACTTGTGGCGGCGCTCAAGAAGCGGTTTGGGACACCCAGCTCCTCACCCACCGCTCCATGACGTCGAGATCCACGACCGCATCCCGGCACGGTCCGTTGGGGAGGCGCATGGTGAGCCCGAGGACCGGCAGCTTGCCGGCGACGTCGCGCAAGCCGGTCGTCATGTCGCGCTCGCAAGCGACCGCCACCACGGCGCGCGGGCGCCGCTCGCGGATCACCCGTCGCGCCAGCTGCCCGCGGGTCGCCACGAACACCGGCACCTCGTAGCGGCCGGCGATCGCGAGCACGCCGTCCAGCGTCTGCTTCGAGAGGCAGCGCGGGATCAACACCAGGAGCTCACCCTTGCCCACCCGTCGCTGACGGCGCTCGGCCAGTGAGTTGTAGACGTCAATCGCGGCGTGCTCCACCCAGTCGCGTTTGCCGAACACACGCGCTACGTGGGAGGTGAGGCTCATCAACCGTAAATACGGCCCCCGCTCGAGCAGCTGCTCCGGCAGCAAGACCGTCCCACCATAAAAGGAAAGCAGCAGCAGGGCGAACCACAGCGCACACACGCCTGCCGCCGCCGCGAGCGCCGCCCAGAGGAGGGTGGGCACTGAGGGGTGCAGGGACTCGAGCCGCGGGGCGAGCAGGAAGACGAGCGCCGCAGCCGCGCCGACTGCGACGACCAGCGTCAGCGCGCCCAGCCGGAAGAACAGACCGGGACGTGCGGAGAAGTCGCCGTTTCCGGGGAGCGGCTTGCCGTCCCACTCGTCCCATTCGTGACCCAGCCGGCGGTCGGTCTCGATGTGGATGAGTTGGGCGCGCGGCGCGTCTGCGAGCATACGGCGTCAAGCATCACCCAGCGGTATGGCCGTGTCAAGCTGAACGCGCGCGTGGTACTTTCCACTGTGCCGCCCGTGACTCCTCCTCCTTCCTCCTTCCCCGGCCTCATCACCGATGCGCGGATCCGCGCTGCGTACGCCGAGTGCGCCGGGATCTATCGCATCGTGCCCGCCGGTGTCGCGATTCCGCGCGGCGTCGAGGAGCTGCAGCGGCTCGTCGCGTGGGCAACGGGCACGAGCACACCGCTGGTGCCGCGCGGGTCGGGAAGCGGGATGCCGGGAGGTGCCGTCGGGCGCGGGATCATCGTGGACCTGAGTCAGGGATTTCATTGGGTCGTCCCCGATTGGCCGGGTCGCACGGTGTGGGTCGGGGCGTCTGTGACCGGTGCCCAGATCGGGGACTGCGCCCGCCCGCACGGCTTGCGCCTCGCCCCCGACCCGTCGTCCGGCGCGTTCGCGACTTCCGGCGGCATGATCGCCACCAACGCCGCCGGCCCGCGCTCGGTCCGCTGTGGCAGCGTGCGGGCGTGGGTCGAGGCCGTGGAGATCGTCGGTGCGGATGGGAAGGCAAGGCGCGTTACGCGAGGAGGAGGGAGCACGGCGCGGCTCGCGCTGACCCCGGAACAACACCGGCTCGTCAGGGCACGCTTCCCCAAGACCCGCAAGAACTCGAGCGGCTACGCACTCGACCGCTACGCCGCGTCGGGCGACGAGCTGGATATCCTGGTCGGTTCCGAGGGCACACTCGCCTTCGTCACAGCGGTGCAGTGGCGGCTCGAGCCCATTCCTCCCGATGTCGCCGGGGCCGCCCTCGGCTTCGGGAGTCTCGAGGAACTCGCCGCGGCCGTGCCGTACCTCCTCGCGCTCAACCCGTCGGCGGTGGAGCTGCTCGACCGGACGTTCCTCGAGCTGGTGCGTGAGGACGGCCTGGACCTCCCTGCCGGCATCGAGGGGCTGCTCCTGGTGGAGTTCGAGCGGGATACGGCGGCCGCCGCTCGGGGGGTGGTGGGCGACGCGGCGCGCGGCCTCAAGACGCTCACCATGCACGTCGAGACGGCGGTGGACCGAGCGGGCCTCGAGCAGCTGTGGTCCATACGCAGGCTCGCGAGCCCCGCGCTCGCCCGGCTGCCCCCGACCCGGCGCTCCCTGCAGGTCGTAGAAGACGGGTGTGTCCCGATCGAGCGACTGGGAGGTTACATCGCCGGCGTGCGCGCCGCAGCCGTCCGTCACGCTGTGCCGGTCGCCGTGTTCGGCCATGCGGCCGACGGTCACGTGCACGTGAACGCTCTCCCCGACACGACTGCGCCGGGGTGGCGGGAGGCGCTGGCCGCGTTGTACGCCGACGTGACCGACCTGGTGCTCCGGCTCGGCGGCACACCGGCGGGAGAGCACGGCGTCGGGCGACTGCGCGCCGGGGTGCTGGCGCGGTTCTACGGACCAGACGTGATGGCGTTGTTCCGGGAGGTGAAGCGGTCGTACGACCCCGGGTGCATCCTCAACCCCGGTGTTATAATCCCCTCGGCCGAGTGGGCGCCGCTCGCCGACCTCAAGGTCGGTCCGGACGCGGCCCCGATTCCCGGCGACATCGCCGCTCGGCTGCGCGATGTGGAGCGCACCGCCGCGTGGGCCGTTCCCAAAGTGGAGCTCGCCCGAGAGTCCCCGACCCCCGACCCCTGACCTCCGGCCCCATGGAAATCTTCCGCGCTCCGCGCGTCACGCTGATCGCCCGCCCCGAGTTCGTCGAGCCCGAACACCTGCGGGTGCAGTGGCAGGGCGACTCCTCGCCGGGCGAGCGACTCGCCGAGTTCGCCGGCCGGATCTGCTACATGAGTCAGCACAATCCGGCGAACCGCAGCACGGCGGAGTACCTCGAGAATATCAAGAAGCAGGGACACGGCTCCGTGCTCGAGCACGCGGTCTACGTCCTCCTGGTCGAGGGGATCTCGCGCTCCTGCTCGCACGAGCTGGTGCGGCACCGTGCCGGCTTCGGCTACTCGCAGCTGTCGCAACGCTACGTGGACGAGTCGCACGCGGCGTTCGTGATGCCGCCGGCCATCCTCGGGGACGCGAAGCTCGAGAGCGAGTGGGAGCGGGAGGTCGCGGACGCCCAGGCGGCGTATGTGCGTGCCGTGGACGGGCTGATGGAGCGCTACGCCTGGATAGCGGACAAAGTGCATCGGCGCAAGATGGCGCGCGAGGCGGCGCGCAGCGTCCTCCCCAACGCCACCGAAGTGAAGATCGTCGTGTCGGGCAACGCGCGCGCCTGGCGCACGATGCTCGAGCTGCGATGTGGCGAGGGCGCGGAGCTCGAGATCCGCCGGATGGCGATCGCGTGTCTGCGCGCGCTCGTGCGCGAAGCGCCCGCGTTGTTTTCCGATTTTGAGATCTATCTCGCCGACGACAGACAGGAGGCCGCACGCGTCACGTATCATAAAGTCTGACGTCGGACATCAGACATCGGACGTCAGAAAATAAATTGGGAGCCACTCCCTGACGTCTGACGTCGGATGTCTGACTCCGACATCCGACGTCATTTCCCTATTGCGCATCTCGCCGACGTTTCGTATTCTCTACGCGACAACGCGTTTTCGATTCACGGACCGCACCAGCGGCCTTTTTTGTAGGAGGTCACCCGAGACCACATGCGCATCGGTCTCGCTTACAACGAAAAACCGGACCCCGCGAACTCCGCGGCAGAGCCTCCGAGTACCAACGACGCGTTCGCCGAGTGGGACGACCCATCCACCATCACCGCGGTGGAGCAGGCTCTCGGTCTCTTCGGCAGCGTGATCCGTCTCGAAGCCGACCCACTCTTCCCACAAAAGCTCGACCTCGAGCGACCCGATCTGGTGTTCAACATGGCGGAAGGACTGCGCGGTCAGAGCCGCGAAGCGCTCGTCCCCGCCATCTGCGAGTATTTGAACATCCCGTACACCGGCTCCGACCCGCTCACACTCGGGCTCTCGCTCCACAAGGCGCGCACCAAGGAAATCCTGGCGTATCGCGGCGTACCCACCGCGCCGTTCGCGTGCGTCGAGACGGCCGACGACTTGGAGCGCCTGCGGCTGCCGTTCCCGGTGTTCGTGAAGCCGGTCGCGGAGGGTTCCGGCAAGGGCGTGTTCAGCAACAACTTGTGCGCCACGGCCGGGCAGCTGCGCGAGCGGGTGCGCTTCCTGCTCGATCGCTACACCGAGCCGGTGCTCGTCGAGACCTACCTCCCGGGCCCCGAGTTCACCGTGGCGATCCTGGGCAACGGGCCGGCCGCGTACTGCCTGCCGGTGATCGGTCTCGACTTCTCGGCGCTGCCGCCGGGCGTGCCGCCGGTGTACGGCTACGAAGCCAAGTGGGTGTGGGACCGGCCGGAAGCGCCGCTCGCGATCTTTCAGTGTCCGGCGCCGGGGCCCGCTGGGCTGTACGCAGAAATCGAGCGCACCGCGCTGGACGCCTACCACGCCGTCGGCTGCCGTGACTGGTGCCGCGTCGACATCCGCGTCGACCGGTTCGGCGTGCCGAACATCCTCGAGCTGAACCCGCTGCCGGGCATCATCCCCGATCCGGCCATGAACTCCTGCTTCCCCAAGGCCGCGCGGGCCGCCGGTTTCAGCTACGACGAGCTGGTGCAGGAGGTGGTGCGCATCGCCTGGCGGCGGCTTACCGGGCGCGACGTGGCACCCGACCGGAAGATCACGGCCGCGGTTCCCCGGCGCGCCGCGGCGGTGTCGGCGTGAGGATCGTCATCCTGTACGACCCCGGGGCCGAGGACTGGACACCCGAGGACATCCGCGGCGTGATGAAGGCCGTCGACGAGATCGGGGCTATCTTCGGACGCCTCGGCCACGACATCCGCAAGGTCCCCGTCCGGCACGACATGCGGTGGTTCCAGGTGGCGCGGCGGGCGGACCTCGTCTTCAATCTGTGCGAGGGCGTCCACGGGAGAAGCGAGTGGGAGGAGCACGTGGTGGGGTCGCTCGAGTTCGCCGGCGTCCCCGTCACGGGCGCGAGTCTCTGGACCATCGCCGCGTGCCGGCGCAAGGCGGTGGCCAACGCCCTGCTCGCCCAGGCCGGCCTCCCGATCCCGCGGTGGACCATCGCGCAGGGAACGATCGACGACGACTTCCCCCTTCCCGCGATCGTCAAGCCGGCGGCCGAGGACGCGAGCGCCGGGCTCGACCGCGGCTCGGTCGTCGCCGACCGGAAGGCGCTGCGCGCGCGCGTCGCCGCGATGACCGAACAGTTCGACGAGGTGCTCGTGCAGGAGTACGTCGGCGGCCGGGAGTTCAACGTCGGGTTCGTCGGCAACCGCACCCTCCCCATCGCCGAGATCGACTTCGCCCGGATGCCCGAGGGGGCATGGCCGATCCTCACCTACGCCGGCAAATGGGAGCCCGGCTCGCCCGACGACTTGGGCAGCGTGCCCGTGTGCCCCGCGCCCGTGACTCAGAAGCTCGCCGAGCGGCTCGTGAAGTTGGCGGAAGCGGCTTGGCGCGTCATGCAAGGCAAGGGCTACGGGCGAGTGGACCTGCGGGTCGACGAGCAGGGGCGCTCCTGGATCCTCGAAGTCAATCCGAACCCCGACCTGAACGACGACGCCGGCCTGGCGCGCATGGCGAGAGCGACGGGCTGGGACTACGCGGAGCTGGTGCGGCGGGTCGCGGAGGTGGCGCTCCGCGACGCGCAGGGTGCCACCGCGGCCCGTGAGCTGCTCGCTCCGCCCCGTCGGCCGCGCGCAACGCGCCCAACTTGAGCGGCTCACCCGCGCCACCGGCGTGTTCCAGCCGGAAGAGGTCGCGGTCGCCGTGGAGCTGCTCGACGAGAGCCTCGCCGGCGACGACGACTACCGCTTCCTGGGCAGCTACGCGGGCGACGAGCTCACTGGCTACGCCTGCTGGGGTCCTACGCCGGGCACGCGCGGCACGTACGACTTGTACTGGATCGTCGTCGAGCCCGCGTGGCAGGGGAAGGGCGTCGGGACCCAGCTCCTCGCCGCCGTCGAACGGCAGCTGCTGGCCGATGGGTGCCGCCTGATCGTCGTCGAGACGTCGTCCCGCGCCGAGTACGTCCCGACACGCGGCTTCTACGAGCGGCGAGGGTATCGGCCGGCGGCGCGACTCCCGGGGTACTACGCACCCGGCGACGATCTGATGATCTACCTCAAGGACCTGACGGATGGAGTCCTGGCAAGAACTACTGCGTAAGCGGAGCATCGCGTCGCTGGAGGCGCTGGTCGCGCGCTTCGGGCCCGAGCATTTCCCGGACCTCGAGCGGCTGCGCCGGGCGGCCGACGACTTCGAGTTCCGCATCTCGCCGGCCATGGTCGATCTCATCAGGTCGCCCGGGGACCCGATCTGGCGGCAGTACGTCCCGGACCTCCAGGAGCTCGAGGTGCACGACGGGATCGTGGACTCGCTCGCGGAGGACGCGAACTCCCCGGTCCCCAACATCACGCACCGCTATCCCGACCGCGCGCTGTTCCTGGTCTCGCCCGTGTGCGCCGCGTACTGCCGCTTCTGCACGCGGCGTCGCAAAGTGGGCGACCCCGACAAGATCCCGATGCGCGAGCTCGAGTCGGCGTTCCGTTACCTGGCGGAGCACACCGAGATCCGCGACGTCATCATGTCGGGCGGCGACCCGCTGCTCCTCTCCGACCGCCGCATCGACGAGATTTGCAAGCGCCTGCGATCGATCGCGCACATCGAGATCATCCGGATCGGGAGCCGCGTGCCGTGCCACCTGCCGGAGCGGATCACGCCCGAGCTGTGCGCCATCCTGAAGCGGTACCACCCGCTCTACATCAACACGCATTTCAACCACCCCGACGAGCTCACTCCCGCCGCGGTCCAGGGGCTCGGCATGCTCGCCGACGCGGGGATCCCCCTCGGCTGTCAGACCGTGCTCTTGAAGGGCGTGAACGACGATCCCGAGGTGATGAAGCGGCTGATGCAAAGACTGCTCGCCGCGCGGGTGCGCCCCTACTACATCTACATGTGCGATCAAGTCGCGGGCGCCGAGCACTTCCGTACCACCGTCGAGAAAGGGCTCGAGATCATTCAGGCCCTGCGGGGCTGGACCTCGGGGCTGGCCGTCCCGCACTTCGTGATCGACGCCCCGGGTGGCGGCGGCAAGATCCCGCTGCTTCCGGAGTACGTCGAGTCGCTGAGCGACCAGGAAGTCGTGCTGCGGAACTACGCGGGGCAGCGTTACGTGTATAGGCAGCCGGCCGCGCAGGAGCCGATCCTCATAGGGTAAGCGTGCCGGCATGCGAGCGATGCTCCTCGACGCTCCCCGCCGCTCATCTCTCTCGCACGAGCGCCCGCGTCAGCTCAGCCCCTCCCCCGCCGCCGGAACACGAACGCCGCGTCTTGGTGCCCGCGCTCGGCACAGGTGCCGTCGAACGTGCCGCCGCCCTCGAGCAGCCGCCCGGCGTTCCACAGCTGTAGCGTCATCGTCAGTGTGGCGGTGCACCCCTGCTTCGCAGGGTACGCGAGCGGGAACCCCACGGTCACGCCCCGCCCGCTGCGCCGCGCCGACACCGGGCCCGTGATCTGCACCGAGTCGATGCTCACGCTCGCCGTGAACGAGTCGCCAGCGGGGCGCAGCGCCAGCCCCATGGCGAAGCGCGCGTCGCCGATGTGCATCTCGCCGGAGTAGTCGCCCCCGAGCGGCCCGGGCGTCGTGTCGGGGACCGGAGCACCGGGCCCCGCCAGCGTGAACGCCAGAACGTAGTCCCCCATGGTTGTGTGGAGGCGGTCGTGGCCGCCCGCCGCGACCACGACGTACTGCCGCCCCTCGGCGACGTACGTCATCGGAAGCGCGTGCCCGGCGGCGGGCAGCGCCGCGCTCCACAGCTCCCGTCCGGTCTCGACATCGAATGCTCGCAGGTGCTGGTCGAACGTACCCGCGATGAACACCAGCCCGCTCGCCGTGAGCAACGCACCCCCGAGGTTGAACGAGCCCCACGCCGCGGACTGCGGGACCTGGGCCAGCTGCGGCATCGCGCCGAGCGGCACCTGCCATTTGACCGTGCCCGCGCTCAGGTCCAGCGCCGTGAGCGTGCCCCACGGCGGCGGCGTGCAGATCCCGAGGTGGTCGCGGCTCATCCCGTAGGGCGTGCCTGCCTGTCGGCCGAACTCGAGGTCCGGATGTGCCATATGGGCCGCGTGGAGGCTGTCACGCGGGATCAGCGTCACCACCATGGCGAGCCGATTGGTGGGCGCGATGACGATGCCGCGCCGCTCGTCCACCGACACGCCCGACCAGTTCATCCCGCCGAGGTTGCCGGGCCAGATGATGGTGCCGCGCCGCGACGGCGGCGTGAACACGCCCTCGTAGCGCAATGCCGCGATGCGGGCGCGACACGCCGCCCGCATCGAGTCCGTCACCGCGAACGCGTCGCCCGCCGCAAGCGACTCGGGTACGAGACGGAACGCCGACGGCGGAAACGGCTGGGTCGGCGAGGCGACCTCGCCGGGCACGTCGCTGGTGGGCACCGGCCGCTCTTCCACCGGGAAGAGGGGCACCCCGCTCCTGCGGTCGAGGATGAAGAGATGCCCCATCTTGGTTGCCACGGCGACGGCGGGGATGGAGTCGCGGCCGCGGCGTAGCGTGAACAGCACCGGCTGGGCGGGCACGTCGTAGTCCCACAAGTCGTGGTGCACGACCTGGAACGCCCAGACGAACCGTCCCGTAGACGCGCGCAGCGCCACCACTGAGTTGGCGAAGTGGTTGTCACCGCGCCGTTCGCCGCCGTAGAAATCGGGGCTCGCGCTGCCGACCGGGATGAACACGAGATCCCGCGCGGGATCCGCCGAGAAGATGGACCACGCGTTGGCGGCGCCGGTGTTGTGCGCGGTGGGGCCGATCCACGTCTCGTACCCCGTATCGTGGGGCTGCCGCGGAATCGGGTCGAACCGCCAACGCACCGCCCCGCTGCGGACGTCGAAGGCGCGGATCACCCCCTCCGGGGCGTCGACGCGGTGATTATCGGGCACCGCCGAGCCCACGAGCACGAGGTCCCCTACCACCAGGGGAGGCGACGTGACCCCGTACTCCCAGTGGTACTCGGGCTGGTGGCGCAGGCCGCGCGTCAGGTCCACATGGCCATGCTCGCCGAAGCTCTCGCACGGCCGGCCGGTGCGGGCGTCCAGCGCGGTGAGCCGCGCGGCCACGGTGGCGACGAAGATCCGCCCGGCGCACGCGCCGCTCCCCCGACCGTCCCGCCACGCCGCCACTCCGCGATTCGCGAAGTCTCCGTAGTCGTCGTACCCGAAGCGGACGGTCCCCTCGTACTTCCAGCGCTCGGCGCCGGTAGCGGGGTCGAGCGCCACCACGCTGCCGAGCGGCGTGGACACGTACAGCACGCCGTCCACCAGGAGCGGCGTCGCCTCGAAGCGGCCGCGGTCGGTCATGAAGTCGCCGGTGCGGGCCACCCAGGCGAGCCGCAGCTGCTGCACGTTGGCGACGCTGATCCGCGCCAGCGGTGAGAAGCGCGACCCGCCGGGATCGTTGCCGTACGCGCGCCACTCCGACCCGGCGGGCGGCCCCTGCGCCGCGGCGCGCACGGCGATGAGCGCGAGCAGCGCGCCGCCACGACTCACGGCAGCTGCCAGATCTCGACCCGGTTCCCCGTGAAAATGGGGATCAGGAGGCGGTTGCGCTTCGCGTCGTAGCCGATGTCGGCCGGGCTCGGCACGCCAGTCACCACCTTCACTTCCTGACCGGTCTCGTAGCTCGACACCGTCGAATCATTCCAGCTCGACACGAGAATCTTCCGACCCGCGATCACGACACCGTCGAACGCTCCCGCGCCCTTGGCGATGACGCTCGGCGCCTTGTCCTCGGGCTTCCACGCGAGCACCGACTTGCCGCCGAACTCGACGATCACGAAGCGCTTGCCCACCGGGTCTAACGCGATCCCGTTCGGTCGACCGAGCGTGTCGCCACGCACCGCTACGCTGACCGTCCGATCCGGGCCGATGCGGAAGACTCGATCCGGCCCGGGGTGCAGCACGTTGCCCACGTCGTCGAACCGGATACCGGTGTCCGTGATGTAGACCGCCCCGGTCGGCGTGACGGCGAGGTCGTTCAAGAACACGGCGCCGAGTTTGGCAAGGCTCACGCTGTCGATCAGGGCACCCGTCTTCGCATTGAACGAGCGGATCACATCGATATCGGCCACCCACAGCGTGTCGCCCTGGAGCGCCAGCCCTTTGGGGGCGTTGAGTGTGACGCCGTTCCGCGCACCCTCGATGAACTTGAGATTCTCGACCGCCCCGTCCGGCTTGACGCGGCTGATGAAGCCGTTGTTGTCCTTCGCCGTCGGGTTGCCGTTGATGTTCGAAACGAAATAAATGTCCTGGACCGAGTCGTGCAGCACGGACTCCGGCGTGAGGAATCCCTCCACGACCGTGACTTTCGTGGCGCCCGGGGCTGGCGGCGCAGCGGGTTGGACCATGGGCGTCGGAACGGGCGGCTGCCCGGCGATTGCCTCGGAGTCTGGGAGCGCCGCCGCCGTGTCAGAGCGCCCGGAACTCCTCGGCATCCGCTCGCAGGCCGCGGCCGCGAGAACGGCGCATAGCAATGTCAGTCTCATCAGCACTGGCCCTCCTCGGTGCATGCCGTCACGACGCCTTGGCCTCCTCCAGCTCCTTTTTTCGCGCCTCGATCACCCTGTGCGCCACCTCCGGCGGCACCTCCTGATACACGTGAAACTTCGCGCGGTACGTCCCCCGCCCGTGCGTCAGCGAGTGCAGCGTGGTCGCGTAGCGGTCGAGCTCCGCCTCCGGGACGAGCGCCTTCACCTTCGTGAGCCGGCCGTCCTTCTCCGTGCCGAGGATGTGGCCACGCCGAGAGGAGAGGTCGCCCATCACGGCCCCCTGATACTCGTCCGGCGTCCACACCTCGACTTCCATGATCGGCTCGAGCAGCACCGGCTTGCAGTTGGGGCTCACGTTTCGGAACGCGAGGATGCCCGCCATCTTGAACGACATCTCGTTGGAATCGACGTCGTGGTAGGAGCCGTCGTACAGCTCCGCCTTGAAGTCCACCACCGGATACCCCGCCACCGGACCCCGCGCCGCGGCTTCCTGGATCCCGCGCTCCACCGCTGGGATGTACTGCCGCGGGATCACGCCGCCCACGATCTCGTCCACGAACTGGACCCCCGAGCCCCGCGGTAAGGGCGCGATCCGGATCCAGCAGTCGCCGTACTGGCCGCGCCCGCCGGTCTGCTTCTTGTGCTTGCCCTGGCCCTCCGCCTTCCCCCGGAATGTCTCCCGATAGGCGACTTTCGGCTTGGTGGTCACGGCGTGCACGCCGTACTTGCGGGCCAGGCGGCCCACGATGATCTCGAGATGACGCTCGCCCAACCCACGGATCAGCGTCTGCCCGAGCTCGGCGTTGTACTCGTGCTGGAACGTGGGGTCCTCCTCGTGCAGCTTGTGCAGCCCGTTCGAGAGCTTCTCCTCCTCGCCGCGCTGCTTTACCTCGATTGCCACCGTGATGACCGGCTCCGGGAACGGGATCTTATGGAGCACGATGGGCGCCTCGCGAGTGGAGAGCGTGTCGTTGGTGTGCGTGTCGCGCAGCTTCGCCACCACTCCGATGTCCCCCGCGTGCAGCTCGGCGATTTCCGAGCGGTCCTTGCCGATGCTGACGCACAGGTGGTTCAACTTCTCGACCGCCGCCCGTGGGGCGTTATACACGTCCTGCCCGTTCTTCACCGTGCCGGAATACACGCGGAAATAGGTCACGTCTCCCACGTGCGGCTCGGATATCGTCTTGAACACCTGGGCAACGAACGGCCCGCCGTCTTCCGCCCGCAGCGTGAGCCGCTCGGCGCTCCCCCATTTCTGGGCTTCGACGGGCGGGCGCTCGTGCGGCGCCGGGAGCAGCTCCACCATCTTGGACAACAGCGCCCGCGTCCCGTAGGTGAGCTCCGCCGCCCCGCAGAACAGGGGGAAGAGCTCGCCTTTCGCCATCCCCGCCTTCATGGCCTTGATCGCCTCGTCCCGCCCGATCTCCTCGCCCCCGAGGTAGCGCTCGAGCAGTGTATCGTCCGTTTCGGCGATGCGCTCGATCAACTCCTTCGAGTATCGCTCGAACCGCGCCTCGTACTCCGCGGGAACGTCGACCTCCTCGTACTCGCCCGCCTTGGTCCCCTTCTTGTACATGTGGCACTTCTTCGAGAACAGGTTGATGATCCCGTGGAAGTCGGGGCCCTCGCCCACGGGGATCTCCACCGGGATCACCTTCGGCGTGAGTCGGTCCTTGATCTGGCCGTACACCTTCTCAAAGCCGGCGTGCTCCTTGTCCATCAGGGAGATGAAGAAGAGGCGCGGGACGCCGCGCGCCTCACAGTAGTCCCACACCTTCTCCGTGCCCACCTCGACGCCCCCCGTCGCCGAGACCACGACCACCGCACCGTCGGCGGCATACACGCCCGCCAGGGCCTCACCCGTGAAGTCGAGGTAGCCCGGGGTGTCGATCACGTTGAGCTTCGTGTCCATCCACTCGGCCACGCCGATGGCGAGGTTAATGGAGTACTTGCGCTCGATTTCGTCGGGGGTGTAATCGGTGAGGGCGGTGCCGTCTTTCACGGACCCATGGCGTTTGCTCGTGCCGGCCACGAACGCGAGGGCGTCGACCAGCGAGGTCTTGCCGCTCGCGCCGTGGCCGACGACGGCCACGTTGCGGATTTCTCCTGTCTTGTAGACGCGCATGCACGGCTCGGGCCGGGGGGAAGAAAATATGCCGACACCGGAAACAGACGGCTAGGCGATCAGGACGACCGCGACAGCGCGACCCCTCCGGCCTTGCGCAGCCGCAGCCCCGCCACTCCCCCCAGGAGCATCACCGCGCCAGCCAAGAAGAATGTGGTCCGCTGTCCCAGACCATCGTACGCCCAGCCCGCGACGAGCGGCCCGAAGGAGCGGCCCAGGGCGGCAAAGGCCTGCGCGGCCCCGAGGATCGTGCCCTGTTCCGTGGGATCGGCGTAGATGGAGACCAGTCCGGACGCGGCCGGCGCGAATAGGCTGTTCGCGAAGGCGAGCGGCACCGTCCAGGCGTAGATCAGGAGACTCGTGGTGGCATAAGGCACGACGGCGATGCTGACCGCCATTCCGAACAGCCCGACGATCAGCAGCGCGCGCGCGCCGGTGCGTCGCTCGATGCGCCCGAACAGAAAGCCTTGCACCGCCGCGGCGATCGTGCCGATCACGACGAACAGCCAGCCCAGCTCCTTCGCTCCCCACCCCAGCGCCTTGGTCGCGTGCAGCGGCAGCGCCACCGTGTAACCCGCGAAGGAGAACGGGGCGATGAGCCAGACCAGCATCAGCGGCCGGAGCTCCGGCCGCGCCAGCGCTTCGCCCATGTGGCCGAAGTCGAACACCGGCCGCACGGTGCGGTGCTGGGCGGCGAGCGACTCGGGCAGGATGGCACTCGCCGAGACGAAGTTCACCAGCGAGAGCCCCGCGGCGATCAGACCCGGCGCGAGGTGCCCGAGGTAGTGGTCGGCGAGTCCGCCGATCATCGGACCGAGGACGAACCCGATCCCGAATGCCGCGCCGATCGTCCCCATCCCCCGGGCGCGCTCCGCCGGCGACGTGATGTCCGCCACATACGCTTGCGCCGCCGAGATGTTGCCGCTCGCGAAGCCCGAGATCACCCGGGCGACGAACAGCGCCGCGTAGGAAGGGGCAAATGCGAACAACACGTAACCGGCGGCGTTGAACAGCATCGTCGTGAGCAGGATCGGCCGGCGCCCGATCCGATCCGACACCCGGCCGAGCAACGCCGTCGCGAGGAACTGCATCGCCGAGAAGACGAACACGAGGGCACCGTAGCCGATCCCCTGCGCCCCGAACCGCTGGGCGAAGACCGGCAGGATCGGCATGACGATTCCGAACCCGATCAAATCGATCAGGACGGTCAGAAAGATCACGCCGAGGCGGGAGCGGGTCGCGGGCATGCGGGCTGCAATCTAGCGGATGTGACCTTCGTCACCATGACCGCGGGGTGTCCTGTTAACGTCGCCCCGGTCGTCGGGTCTCATCTGTGAACCTTCACCGAGGACGAATTATGCGAGGCCGTTTCGCGCTGCTCACCGCTGTGGCGCTTGCCCTGAGCCTGCCCGCCGTCGTGTCAGCTCAGGATGCGGGGGATTCCGCTGGCAAGAAGGATCGCAAGGAGGTCCGCCACGACCGCCGCGAGCTGCGCGGCGACCGCCGGGACATCCGGCACGACTCGAAAGACATTCATCAGGACCGGAAGGACCTGCGCCAGGACCGCCAGGACATCCGGCAGGACGTCAAGGAGGGCGACCTGAAGGACGCCCGGAAGGACCGGAGCGATCTCCGGAGTGACCGCCGCGACCTGCGGCAGGACCGCCGCGACCGCCGGCACGACGTGCGCGACACGCGCTCGGATCGCCGCGACCTGCGCCAGGACCGGAAGGATCAGCACCAGGACCAGCAAGAGAAGAAGGACAGCACCAAGTAGCGGCAGGACCACACGACGGGTACGACCCGGCCGGGGGCGGCGCAGCCGCTCCCCTGCCGGTCGTACCCGTCGTCCGTCTCGCGTCGTGCATCATCCGGATCAGCGTAGCGCCGAGGATGAGCGCCCCTCCGGCGAGCGACCACGCGCTCGGCGTCTCCCCGTGGATCAGCCACGCCCAGATCGGGTTGAGCACCGGCTCGAGCAGCAGCAAGAGCGACACCTGGAGCGCCGGGACGTAGGGCATCGCTTGCGACAGCAGCACGTAACCGAGGCCAAGCTGCACCGTTCCGAGGTAGAGCACGATCAACCAGTCGACGGCATGGCCGCTGACCGGAAACATCCACGGCAGCGAAAGGGCGAACGCCAGCACGTTCCCTGACACCGCGGCCGCCGCGACCGACGCGGCCGAGCCGCCGGGGCGCTGCGTCAGCCAGCGGTAGCCGATCACCACCAGCGCGAACGTCACCGCGCTGACTGCCGCGAGCACGTTCCCAAGCAGCGGGTTGGTCGCCGTGGCGCGCGGCGGCTCGACGCCCACGAAGCACAGCGCCACTCCCACCGCAACGGTGAGGAGAAACGCCAAGTCCGCGCGGTGCACGCGCTCGCGCAGCAGCCACGGCCCGAGCACGAGGATGCAGAGCGGGCTCGCGTCCTCCAGGAACACCGCGCTCGCGGCCGTCGTGAGTTTGTTGGCTTGCACGAACAGGATGGTCGTGACGGCATAGGCGCCGCCCACCAGCGCCGCACGCCACGTCCAGGCGCGACGCGCCTGCGGGACCATGGCCAACACGGCGATCGCCGCCACTGCACCGCGCAGCCCCGCGACCTGCCAACCGGTGAACCCGGACAGCTTGAAAGCCGCACCGCCGGTGGAGAACAGGGTCGCGGCGAACAGAACCCGGAGGCGGGACCCCGCGGCGCTCACGCCGCCCTGCCGGTGGCACGCTCCGCGCCCGGCGCGTAGCTTCGACGGGGAACGATCACTGCAGGAGCCGGCAATGTACGCTCGATCGCTGACCCTGGCGCTGGGCGCGCTCCTCCTCCTGGAGGGGTGCGGCAGTGCCAGCCGCGGCACGCGAGGGCCCGGGGCCCCGGCCCCGGTGCGCAGCAGTGACGCCGTGACGATGGAGGAACTCGCCAAGGTTTCCAGCTCTTCCACGCTGTTCGAAGCGTTGCGCGCACTACGACCGATCTGGTTCCGGCGCAATCCCACGACGCTGCGTCCCGAGGCGGAAGGGGACGTCGTCGTGTACCTCGACCAGAGTCGCCTCGGCGGCCCTGAATCGCTCCGCACGATCCAGGTCACCGGCGTCACCGTGGTGCGCCACTACAGCGCGTCCGAAGCGGAGGCCCGCTTCGGCCCCGGGCACCTGCACGGCGCGATCCAGGTCATTACCACGCGCTGAGCGTCGCCGAGGGTCACCGCTTCAATCGAACGACGACCGCGGTCTGACCATCGGTGGGCCCGTAGCGGCTCGCCGTCTCGTTCGCACTGAGCCAGCGCATCTCTAGAACCGTTTCAGCCGGAATCGTCTTTAGGTAGTCGACCTGCCCCATATCGACATCGTTGACGTAGGCGTGCACCGGCGTGGTCCTGACCGGCTCGTCGGCCCGTCCGGGGAGACGAGTGAGCTCGTGCACCTGGAGCCAACGGGGCCGCAGCGTCTGCACCAGGTCATACGCGGTGCCGACGTTGGACTTCGCCCGTTCGATCTCTTCCGTGCTCAGGACGTTGCCGCGCCGCTGTGCGCGGAGCGGCGCGCCGCCGGCGAGCACCGCGACCGCAAGTGTGACCAGTGTCAACCTGACCGTGCGCATGTGTCCTCCTGACGTCTCGTAATACTCCACCGCTGGGACCGAATCGCTCTGCGGCCGTTGCGGACTGCAGCGGTATTCAACTCCCGCACCGCGCAGCCCGTACCTGCCTATAAGAGGCAGCCGTGAAGCAAACTCTCGTTCGCACCTTCGTCTCGATAGCGAAGCTGTCGCAGGGCTTCGAGGTTGAGTTGGCCATCTACTCGCCGCTCGCTTACCTAGGCCTGCGCCTGCTGGCGGCGCTGTGCTACTCCACGCGCCGCCTCCGCCTTCCACGTGGGCCGGGAGTCGCTGCAACCACGGTGGCACCTAGCGATACCCCGCCGCCTGGAGGCTGAACAGCTCGGCATACAGCCCGCCGCGAGCTACCAGCTCCTCGTGCGTCCCCTGATCGACCAGCTCGCCGCCTCGCAACACGAGTATCCGGTCCGCCATCCGCACCGTCGAGAAGCGGTGCGAGATGAGCACGGCCATGCGCCCCTTCGTCAGCTCGGCGAACCGCAAGAACACTTCGTACTCAGCGCGGGCGTCGAGCGAAGCGGTCGGCTCGTCGAGGATCAGCACCTGGGCGTCGCGCATGTAGGCGCGCCCCAGCGCCACCTTTTGCCACTCGCCCCCCGACAGCTCCACCCCGCCCTCGAAGCGGCGCCCCAGCATGTGATCGTAACCCTGTTCGAGCCGGGACGCGACCGAATCGGCGAGGCTGCGACGCGCCGCCGCGCGCACTCGCTCCTCGTCGTCCAGCGCCTCGACCTGGCTCACCCCGATGTTCTCCTTGAGGATGAAATCGTAGCGGACGAAGTCCTGGAAGATGACGCCGATGTTCCGGCGCAGGCTGCCCAAGTCGTAGTCGCGCAAATCGACGCCGTCGAGCAGGATGCGGCCCTCGTCCGGGTCGTACAGCCGGGCGAGGAGCTTCACGAGAGTGGTCTTTCCCGCCCCGTTCTCCCCCACCAGCGCGATGCGCTCACCCGGATCGAACGTGAACGACAGGTGCCGTACCGCCCACCGATCCGACCCCGGGTACCGGAAGCCCACATCCTGAAACTCGAAGCCGTCGCGGATCGGCACAGGCACCGGCCGTGCCCCCGGCTGGGACGTCACCCGCGGACGCACGTCGAAGAATGTGAACAGGTCCGACAGATACAGGCTCTGCTCCCACACCTGCGACAGCGAGAGCAGCACGCGTTGGATCAGGTCGCGGCTCTGGCGGAACGAGCCCGCCAGGAACGTGAGCGCGCCGATCGTGAAGCGGCCCAGCACGGTGAGGTAGATGATCACGCCGTAGGCGGCGTAGTAGCCGAGCGTCCCGATGGTCACGAACAGCGTGGAAACGAGGTTGCGCTTGACCGCGAGCCGCTTGTTCGCCTCGTAGAACTCGTCCGAAAGCTTCGCATAGCGGCCGATGAGAAAGTCCGACAGGTCGAAGAGCTTCACCTCTTTGGCCATCTCGTCGGAGGCGCCGACGTAGCGCAGATAGTCCAGCAGCCGCCGCTCCGGCGTCCACTGGAACAGCAGCGAGTAGCCGAGGGCCGCGAAGTGCGTCTCCCCGACGAACGACGGTAGCACCGCGACGACGAGCAGGAGCAGCAGCCAGGGCAGCTGCACCAGCAGCACGCCACCCAGCGCCGCCAGCGTGATGAGGTCTTGGCCCGTCGCGAGCAGCAGCGCGATCAGCCCGATCCGTCCGACGGTCTGGCGCCGGGCGCGCTCCAAGTGGTCGTAGGTCTCCGCATCCTCGTATTGCGCGAGGTCGAGTGTCGCAGCGTGCTGCATCAAGCGCACGCTGATGCGGTTTGAGAACAGGTCCCCCAGCAGGCTCTCGAGCAGCGAGGACAGCCGAGCGAGTCCTTCCCCGGCCACGGCGATGCCGAGCTCGAGCGCCACCAGACCGCCCAGATGCCACCAGTCGACGATTTCCCCGGCCGCTCGCAGCCGTACCGCGCCGATGACCCCGTCGATGATCAACTTCCCAATCCACAGCACGGCGAGCGGCACCAACGAGCGCACCGCCCGCAGCGCCAGGATGGCGACGGTATAGCCACGGTGGGTCTGGTACACGAACTTGAGAAGCGGTGGGACGTACTTGAGCGCCTGCAGCCGCTCGTCCCAGGTGGGTGGCTTGCCGTCCTCGCCCGACAGTAAGCTCCGTCGGGGCATGCGCATACCGTGGGGGGTGAAGCGTGGCGCGGTCAGTACCTTAACGTCTCGCGGAGGCTGTGCGTCAATATAACCGTATGAAGACCCGGGTCCTGGCGTGTGTGTGCGGGGTATTGGCCGCGTGGCCCCTGCGTGGGGCGACCGCGCAAAGCCCGATCCTCACGCCGCGCGACTCGGCTTTGCACGCGCTCAACCGCCTCGCCTACGGTCCCCGCCCGGGAGAGGTCGACCGCGTGGCGGCCGCGGGCGTGATGCAGTGGATCGACCGGCAGCTCTCCCCCTCCAAGATTGATGATCACGCACTCGCCGAGCGCGAGCGGGCCTTCGACATCCTCGACTACGACCGTGGCGATCTGGCCAAGCTGTACCTCGACGCGGAGCGTGAACGTCGCGAGCGCAAGCGCGCCGGCGGCGCGGACAGCGCGGAGCGACCGGACCAGAACCCGGTGGCGCAGCGGGAGCGTCGCCTCGGCGGCGAGTTCGCGGACCTGGCGGTCGTGCGCGCCGCCCTCTCCGAGCGACAGCTGTACGAGGTGATGGTCGACTTCTGGACCAACCACTTCAACGTGTTCCTGGCGAAGGGCGCCGACCGGTTTCTGACGCCCTCCTACATCGAGCAGACGATCCGGCCGCGGGCGCTAAGCAAGTTCGAGGACCTCCTGATCGCGACGGCCAAGAGCCCCGCGATGCTGTTTTACCTGGACAACTGGGAGAGCGTGGCCCCTGGCTCGATGCCGCCGCAAGCCATGCGGCTGCGTGCCCGGCCGCTGTTCGGCCCGCGCCCGATGTTCGGCCGCCCGCCGCTGTTCGATCCGGGGCGGGATCCGATGCGCGCCGACTCGCTGCGCCGGCAGGCCGCCGAGCGCATGCCGAAGGGCATCAACGAGAACTACGCGCGTGAGCTGCTCGAGCTGCACACCCTCGGCGTAGACGGCGGCTACACTCAACAGGACGTCATCGCGGTCGCGCGCATTTTCACCGGCTGGAGCGTGCGGCGACCGCAACAGGGCGGCGACTTCGAGTTCCACGACTGGGCCCACGACTACGGTGAGAAGGTGGTGCTGGGCGTGACGTTCCCCGCTGGCCATGGAATGGACGAGGGAGTGCGCCTGCTCAAGCTGCTCGCCGACCACGCCGCCACCATGCACCACGTGAGTCGTAAGCTGTGCCAGCGATTCGTGAACGACGACCCCCCGGACGGCTGCGTGGACGACGCGGTCGCCGCGTGGCGGCGCTCGCACGGCGACATCCGCGACGTGCTGCGCGCGATCTTCCGGTCGCCCGACTTCTGGGCCCCGGAGAACGCGCGCGCCAAGATCAAGACGCCGCTCGAGTTCGTCGTGAGCGCCACGCGCGCCGTGGCCGCCGACCCGGACACGACGCCCCGTCTGGCTCAGGTCGTGGCGCGGCTCGGCGAGCCGCTCTATCTCCACATCGCGCCCGATGGCTATCCCGAGCGGGAAGAGGCGTGGGTGAACAGCGGCGCGCTACTCGACCGGATGAACGCGGCGGTGGCGCTCGCCGCCGGGAAATTGCCCGGTGTGACCGTGAGCCTCGATTCGATCGTGCCCGCGACGCCGGAGGGCGAGGACCTGGTCGCCGCGGTGAACGAGCGGATCCTGGGCGGTACTATGTCGGAGAACACCAAGGCGGTCATTAGACGTCAGATATCAGACGTCAGCGATCCTGTGCAGGCTCGAGCGCTGGCGATCGGCCTGGCGATCGGCGGACCGGAGTTTCAGCGGCAGTAGGCGGCAACGGGCGGCACAGGGCGGCACAGGCTAGGAGGAGCACCGATGGCGATCTCAAGACGGGTCTTCGTGAAGTCGGGCGGGTTGGCACTCTTCA
>MNIR01000003.1 GCA_001919865.1 Gemmatimonadetes bacterium 13_1_20CM_4_69_16 | reverse complement strand
AAGAATTCCTTCGGGCTACCCAGCTTCGCGAGCTTCTCCGGCACGTCCGCTTCCTTGGCGAACTGGGCGATCTTGCCGAGCACGGGGAGATACTGATTGGACACTTCCAGCGGGGGCGCGACGATGAGGAAAAAGTAGTGGACCGGCTTGCCGTCGATGGCGTTGAAGTCGATGCCCTGGAGCTTCCGGCCGAATGCGACGCGCAGTCGATTCACCGCCAGCGCCCGGCAGTGCGGGATGGCGATGTTCTGGCCGATGCCGGTCGAGCCCAGGGTCTCGCGCCGCTTGAGCATCTTGACCAGGGTCTGCTCGGACTTCTCGTCCAGCTTGAGGAGGCCGACCAGCTCCTTGAGCACCTCGTCCTTGGTGGTGCTCGCGAGGTCGAGGTTGATACCGTCTTCGGAAAAGAATTCCCGCAGTCGCACGGCACTCGCTCCCCTATGAACGGCGGCGTAACGTAATGAGTGGTTGCCTCTTACGCAACGCGTCATTACGTTGTCTGCCATGCACTTCCCGTACCGCGTCGCGCACGACGTGCCGCTCTTTCTAGCCCCGATGTCCGGGGTCTCGGAGTCGCCGTTCCGGCTGCTGTGCCGCCGGTTCGGGGCGGATGTGGTCGTGTCGGAGTTCATCTCCGCGGTGGGCGTGGCGCGCGGCATCGAGCACATCTTCGAGGACATGCGGTTCCAGCTGGCGGAACGCCCCATCGGGATTCAGCTGTATGGCGCGGACGCCACAATCATGGCGCGCGCGGCGGAGATGGTGACCCAGGTCTGCCAGCCCGACTTCATCGACATCAACTTCGGGTGCCCGGTCAAGAAGGTGGTGAAGAACAACGGCGGCTCGGGCTGCCTCAAGGATCTCGGCCTGGTCCAGGGAATCATCCGTGCGGTGTGCGGCGCGACCCATCTGCCGGTGACGGTCAAGATCCGGAGCGGATGGGACGAGTCGCAGCGCGACCCCGTCGGGATCGCGCTCCGCTGCCGTGAGGCGGGCGCGCGGGCGCTCACGCTGCACGCCCGCACCCGCACCCAGATGTTCTCCGGGCAGGCCGACTGGGACGAGATCGCCCGCGTGGTCGAGGCACTGGACATCCCCGTGATCGGGAACGGCGACGTGAACACGCCGGAGGATGTCCTCGCCATGCAGCGCCACACGGGCTGCGCCGGTGTGATGGTGGCGCGCGGCGCGTTCGGCAACCCCTGGCTCTTCGCGCAGGCCCGGGACCTGCTTGCCGGGCGCCCCAAGCGGGCGGACCCGACACCGGACGAGCGGTTCGCGACCGCTCTGGAGCACGCGCGGCTGGCGCTCGAGCTCCAGGGGGACACGCGCAAGACGGCCCTCGAGTTCCGCAAGCACTTCGGCTGGTACACGAAGGGTGTGCCCGGCGCCGCGGCGTTGCGAGAGCGGCTGTTCCAGATCGACTCGATGCAGCAGGCCGCGGCGATCTTCTCCGCCTATCTGGAAGCGACGGCGGTAGAGCGGGCGGCGTGAAGCTGGACGACCTGGGGCGGCTGTTCGAGCGCCTGCCGTTCGCGACGATCGATCACCTCCGGCCCCTCACCCAGGGGCATCAGGAGGTGATTCTGGGTCAAGGGAAGACGGCCGCCCAGGTCGTGGCGATCGCCGAGCGACTGGCGGCGGCGCACGGCGGCTTCCTTGCCACGCGGGCGGATGCCGGACAGCGCGACGCACTGGTCGCCCGCTTTCCCCGGGCTGAGGCGAACGAGCTCGGCCGCACCATCTACCTGGCGCCCGAACCCGAGCCGGCGCCGACCGGGCGGGGAGTCATCCTGGTCGTCACGGCGGGAACGAGCGATCTCCCCGTCGCGGAGGAGGCGGCCGTGACGGCACGGGCGCTGCGCAATCGCGTGGACCGGCTGACCGACGTCGGGGTGGCCGGGATTCACCGACTGCTTACCCAGACCGAGGCGCTGCGCCGCGCCGCGGTCATCATCGTGGTGGCGGGCATGGAAGGCGCCCTGCCGAGCGTCGTCGGCGGCCTCGTCGCGGTGCCGGTGATCGCCGTCCCGACGAGCGTAGGCTATGGCGCCTCGTTCGGCGGCGTGGCCGCCTTGCTCGGCATGCTCAACTCCTGCGTCGCGGGGGTCACGGTGGTGAACATCGACAACGGGTTCGGCGCCGCCGCCGCCGCCAGCCGCATCAACCACACATGAAACGAGCCGGCGCGTGGGCGGGGCGCGGGCTCGCCGTGCTCGGCCTCGCCGCCGTCGTCTGGGCCGTGCTGCAGGCGAGCCTGTGGGCGCTGCTCGCGGCGCTGGGCGGGTTTCTCGCCGCCACGGGGCTGGCGCTCGCCCCGCTGATCCGCGTGTGGCTCTCCGAGCGCCCTGCGACCCGCCCCTCCGACTTCGGGCACACGATCGACCTGTTGCGTCGCGCGCACGGCGCCCGCGCGGGATGGGTCGTCGGGCTCGAGGAGGGGGACATCGAAGTGGCCGGGCAGGACGACACGAGCTACGACATTCGACGTCGGGGTGCGGCGATCGCGCAGCTCGCGTCGGTGGACGGCCGGGCGCACGTGGTACGCGAGGCCGAGGGCACGTACGTCGGTGTCGGCGATTTTCCGTTCGGCGCCGGCATCTTGCTCCCCAAAACGGACGCGACGTCTCAGCTCACCGCGACTGTGGCGGAGGAGCTGCGCCGGGTGGTAGCGAGCCTGCTGCTCGCGCAGCGACACGAGCCTACCGAGCAACCGGCGCAACTGGTCGCGAAGCAGCTCGCGGCTATCGTGGGGGGGGCACAGACGCTCGAGGGGATCGCCAAGGCCGGCGCGGCGCTGGCTCAACAGTTCGTGCAGCGCGGCGTGGTGATCGCCCTGCAGGGTGTCGGCCCCGCCACCGGGGAGGCCAGGATCGTGGCGGTCTCCACGGCCGCGGACAGTCGCCTCGAGGGACTATCGCTCGCGCCGGACGCCCCAGCGATGCGGGCCATCGCGGGGCGCGTACCGGTCGTATCGCAGGGGCGCGAAGACGTCCTCGGGAGCGCGCTGTCGGACAGACGGCGGCAGGACCGCGCGGGTAGCGCGTATCCCCTGCTGGACGGACACTTCGCTATCGGGGTGCTGGTGGTGATGGGACCACCGTTGCCCGGGGAGACGCGAGTCGCCGACCCGCTGCCGCGCCTGGTGGTGGAGCTGGGTGCGCGGCTCGCGGCGGCGCGCGCGGTGCACGAGGCGGAGCAGCGGGCGGTGAGCGATCCGCTCACCGGACTCCGCAATCGGCGCGAGTTCGACCGCGCCGTGCAGCGGCACGGCGCCGCCAGGCCGGTCGCGATGGCCACGCTGATCTACTGCGACCTCGACTACTTCAAGAAGCTGAACGACACGCTCGGCCACGCCGCGGGAGACGCGGCGCTGCGACACGTGGCGCGAATCCTCGAGGGCGCGGTGCGCGACAAGGATCTCGTCGCCCGGATCGGCGGTGAGGAGTTCGCCATCTGGATGCCCCACGCACCACTCGAGTCGGGACTCGAGGTCGCCGCCCGCATCCGCGCGACCGTGGAAGCGACGGCGTGGCGGTGGGGCGGGGAGGCGTACCCGCTCGCGATCTCCTGTGGCGTGGCGAGCTACCCCGACAGCGTCACTCAAGTCGCGAACCTGCGCAGTGCAGCCGACGCCGCGCTGTACCGCGCCAAGCAAGGCGGGCGCAATCGAGTTGAAAAAGCGGTCGCCGTCGGCTAGGTTGGGTTCGGGAGGGGGCGACAGGCTTCGACGGGTTTGGCGAGGATATGGTTGCGTGCCCAGGTTGTCAGTCACCTGGTTAAACCACTGGCAAATTTCATAACTGCCAATTCAAACCTGGCACTGGCTGCGTAAGCTTCGGCTTCACGCACCTGCGTGAGTGGCAGCCCGCCTGAGGCGGCGCTCACGTATCGCAAAGTCGGGCTGGCGTGACCTGGGGCCCGAACGGGTCACGCGAGAGCTTTCAAGGGCTCGTCGCTGCCGTGGCCGGCGAGGCGCCGCGGTGGTGAGACCTGCAAAGCGTCGCCTACGCACGTAGCATCTGTATCGGAGTCATTCTCGGACCGGGGTTCGATTCCCCGCGCCTCCATCGAAACAAACGGGGAAGAGGGAAGGGGAAGGACCCCCACCTCTTCCCCTTTCGCTTTCTCTCCCCGCCGGCGCTAACATAGTCCCTCCATCTCTCTACGGGGCAACCGATGGGCGCGATCCTCGATCTCGTGCGGGTGCTGTTCGAGCCGACGGCGGTGTTCGAGCGGGTGCGGGAGAAGCCGCGCTTCCTGGCGCCGTTTCTCGCGCTCGCCGTCATCACTATCCTGATCGGCACGCTCCAGCTGCCGTTCATACGGGCAGGGATGACCGCGCAGTTCGCCCAGACTCCCAACATGACCCCCGAACAGCAGCAGATGGCGATGAGATTCGCGCCGATCGGTCTCGTGGTCGGCCCGATCTTCTACGGATTGTTTCTGGTGCTCGGCGCCGGCCTCCTGTGGGTGACCGTGTCGATCCTCGGAGGAGAGGCGAAATTCGCGACCCTGCTCAGTGTGGCGACGTACGCCTCGATCAGCTATGCACTGCTGCAGGTGATCGGCGTGATCGTGTTGCTGATCCGGGGGCCCGGCTCGATTACCAGTATGCTGGACCTGCAGCCCGCCCTGGGGCTCGACTTGCTCGCTCCGGAGGCAAAGGGATTCACCCTGGCGCTGTTGCGGGGGATCAACCCGTTTACCCTGTACGGGCTGTTCCTGACGTCGGTCGGCGTCAGGGTGACGCACCAGACGTCCAAGGGCACGGCCTACACGGCCGCGGCGATTCAGTTCGCGATCGCGCTCTTGATCGGGGCCGGCCTGTCGAGGGGCTAGACCGTCGCCTTGGTGCGGTTGACGACGCCCTGCTCCTCGAGCGCCGCCTGGGCCGCGGCGAGTCGCGCGATGGGCACACGGAACGGCGAGCACGACACGTAGTTCATGCCGACGCGGTGGCAGAATTTCACCGAGCGGGGCTCGCCGCCGTGTTCGCCGCAGATGCCGATCTTCAAGTCGCCGCGCGTGCCCCGCCCGAGGCGCACCGCGATCTCGATGAGCTTCCCGACTCCTTCCTGGTCGAGCACCTGGAAGGGGTCGTCGTTCAGGATTCCGCTGTCCACGTAGAACGGCAGAAACCGAAACGCGTCGTCGCGCGACAGCCCGAAGGTGGTCTGCGTGAGGTCGTTGGTGCCGAACGAGAAGAAGTCCGCCTCCTTGGCGATCTCATCGGCGGTGAGCGCGGCACGCGGCAGCTCGATCATGGTGCCCACGAGGAACGGCACGCCCCGCTCCTCGGCCAGAAACACTTCCTGCGCCACGCGCCGGATGATCTCCGCCTGGCGCCGCAGCTCCTCCACGTGCGCCACGAGCGGGATCATCACCTCGGCCACGACCTTCTTCCCGCGCGCGCCCACCCGGCACGCCGCCTCGAAGATCGCGCGCGCCTGCATTTCGGTGATCTCCGGGTACGTGATCCCGAGCCGGCAGCCGCGGTGCCCGAGCATCGGGTTCGCCTCCACCAGCGAGTCCACCAGGCGTTGCAGCTCCGCCGCGGAGAGGTCCATCACCTTCGCGAGCGCCGCCACTTCCTCGCGGCCGTGCGGCAGGAACTCGTGCAGCGGCGGGTCGAGCAGCCGGATCGTGACCGGGTAGCCCGCCATCGCCTCGAACAGTCCCTCGAAATCGGCCCGCTGCATCGGGAGCAGCTTCGCCAGGGCGAGCCGGCGCCCCGCCTCGTCCGGCGCCACGATCATCTGGCGCATCGCCGTGATCCGGTCGCCTTCGAAGAACATGTGCTCGGTGCGGCACAGCCCGATCCCCTCGGCGCCGAACTCGCGGGCCCGCCGGGCGTCCTGGGGCGTGTCCGCGTTGGCCCGCACCCGCAGCCGGCGCCGCTCATCCACCCAGCCCATCAGCCTGGCGTAGTGCGCGCCGACCTTCGGCTCCACCAGCTTCGCCGCCCCCAGGATCACCCGTCCGGTCGTGCCGTCCACGGTGATGCGCTGCCCCTTTTTCACTACGCGACCGTTGGCCCGGAACCGGCCGGCGTGAGGATCGACCTCGATGTCCTTGGCGCCGACGACGCAGGTCTTGCCCATGCCACGCGCCACCACCGCGGCGTGGCTCGTCATGCCACCCCGGGCCGTCAGCACCGCCTGGGCCGCCACGATGCCGTGAAAGTCCTCGGGCGATGTCTCGGGCCGAATCAGGATGACTTTGCGGCCCTGCTTCGCCAGCGCCTCGGCCTCGTCGGCGTCGAACACCGCCTCGCCGATGGCCGCCCCGGGCGAGGCCGGCAGGCCCTTCGCGACCACGGTCACCGGGGCGTGCGGGTCCACCATGGGGTGGAACAGCTGATCGAGATCCTGGGGGGGAACCCGCTGGATCGCCTCGTCCGGCGTGATCAGCCCCTCATCCACCAGCTCGACCGCGATCCGGACGGCGGCGAGCCCGGTCCGCTGGGCGCGGCGCGTCTGTAGCAGGAACAGCTTGCCGTGCTCGAACGTGAACTCGATGTCTTGCACGTCCTTGAAATGGCGCTCGAGCTTGGCCGCGATCCGCTCCAGCTCGCGGTACACCTTGGCCAGCTTGCCGCGCTTGAGCTTCGCGATCGGCTCGGGCGTCCGGGCACCCGATACGACGTCCTCCCCCTGGGCGTTGGTGAGAAAGTCTCCATTCAGGACCGGGTCGCCGGTGCGGCAGTCGCGCGTGAAGGCGACGCCGGTCCCCGAGTCGTCGCCCATGTTGCCGTACACCATCGCGACGACGTTCACCGCGGTGCCCAGGTCGTCGGGGATGCCGTGGACCTTGCGGTAGTCCGCGGCGCGGCGCGTGTTCCAGCTGCGGAAGACCGCCTCGATCGCGCCCCACAACTGGGCGTCCGGGCCCTCGGGAAATGGCGCGCCACGCTTTGCCTGGATGATCGACTTGAACTCTTGGACCAGCGCCTTCAAGTCCTCCGCAGGGAGGTCGATGTCGCGCGTGACCTTGCGGCGCTGCCGGAACTCCGCCAGCACTTCCTCGAACGGCTCCCGCCCGAGGTCGAACACCACGTCACCGTACATCTGCACGAAGCGCCGGTAGGAGTCGTAGGCGAAGCCCCGGTTACGCGATTCCCGGATCAGCCCCTCCACCGTGTCGTCGTTGAGACCCAGGTTCAGGATCGTCTCCATCATCCCGGGCATCGAGACGGCGGCTCCCGAGCGCACTGAAACGAGCAACGGCTTGGTCGGGTCGCCGAATCGCTTCTTGGTCGTCTGTTCCAGTTGCTTCAGGCGGCGGCCGACTTCTTCACGCAGCTGCTCGGGGAATGTGCCTTGTTCGAGGTAGCTGAGACACAGCTTGGCGGAGATGGTGAAGCCCGGCGGGACGGGGAGCCCCAGGTTGGCCATCTCGGCGAGCCCCGCGCCTTTGCCGCCGAGGATGTCGCGCATTGCGGCCGAGCCGTCGGCCCGGCCTGACCCGAAGGAATACACCCAGCGCTCGAGCGACGGCACGGTCGGTCACCGAGTCAGGAAGGGAGGGCGGCGAGCAGCGGCGCCGCATGGCGGGCGCGCTCCAGGTCCTCCGGGATCTCTGTCGGATAGTCGCCGGAGAAGCAGGCGTGGCAGAAGTCGGCGGGGTTCCCTCCCGCGGCGCGCAGCATCCCTTCGAGCGACAGATAGCCGAGCGTGTCCACGCCCAGGTGCTCGCGGATCTGCTCGACGTCGTGGCTGGAGCCGATGAGCTCGGCCTTGGTCGGCGTGTCGATGCCGTAGTAGCAGGGACCAGTGATCGGGGGCGAGGCGACGCGGAAATGCACCTCCGCCGCACCCGCTTGCCGGATCAGCTGGACCAGCGCTTTGCTCGTGGTGCCGCGCACGATCGAGTCGTCCACCACGACCACCTTCTTCCCCGCCAGCACCTCGCGCACGGGATTGAACTTGATCTTCACCTTGGCCATCCGGCCCGCCTGGGCCGGGTGAATGAAGGTGCGGCCGACGTAGTGGTTCCGGATGAGCGCGTGCTCGAGCTTGATGCCCGACTCCTCCGAGAAGCCGAGCGCCATGGCGTTGGACGAATCGGGGACGGAGAAGACGCAGTCCGTGCCGGCTGCCGGGTGCTCGCGGGCGAGCTCGCGACCGAGCGCCCGCCGTACCCCGTCCACCGAGCGCTGGAAGACTGTGCTGTCCGGCCGCGAGAAATACACCAGCTCGAACACGCAGCGGCGATGCGGCTTCGCCGGCAGTGCCGGCAGGTCGTCCAGCTCCGCGCCGTGAATCCGGATGAACGCCCCGGGCTCGAGCTCGCGCACCAGCGTGGCGCCTGTGATGTCGAGCGCGCAGGTCTCCGAAGCCACCACCCAGCCGCGCGATCCCGCTCCCCCCCCCCCAAGCCGACCGACGACGAGCGGCCGGAAGCCGCGCGGGTCGACGATGGCGTACAGGGTGCGCCCGATGGTGATCACGAGCGAGTAGGCCCCCTCGACCCGCTCCAGCGCGTCGAGCAGTTGGTCTTCCGGCTCGCGCGCCTCCGAGCGCGCGATCAGATGGACGAGCACCTCGCTGTCCGATGAGCTCTGGAAGAGCGAGCCCTTGGTGACGAGGTCGGAGCGGAGCTGCACGGCGTTGGTGAGGTTGCCGTTGTGGGCCAGGGCGAGCGGGCCTTCACGATAGCGCGCCAGCATCGGCTGCGCGTTCGCGAGCACCGACGTCCCAGCGGTCGAGTACCGGGTGTGCCCGATGGCGACGTCGCCCGGAAGCTCGCTCAGGACCTTCTCGTTGAACACGTCGGAGACGAGCCCCATTCCGCGGTGGGAGCGTGCGACGCCCTGACCGTCCACAACGACGATCCCGGACGACTCCTGGCCGCGGTGCTGCAGGCTGTACAGGCCCAGGTAGGCGACGCGGGAAGCGTCGGGAACTCCGGTGACGCCGATGATGCCGCACATCTTGTCGTCAGTCTCCCATGCGACGGGGGATGGCGCAGAAATATACCTCACGCAGTCGGTCCACGGGGTGCGCCACGTGAGCGTCGCGCAGCCGCAGCCCTACCGATCCGCCGCGTTCTCCCACGGTCCCCACGCGAGACACCGCTACCCCCAGCTCCGCCGCCAGCGCGGTGACTGCGGCGGCGCGATCGGGCGCACTGGTCAGGACCGCACGGCCCTGCGATTCACTGAACAACAGCTCGACAGCCGCAAGCCGCCCGCCGTAGGTCGTGAGGTCGATTTCGAGCCCGAACCCCGTCTCGTCGTACGGGCCGCCCATGGCCACCTCCGCGAGCGCGACGCCGAGCCCGCCCTGTGAGCAGTCGTGAGCGGAGCGGAACAGGGCGCGCTCCGCACCGGTGGCCAGAAAGTCGACGAGCCGGCGTTCGACCGCGAGGTCCACGCGCGGTGGCGTGCCCGCCACGAGGCCGTACAGCGCTTCCCACAGCACTGACCCCCCGAGCTCGGCGTGGGTCTCCCCCACGAGAAACACCACGTCCCCGCGCGCCCGCGCATGGCTCGGGACCGCACGGTCGACGCGGCCGACCAGGCCGACCATGCCGATGACCGGAGTCGGGTCCACGGCGCCGGTGGGGCTCTCGTTGTAGAACGACACGTTGCCGCCCGTGACGGGCGTGTCGAGCGCCCGACACGCGTCCGCGATACCCCGACACGCCTCGCGAAACTGATAAAACACGGCCGGCCGTTCGGGGCTGCCGAAGTTCAGGCAATTGGTGATCCCCAGGGGGCGCGCACCGGTGCACGCGATGTTGCGCGCCGCCTCGGCGACCGCCGCCTTGCCGCCTTCGAACGGATCGAGCAGCACGTAGCGGGCATTGCCGTCGGTTGTCACCGCGATGCCGAACGCGGCATCCCGGACCCGAATCACTCCCGCGTCGCCGCCGGGCCCGATCACCGTGCCCGCGCGCACGGTCGAGTCGTACTGCTCGTACACCCAGCGCTTCGACGCGATGGCAGGATGATCGAGCAGTCGGAGCAACGCTTCGGCCGGGCTCGGGACTGGGGACTCGGGGCTCGGGCGCTGCGCTCGCCGGCGCCGGATCTCCGGATCCTCCTCGGCTGCTGGCGAATACACCGGGCAATCCTCGATCAACCGCTGCCCCGGGATCTCCACCACCACCCGTTGCTTCCAGGTGGCCCGGTACATGCCGTCGTCCGTCACGCGCCCGATCGGCGTGGCCGTGAGCTCCCATTTCGCCGCGATGGCTTGGATTTGCGGCAGGCGCTCCGCCTTGGCCACGACGAGCATCCGCTCCTGGGACTCGGAGAGCAGAATCTCGTACGGCGTCATCCCCGGCTCGCGCGTGGGAACGCGCGCCAGGTCGATCTCCACGCCGACGCCGCCCCGCGCGGCCATCTCGGCCGAGGAAGACGTGAGTCCCGCCGCGCCCATGTCCTGGATCGCGACGATGTGGCCGGAGGCGATCAGTTCGAGGCTCGCCTCCAGCAGCAGCTTCTCCGTGAATGGATCGCCGACCTGCACCTGCGGACGGCGCCGCTCGCTCTCCTGTGTCAGCTCCTCGGAGGCAAACGAGGCGCCGTGGATGCCGTCTCGTCCGGTGCGGGAGCCGAGCACGAGCAGCGCGTTGCCCACGCCATGCGCCGCCGCCGTGATCAGGTCCTGCTCCCGGAGCAGGCCGACACACATCGCGTTGACGAGTGGGTTGCCGCTGTAGCCCGGGCCGAAGTCCACCTCGCCCCCCAGCGTGGGCACGCCGACGCAGTTGCCGTAGTCGCCCACGCCGCGCACCGCGCCCGCGCAGAGATATCGGTTGCGCGCCTCATCGAGCGGTCCGAAGCGCAGGCTGTTGAGCAGCGCCACCGGCCGGGCGCCCATCGTGAACACGTCCCGCAGAATGCCGCCGACGCCGGTCGCGGCCCCCTGATAGGGCTCGACCGCGGAGGGGTGGTTATGGGACTCGATTTTGAAGGCGACCGCCCACCCGCCCGGCAGCCGCAGCACTCCGGCGTTCTCGCCGGGCCCCTGGACGACCTGCGGGCCGGCCGTGGGGAACGTTTTGAGAACGGGCTTGGAGTGCTTGTACGAGCAATGCTCGCTCCACAGCGCGGAGAACACGCCCAGCTCGGCGAAGCTGGGCGCGCGACCCAGCATCGCTTCGATGCGCTGGTACTCCTCGTCGGTCAGATTGTGGTCGCGGACCAGCTCCGGCGTGATCGGCGGGTCGCCCGGGAAGGGGGTGGGCGGCGTCACGTGTCGGACGCCTTCGCGCCCGAAACGCCCCGCAGCACGGCGCGAAACACCCGCGCCATCATGTTCGGCTCGGGGTGGGCGAGCGCGGTTTCCGCCTCGCCCGCGTCGAACCAGATGCCGTGGCAGTGAGTGCACTGGTCGATCTGGACGCCGTGCCACTCACCGGTGATCAGGTCGTAGCCGCACTTCGGACACTTCATATGATGTGAACCGCGCTCCGCCTCGGTCGCCGCCCGGTGCACCGCGTCGCGCTGCTGCCGCAACAGCTCGGCGTCACGGCGGGCGAAGTACTCCTCTTCGTTCTTGCTCGGCTTGTCCGGCATCGGCCTCAGGGCGTCGACTGGGGCTTGACGGTCAAGGTGTCGCCGTGGGGCTTCCAGTGCGGCTTCGTGGCAGCCGGCGACGACGATTGGCCGCTGTAACCGTGGCCCGGCCAGCGCAGCACTGCATCGACCACGTGGCCGTCCTGGAGCGTGACGACGTCCTCGGTGCCGCAGGTGTATTCGCAGCCGTTGCGGAAAAACAAGTACGTCCACTCCCCCTGGTGCCGTACGGCGCCGGGCGGGCCCCACAGCGAATACACATCCTTCTCGCTCATCCCGGGCGCGATGGTGCCCGTGTCGGGCGAGTTGTACGGGACGTCGCGCGTCACCTGCGCCTCGGGGTACTGGGGCGGGGGCGGAGCGGGCTTGCCGCGTCGCTCGCTTTCGGCCTGGCCGCCGATGGCCGTATCGGCCCCCGGCTGCGCCGGTGCGGCCTGGGGCGGGGGCGGCGGGGTGGTCGACCGTCCGCGGCGCTCCGCGATCTTCTCCTTGATCTTCGCGATCTGCTCGTTGACCTGCTTACACCCTAAGGTGGCGGTCACCAACAGCGCGCACATCCACAGCGTGCTGCGTCGCATGTCGAGCCTCCATCGCGTGAAAGACGCGGGCTCCGTCCTGGCCGCCCAAGACCGGGGCGTTGCGGCGCTCCGGGTGCGGCATGATGCCCACCACGTTCCGCGCGGCGTTGCACACGCCGGCGATCTCGTGGGTCGAGCCGTTCGGGTTGTCGCGCACGTAGCGCCACACGACCTGGCCGCTCGCCTCGAGCTGCGCCACCGTGCGCTCGTCCGCCACATACCGCCCGTCGCCGTGCGCGATCGGGATCTCGAGCACGTCGCCCTTCTCGTACAAGCAGGTGAAGGGCGTGTCCGTCGCCTCGACACGCACCCAGGTGGGTCGCGCCAGGAAACGCAGCCGGGCATTGCGCACCAGGCCGCCCGGCAGCAGCCCCGCCTCGCACAGGATCTGGAACCCGTTGCAAATGCCGAGCACCGGCCCGCCCGCCCGCGCGTGGCCGGCGACGGCGGTCATGATCGGCGAGAACCGCGCGATCGCGCCAGAGCGAAGGTAGTCCCCGTAGCTGAAGCCGCCGGGGAGGATCACCACGTCGGCCCGCTGCAGGTCCGTCTCGCGGTGCCAGACATAGTACGCCTCCGACCCCGCTTCCCGCGCGGCCGCGAGCGTATCGGCATCGCAGTTCGAGCCGGGAAAGACCACCACCGCCACACGCGCCATCAGGCCGCCTCCACGGCGAGGTCGTAGTCCTCCGTCACGGGATTCGCGAGCAGCCGATCGCACATCGCGCGCGCATGGGCGAGCGCCTCGTCGCGGCTGTCCGCCTGGACGTCGAGCACCAGGTGCTTGCCGACCCGCACGTCGCCGACGTCGCCGAAGCCGAGCGCGTGCAGCGCGCGCTGGACCGCCTGCCCCTGCGGGTCGAGCAGCGTGGCGCGCGGCATGACGCGAACCTCGACCCGGTAACGGCTCACGGCGCGCCTCCGCCGTGCTCCGAGATGCTGCGGTGCCGCGGTTCGTACGCGTCGCCCGGCCCCTCACTGTCGGTGATCACGATCGGCCCCGCGATCTCCGTATCCTCGTCCTCTTCGGCTTCGAAGAAGAAGCCCAGGACCGTCGCGCGCAGCACGCCGTACGTCATGTAGGCAACTCCCAGCGGGAAGAGAAACGCGTCGTGCTCGAGGATCCCGAAGGTGAGGATAAACAGCATCGTGACGAGCCCCAAGAGCCCGCGCACGCTGCGCAGGCCCGCCCGGGGCAGGGTGGCGTAGCGCACGTTGCTCACCATCAGGATGGTGAGCAGGATCATCAGGAACTGCAGCAGGTGGTGCCGCGGCAAATAGCGGGCCGCTTCCTGCCACAACCCGGTCGTGGTGAACGGATAGAACGTGGCCAGCGTCATGCCGGCCGCGGGCGAGGGCAGCCCGATGAACGCGCGCTTGGCCCGCCCCGCTTGCGTGAGGTTGAACCGGGCCAGCCGGATCGCGGCCGCCATGACGTAGAAGTAGCAGAAAATCCACTCGGCCTGCCCGGCGCTCGCGAACTCGAGCTGATAGATGATGAAGGCGGGCGCGACGCCGAAGCTCACGATGTCCACCAGGCTGTCGAGCTCCCCCCCGAACCGGGTCCCCGTGTTGGAAAGCCGCGCCACCCGCCCGTCCAGCGTGTCCAGGATGCCGGCGAACACGATATACCACCCGGCGCGGTAAAACTCACCACGCGACGCGAGTACGATCGCCCAGATGCCGAAGAACAGGTTGAAGAGCGTGAACAGGCTCGGCACGACGATGACGACGCGCCGCATTCCGGGACCGGGGAACCGCCTCATGGCGAGAACCTCGCGGTGCTCATCCGGGATACTCCGCGAGCAGCGTGGCGCCCGCGCGGACCCTGTCCCCCACCACGACCCGCACGGCGGCCCGGGCCGAGACCGGCAGGAACACATCCACCCGCGACCCGAACCGGATCATTCCCAGCCGCTCCCCTTGACCCACGTGGTCTCCCGCCTTCCCGTCGGTGACGATGCGGCGGGCGATCAGCCCGGCGATCTGCCGCACCAACACGGGCCCCGTCGCGGCGCGCAAACCGACCGAGGCCTGCTCGTTGTCGAGGCTCGCCTTCTCCGACGCCGCGTGCAGGAACTTCCCCCGGTGATAGCGCACCAGCTCGATCGTCCCCGTCGCCGGATAACGGTTCACGTGCACGTCGAACACGCTCATGAAGATGGAGATGCGGGTCGCCTTCGCCGCGAGGTACATCGGCTCGTCCACCACGGCGACGTCCACCACCTTCCCGTCCGCCGGGGCGATCACGAACCGCTCGCCGCGGGGGCCCGTCCGCACCGGATCCCGGAAGAACACGAGCAGCCAGACCGCCAGCAGAAACAACACCGCCTCCGGCACCCAGAGCCACGGCGAGCCGGGCGCCACCCAGGCGCCGAGCGCCACGAGCGCCCATCCCGGGAGGATGAAGGGCCAGCCTTCGGGAGCCACACGCATTACCGGCGCGCATGCCGCGCCACGCGGCTGAAGCCGCGGCTCGGCACCGGCCGCTGAAGCGGCTTGAGCCGCCGAGGCCGAGCCGCGAGTTCACTCGCGCTCTTCAACGGGCCACCTCCAAGTCCTGCCCCGTGATCAGGCGGAACGCCTCCAAGTAGCGCTCGCTCGTCGCCTGCACCACCTCCGCGGGCAAGGGCGGCGGCGGTGCGTTGCCGTTCCACTTCCCCTGCTGCTTCAAGCCCGCGAGATAGTCGCGCAGCGGCTGTTTGTCGAAGCTCGGCTGGCTCTTCCCAAGCTGGTAACGGTCGGCCGGCCAGAAGCGCGACGAGTCGGGTGTAAGGATCTCGTCGATGACGAGCAAGCGTCCGTCGGCTGCCGTGCCGAACTCGAATTTGGTGTCCGCGATGATGATGCCGCGCGGGCCCGCGTAGCCTCGCCCCCCCTCGTACAACGCGAGGCTCGCCTGTCTCAGTCGCTCGGCAGCAGCCGAACCCAGCGTCTTCACCAGGTGGCCGAACGTCACGTTCTCGTCGTGGCCTTGCTCGGCCTTCGTGGCGGGGGAGAAGATCGGGGGGTCGAGCCGCGCGCTCTCCACCAGCCCGGTGGGCAGCGGCTCGCCCGCCAGCGTGCCCGACTCGCGGTACTCGGCCCAGGCCGATCCCGTGATGTATCCCCGCACTACGCACTCGAACGGGACGGGCGTCGTACGACGTACCAGCATCGCGCGGCCCGTAAGGGCAGTGCGTAATGGCTCGAGGCCCGGGACCCGCTCCGCAATCTCGTCCGCGTCGGCCGAGAGGAAGTGGTTCGGGATGACGGACGCGAGCCGCTGGAACCAGAACGCGCTGAGTTGGGTGAGCACCGCTCCCTTGTGCGCCACGGGCTCGCGCATCACCACGTCGAACGCGCTCACGCGATCGCTCGCCACCAGCAACAGGGTGTCTCGGTCGACCTCGTACACCTCGCGGACCTTGCCGCGGCGCACGAGGGGTAGGGAAAATTGGCTGGCGACGAGCGGGACCGTCATACGGTGACCTCGGCGGTGGCGGCGGCGCCCGGCGGCGCGACGGCTTCGATGCGCTGCAGCGCCGGTGCGACCACCTGTTGCAGAAACTCGTCCACCTGGCCCGGCGCCCGGCCGACGTAACCAACCGGGTCGAGCTCCTCGGGCGGCACGGCGACCTTGAGCGCCTTGAACGCGGGATCGCGCGCCAACCGCTCGAGCAGGTCGTTCTCGGCCCCCTGCTCGGCCACGGCCTGCGCCACGGCGAGGCTGTGCGTCCGAATGACTTCGTGCAGCCGCTGCCGGTCGGCGCCGGCCTTCACGCCCCGCATCAGCAGCCGCTCGGTCGCGAGGAACGGCATCTGGGCGGCCACGTGGCGGGCGATCACCGCCTCCCGCACCTCGAGCCCCGCGGCGACGTTGGTGGCGAGCACGAGGATCGCGTCGCTCGCCAGGAACGCCTCGGGAAGCACGAGGCGCCGGTTCGCGCTGTCGTCGAGCGTGCGCTCCAGCCACTGGGCCGCCGCGGTGTGCCAGGCGTTTCCCTCGAGCTCGATCACGAAGCGCGCCAGGCTCGTGATCCGCTCGGCGCGCATGGGGTTTCGCTTGTACGCCATGGCGGAGGAGCCCACTTGCTCACTCTCGAACGGCTCGAGCATCTCGCCTTCGTGCTGCAGCAGCCGTACGTCGGTCGCGAACTTGGCGGACGAAGCCGCGATGCCGGAGAGCGCGCCGAGCACCTGGGCATCGAGCTTACGCGTGTACGTCTGGCCCGTCACGGGGAAGACTTTGGTGAACCCCATCTTGCGCGCCACGCGAGCGTCCAGCTCCCGCACCTTTTCGTCCGCACCCTCGAACAACTCGAGAAAGCTCGCCTGCGTGCCGGTCGTGCCCTTCACGCCGCGGAACTGGAACGTCTCGAGCCGGTGGAGCAGCTCTTCCGCGTCGAGCAGAAACTCCTGCATCCACAGCGTGACGCGCTTTCCGACGGTCGTGAGCTGCGCGGGCTGGAAGTGGGTGTAGGCCAGGCACGGCAGGTCGCGGTAGCGGCGTGCCAGCTTGGCGAGCGCCACCACGACGGCCGCGATCCGTCCGAGCAGCAGTTGCAGCCCCTCGCGCATCAGGATCAGGTCGGCGTTGTCGGTGACGTACGCGCTGGTCGCGCCGAGGTGGAGGAAGGGGCGCGCCGCCGGCGCCTGGTCCCCGAGGTGATGGATGTGCGCCATCACGTCGTGCCGCACACGCTTCTCGTGCTCGGCGGCGCGCTCCAGATCGGCGTCCTCCAGGTGCGCGCGCAGCTCAGTGAGCGCCCGGTCGGGGATGGCGAGGCCGAGCTCGCGCTCGGCCTCCATGAGCGCGAGCCACAGCCGCCGCCACAGGCCGATCCGCCGGCGCTCTCCCCACAACGCCTGCATCGCGGGAGAGGCGTAGCGCTGGCCCAACGGCGAGAGGTATGTCAAACGGCGGCCTTCGCGCGCGCCACCCGCTTGTTCCAGTCCGCCAGGAACTGCTCGAGCCCGCGGTCGGTGAGCGGGTGCAGCAGCAGCTTCTTCAAGACGTCGGGAGGCAGCGTCGCCACGTCGGCGCCGATCATCGCCGCCTCGACCACGTGGCGCGGGTGGCGGATCGAGGCCGCGAGGATCTCCGTCGCGATCTGGTAATTGTCGAAGATCACCCGAGCCTCGCGGATCACGTCCATCCCCTCCTGACCCACGTCGTCGAGCCGCCCGATGAACGGGCTCACGTACGTGGCGCCCGCCTTGGCGGCGATGAGGCACTGCACGCTCGAGAAGCACAGCGTCACGTTCGTCTTGATGCCCTCGCTCGCGAGCCGCCGCACCGCCACCATCCCGGCCTCGGTCATCGGGATCTTGACGACGATGTTGTCGGCGATCTTGGCGAGCTCGCCGCCTTCGCGCACCATGGCATCGGTGTCGAGCGCGACGACTTCGGCCGAGACAGGACCCTCCACCAGCGAGCAGATCTCCTTCAGCACGTCCTTGGGGTCGAGGTCGCCTGCCTGTTTGGCGAGCAGCGACGGGTTGGTCGTCACGCCGTCGATGAGACCGGCCTGGCTCGCCCAGCTGATGTCTTTGAGACTCGCGGTATCGAGAAAGAACTTCATGACTCGGCCTCGGCGTAGAGGTCAGCGGGATAGCGCACGGCCTCCAGATACAACCCCTGGGGCGGAGCGGGCGGGCTGGCCGCCTGGTTGTCCGTCGCGCTGAGCAAGCGGGGAAGGTCCGACAGCGGGCGCCGACCGAGGGCGACGTCCACCATCGCGCCCACGAGGAAGCGCACCATGCGATGCAGGAACCGGTCGGCCTCGATCGTGAAGGTGACCCCCGCGCCATCAGTCCGCGGCGCCCACTCGGCGAGCGCCACGCGGCTGCGGTAGTGGGGCTTCACCTGCCCGGCCGCGGCGAGGCCGCGGAAATCGTGCTCTCCGACAAGCGTCTGGGCCGCACCCGCCAGGGCAGCCTGGTCGAGCGGGCACCCGAGCGCCCACTCGTACGGCCGGCGGAACGGCGAGCGCGCCGCGTCGTCCGTGCCGATCACATAGCGGTAGCGGCGGGCCACGGCGCTCTTGCGGGCGTGAAACCCCGGCTGCATTGCGTGGACCCGCTCGACCCACACATCCCGCGGCAGCAGGGCGTTCAGCGCCCGCCGCAACCCCTCAGGGTCCTCGCCCCAGCGCCCGGCCGCGCCGAACCCGACCCCCTGGCCGAGCGCGTGCACCCCCGTATCGGTGCGACCCGCTCCCGTCGCCGTGGTGCGCCGGCTCATGAGGCGCTCCAACACGGCTTCGAACTCCGCTTGCACGGTACGCCCGTCGCGCTGGCGCTGCCAGCCGACGAACTGGGCCCCGTCGTATTGCACCACGGCGAGGCAGGGCCGGCTCGTCGCGGGCGACACGGGCGCCACGGCCGAAAGATAGGACGAAAGGGAGGGCCAATCAAGCCACGCAACCCGTTGTCCTATTTGACAAAAGGCGATTTTTCCGCGTAGCTTTTGACGAGCCAGAAATCGCGATGCCCCGCACCCCCCCGACCCCCCTGCCCGCCCCGCCCCCCGTTGCACCCGCGCCGCTGATCGAGGCGATCGCCGCCCTCGCGAACCGCCGCTCGCTCACCGAGAGCCAGAGCGCCGCCGTGTTCGGCACAGTGATGCGGGGCGAAGCGACCCCCGCGCAGATCGCGGCCCTCCTGATGGGCCTGCGGGTCAAGGGCGAGACGGCGGACGAGGTGGCGGGCGCGGCTCGCGCGCTGCGCGATGCGATGGTGCCGGTGGAGGCCTCCGGCGATCATCTCGTCGATACGTGTGGCACGGGGGGCGGCACGGTCCCCACGTTCAACATCTCGACGGCCGCGGCGTTCGTCGCCGCCGGTGCGGGCGCATCGGTGGCGAAGCACGGCAACCGCTCGTTCACATCGCTGTGCGGCTCGGCGGACGTGCTGGAGGCGTTGGGGGTGCGCATCAGCCTGGACGCGGCCGAAGCGGGGCGGGTGTTACGCGAGGCCTGCATCACTTTCTTGTTCGCACCGAACTTCCATCCCGCGATGAAGCACGCGGGACCGGTGCGACGCGAGCTCGGCGTGCCCTCGGTGATGAACCTACTGGGTCCGCTCGCCAACCCGGCCGGTGTGCGCCGCCAAGTGGTGGGCGTCGCCGACCGTGACCGTGCCCCGCTCGTAGCCGGCGCGCTGGCGCGACTGGGGGGAGGCGCCGAGCACGCGCTGGTGGTCCACGGGCGAGTGGGGATGGACGAGATCTCGCCCGTGGGGATCACCGACGTGTGGGAGGTGCGGGCGGGGCACGTGTCGACATGGGAGCTGGACCCAGCCCGCTACGGACTGGCGATCACCGATCCCGCTGCACTGCGCGGCGGGGACCCGGCGGCGAACGCCGCGCGCATCGAAGGGTTGCTTGCCGACGCCCGAGCGGGGGGCGACGCTGCGGGGCTGGCGGCGTTGCTGCTCAACGCAGGCGCCGCGGTGTACGTCGCGGGGATCGTGCCGACGTACGAGGAGGGGATCGCACGGGCGCGTGGGGTGGTCGCGACCGGGGCGGCCCGCGCGGCTCTGGACCGGTTACGCCGCGCCGCCGGCGCTTAGTACTTGCGGATCACCCCGACCACGATGCCCTGCACGACGACATCGCGCTCGTTCACCCGCAGCGGGCGCATGGTGGGGTTCGCGGGCTCGAGTCTGATCCAGCCGCCCGGCTCGCGGTAGAACCGTTTCACCGTGGCGCTGGAGCCGTGCACGAGCGCCACCACGGTCTGGCCATTGTCGGCCTGGTTACGTTCGTGCACGACGATGAAATCGCCGTCCTTGATGTGCTCGTCGATCATCGACTGGCCGCGGACCTTGAGCACGTAGCTGCGGCCGCGGCGCGGAATGAGCTCGTCGGGCACGGCGATCGTTTCGTTCCCGCTCACGGCCTCAACGGGCTCGCCCGCCGCCACGAGCCCGAACAACGGCAGCTCGGTGGCGCCGGTCTGCCCCTTGGGCGGCACCACTTCTATGGCCCGGCTCTCGTTGTGGGAGCGGCGGATGTAGCCTTTGCGCTCGAGGTTGGTGAGATGCTCGTGCACGGTGGCCAGGGACTGAAAGCCGAACTGTCGAGCGATCTCCTCGAAGCTCGGAGCGTAGCCCTTGGCCGTGATGTGGCCCGAAATGAAGTCCAGGATCTCGCGCTGACGGCGAGTGAGCGGCACGCTGTCTCCCGAAGATAACCCGAAGCAAATCTACCCGAAAATGCACCGAACGCAAGGATGACAGGAGCGAGCCTCGACGCCATCCTTTCCGCCACGCGGGGTCGGATCGCCGGTCTCCGCTCCCGTGCCGGCGAGCTCGAGCGCCGGGCCGCGGCAGCGCCCCCGCCGCGTTCGTTCACGCGGGCGCTGCACGGGGAGGGGGACGCAGGGCAGGGGGCAGGGGCAGGGGCAGGGCAAGCCACGGTGGGCGTGATCGCAGAGGTGAAGCGACGGTCCCCTTCGGCCGGCGCCATCCGAGAGGACCTCGATCCCGCGCGCCACGCGGCGTCGTACCAGCGGGGAGGTGCGGTCGCGATCTCGGTCTTGACGGACGAGACGTACTTCGGCGGGTCGCTCGACGACCTGGCGCGCGTGGTACAGGCCGTCTCGGTGCCGGTGTTGCGGAAGGACTTCATCCTCGACGAGCTGCAGCTGTTGGAGGCGCGGGTGGCGGGGGCGAGCGCCGTGCTGTTGATCGTGCGCGCCCTCGCGACCGGGCGCTTGCAAGCCCTCGCGCGCACGGCACGGGACCACGGGTTGGGCGTATTGGTGGAGGTCCATTCGGAGGCGGAGCTCGATGAGGCGCTCGCCGCCGAACCCACGGCGGTCGGGGTGAACAGCCGCGACCTGGCGACCTTCGCGGTGGACCTCCGGATCGCGGAGGCACTGCTGGCCCGCGTCCCGGCGGGCGTGCCGGCGGTCGCCGAAAGCGGCATCGAGGCACGCGCGGACGTCGAGCGGATGGCGGCGGTAGGCGCGGATCTGGTGTTGGTGGGCACGTCGGTGGCACGCAGTGAGGACCCGGCGGCGGCGGTGCGGGCGCTGACGGGTGTAGCGCGGCGACGGAGGAGACGGTGAGCACTCCCAGGCCGGTCGAGCGTGCGGTCGATGGTCGGTTCGGACCGTATGGTGGGCGCTATGTCCCTGAGACTTTGATCGCCGCGCTCGAGGAGCTCGCGGCGGTCTACCGGGAGGCGCAGGGCGACCCGCGGTTCTGGGCGGAGCTCGACGCGCTGCTCAAGGACTACGTCGGGCGGCCCACCCCCATCACCGAAACGCCGCGACTCGGCACGCAGCTGGGCGAGGGCGTCGTCGTGCTGCTCAAGCGCGAGGACCTGAACCACACCGGCGCCCACAAGATCAACAACACGCTCGGTCAGGTGCTGCTGGCGCGGCGCATGGGCAAGCAGCGCATCATCGCCGAGACGGGCGCCGGCCAGCATGGCGTCGCCACCGCCACTGTGTGCGCGCGGTTCGGGCTCGCGTGCGTGGTGTATATGGGCGAAGCCGACATGCGACGCCAGCGGCTCAACGTGTACCGCATGGAGCTGATGGGCGCACAGGTCGTGCCCGTGACCTCCGGCACCAAGACTCTCAAAGACGCGACCAACGAAGCGTTACGGGATTGGGTCACGAACGTGACCACCACGCATTACATCATCGGCTCCGTGGTGGGACCCGATCCGTTCCCGCGCCTCGTCGGCGATTTCCAAGCGGTGATCGGGCGCGAAGCGCGCGCGCAGGTGCTGGAACGCTGCGGGCGGTTGCCGCGCACCGTCGTGGCGTGCGTCGGCGGCGGCTCCAACGCGATCGGCATCTTCAGCGCCTTTCTCGACGACACGGGCGTCGAGCTCGTGGGCGTCGAAGCCGCGGGGGAGGGGCTGGCCAGCGGCCACCATGCGGCGTCATTGGCGCGCGGCCGCCCAGGCGTGTTCCACGGCAGCCTGAGCTATCTGCTCCAGAACGCCGACGGCCAGGTCCAGCCCGCCCACAGCGTCTCCGCGGGGCTCGACTACCCCGGGGTGGGGCCGGAGCACGCTTACCTGAAAGACACCGGTCGCGTATTGTATGAGGCGGTGACCGACCGGCAGGCGCTCGACGCGTTCGGCGCGCTGTCCCGCCTCGAGGGTATCTTGCCGGCCCTGGAGAGCGCCCACGCCGTCGCCTGGGTGATGGGCCGCCGCGGGCACTGGCGTGCGGGCGATGTCGTCCTCATCAACCTGAGCGGCCGGGGCGACAAGGACGTCGCGATGGTCGCCGAACTGACGGGAGCGGCACTCTGACGAACCCGCCCGTATCGGAACTGGCGTTACCGCCGTCGCAGGTCGAGGAGCTGTGGCAGGTCCTGTCGAAAGGGCTGCGGGCGACGCAGCTCTACCTGCCGAACAATCCCGTCTACCAGCGTGCGGTGGATAACATTCGTGCGGCGCTGCGCCAGATCTGGCAGGCCACCGACGACCTCGTGTTCGACGTGGCCGAGACCGAGATCCGCTGGGAAGACGCGGTCGTCTACAGCCAGGACAACCGCAGCGAGAGCGTCGCGTGGACGCTCTACAAGGACGGCGTCCGCTCACTCGCGTTGAAGCCCGGCGTCGAGGACGTCGAGATCGTGCGCTTTCTCGGCGTGCTGCAGCAGGCGAAGAACCTCCAGGCGGACGCCCCGGACGACCTGCTGACCCTCCTCTGGGCGCAGGACTTCCAGCTCGTCGCCTACACGTTCCGCGAGCTCGCCACCGAGAACGCCGTGCCGATCGAGGCCGGTGCGACGATCCCGACCACGCCGCCCACGCAGGTGCGCCAGTACGTCGAGGAGGAGGCGCCCCCCAAGCGCGAGGGGCTGGTGTCGATGGACGATTTCGACACGACGCTCTACTTCCTCGAAGACAAGGAGGTCGACTACCTCAAGAAGGACGTCGAGCGGGAGTACTCGCAGGACCTGCGTCACAACGTGCTCGCGATGCTGTTCGACCTGCTCGAGCTGCAGACCTACGGCACGGTGCGGGCCGAGCTGATCTCGATCCTCGAGAACTTCATCCCCTACCTGCTCGGCGCCGCCGACTTCCGCTCGGTCGCGTTCATCCTGCGCGAAGCGCGCGTCATCCTGCAGCGCGCCCGCGAGCTGATCCCCGAGCACCGTCAGACCCTGGAGGGCCTGCCGGCCCGGCTGTCACAGCGGGACGCCCTCTCCCAGCTGATCCAGTCGCTGGACGAAGCGACGGTGCACCCCACCGAAGAGGAGCTGGCGGAGCTGTTCCAGGAGCTCCGGGCCGAGGCGCTGGCGACCCTGATGGGTTGGCTGCCGCGGCTCAACAACGAGCGAGTGCGGGAGCTGGTGCACGGCGCGGCCGCCCGGCTGGCCCAGGCCAACGCGACGGAAGTGCTCAAGGCGCTGGCGAGCGAGGACAGCGCCGCCCAGCTCGAGATGGTGAAGCTGGCGGGGCGGCTCAAGCTCCCCGGTGCGCCCGACGGGATGGAGCCGCTGCTCCAATCGAACGACCGAACGCTCAAGCTCGCCGTGGTGGAAGCGCTCACCGCCATCGCGAGCCCCAGCGCGATGCGCCTGCTCGAGAAGGCGATCGACGACTCGGACCGCGACGTGCGGATCGCCGCCGTGCGCTTCGTCGCCTCGCGCGGCTACCGCAACGCGGCGACCCGCGTCGAGAGCATGGTCACGGGCTCGAAGCTCAGAAACGCCGACTTGACGGAGAAGATGACGTTCTTCGAAGCCTTCGGGTCGCTGGTGGGCGCGCGCGGCATCCCGGTGCTCGAGAAGATGCTCGCGGCCAAGGGGCTGCTGGGCAAGAAGGAGGACCCGGAGACGCGCGCCTGTGCGGCCATGGCGCTGGGCAAGGTCCGGACGCCCGAGGCGCGCGCCGTGCTCGAGCGGGCCGCACAGGACAAGGAGCCGCTGGTGCGCAACGCGGTGAGCCGCGCGCTGCGGGAGGTGGGCGGGTGAGCGGCGGCGGCCCGCCCAAGCAGTCGATCGCGGAAACCGTCCAGACGACGGACGGTTTCCTCCGGCATGCCGGCCGCGAGTTCCTCGTGGTGCTGTACACCGCGTTCCGCTCACTCAAGCTCTATCCCGTCGAGAACGCACAGGTGCAGAAGGCGCTGGACGACCTCGCGGCCACGACGAAGCACCTGCTCGACGTCGAGAAGGAGCTCGAGCTGCGCCTGCAAGGCGAGTTTCTCTTCGTGAACGCCACCCGCTTGCGGCTGGACCTCGACAACTACGCGTCGTTCTCCCACATCCTCGGCGTGCTGCGGCAGTGCGGCATCGGCGCGGTGCGCGTCGACGAGGGCGTCGACCGTAAGCAGATGCAGATCTTCGTCTCGCTGCTGCTGTCGTACGCGGCCAAGGAGGCGAGCCCCAACAAGGTGTTCGAGCTCGGTCAGAAGCTCACGGATGGCGGGGTGTCGTTCATCAGCGTCGAGCCGCCGCTCGAGGCCGACGAGGACGTCGAGGAGGAGGAGCGGCAGAAGGAGGCCGCCAAGCGCACGTACGCCCGCTCGGTCGCGGTGACCAAGGAAGTCATCAACAGCATCCGGATGGGCCGGACCGCCAACGTCAAGAAGGTGAAGCGCGCCGTGCAGGCGATCGTCGACCAGGTGCTGAACAACGAGGCGTCCCTGGTGGGCCTCACGACGCTGCGCGACTACGACGAGTACACGTTCACCCACTCGGTCAACGTCTGCATCTTCTCGGTGGCGCTGGGCCGCAAGCTCGGCCTCACCAAACTACAGCTCTACGACCTCGGCATAGCGGCGCTGTTCCACGACGTCGGCAAGTCCCGCGTCCCGCTCGAGGTACTCAACAAGCAAGGCGGGTTGACCGACGAAGAATGGCGCATCATGCAGGCCCACCCTTGGCTCGGTGTGCTGACGCTGTTCGGACTGCGCGGCTACGGCGAGATCCCCTACCGCGGGATGATCGTCGCCTACGAGCACCACATGAAGACGGATCTCACCGGCTACCCCAAGTCGCTGCGGGGGCGGGACCTCTCGATCTACTCGAAGATCGTGGCGGTCGCGGACGGCTTCGATGCCGCGACCAGCCGGCGCGTGTATCAAACCGTGCCGATTCAGCCCGATCAGGTGCTGAAGGAGATGTGGGACAACCCGCGGCGCGGCTACGACCCGATCGTGGTCAAGGCCTTCATCAACCTGATCGGGATCTACCCCGTGGGCACCTGCGTCATCCTCGACACCTACGAGGTCGCGATCGTCCACGGCGCCAACCCGGACGTCACCCATGTGCACCGGCCCGTCGTGCGCGTCGTGGCGTCGCCCGAGGGCGCGCTGCACCATCCCGGCTTCCTCGCCGACTTGGCACAACGCGATGCGCAGGGCAACTTCCCGCGCACGATCGTCAAGGTCACCGACCCGGTCAAGTACGGCATCAACGTCAGCGATTATTTTGTCTGATCACCCGATCGCGGCGCGCTGGCGGGCAATCCGAGAACAGGCGGGACCGCGCGAGCGCCGCGCCGCGCTCATCCCGTACCTCACCGCCGGCCATCCCACCCCCGAGACGTCACTCGCGGCGCTGCGGCTCGCCGAAGCCGCCGGCGCGGATTTCGTGGAGGTGGGCGTGCCGTTCAGCGATCCCCTCGCCGACGGCCCCACGATCCAGCGCTCTACGCAGGCGGCGCTCGACGGCGGGATGACCGTGCCGCGCGTGCTGGAGCTGATCGCACGCGCCGGGCTCGGCATCCCGGTGATCGTCATGACCTACGTGAATCCGGTGATGGCGTACGGGCTGGAGCGCTTCGTCACGGACGCCCACGCGGCGGGGGCGGCGGGGCTGCTGCTCACCGACTTTCCCGCCGGCGCCGATCCCGCCCTGGAGCGGGTCGTGCAGGCCAGCCCGCTGGCGCTGATTCGCCTGCTCGCGCCCACCACGACGCCGCAACGCTTGGAGCGCGCGGTGCGTGACGCCGGCGGGTTCCTCTACTTGATCTCGCGTCTCGGTGTCACCGGCGCGCGCGACCAGGTGCCGCCCGATCTCCCGGAGCACGTAGCACGCGTACGCGCGGCGAGCCCGCTCCCGCTGGCGGTGGGCTTCGGCATCAGTACACCCGCGCAGGCACGCGCCACCGCGCGGCTCGCGGACGGCGTCGTCGTGGGAAGCGCCCTGATCGAGGCGCTGGGCACAGGGGGTCTCCCCGCGGCGGATCAGCTGCTCCGCAGGCTCGCCGCCGCAGTGCACGAGGCGGGGAACAGCCCATGACGGCCAACCGGCTCGTCACGCTGTACAGCCGGGGCCTGGCGATCGCCGGACCCGTGGTGCTGCTCGCCGTGCTGATCGCCGATCCCCGGTGGATGCACCAGCTACTCGAGATCGGGGTCATGCTGGTCGCCGCCGTGGCGCTGCGTGGCCTGCAGATCCCGCTCAGCAAGTACTCCTATCTGACCCAGACCGGGCTCGTCGCGCTCACCGGGAGCCTGCTGGTCGGCCTGCCTGCCACAGCGCTCGCGATCTCGGCCAGCGTGTTGCTTGCGGATTGGCTGTTGCACAAGAAGATGTTCCGGGCCGCCCTGGTGAACCTGGGACGCGAAGTGCTGGCGTTGGTGGGCGCGTACGGCGTATACGGCCTGATCGTGCACGCGGCAGGGGTCGCGCCGGGGCTGCATGTCGAGATGTTGCTGCCGCTGGTGCTGTTTGGCCTCGCCTATTTCGGGTTCAGCCGGCTGCTGTTCTACTTCGCGCTGACCATCCGCGGCAAGCTCGAACGCGACGAGCGGATGCTCATCTTCCGGTACGAGTGCATCAGCTTCGGCGCCACCGTGATGGCATCGGCCACGTTGGTCGGAACGGTGGTGTTCTGGCCGCCGGAAGTCTGGCTCATCGTGGCCGCGCTGCTCGGCTTCCTCGGTCTGTTGTTCAAGACCATGCTGGAGGAGGCGATCTCGGCGGAGGAGCTGAATAAGATCCATGCGGTCGAGGCGGTGATCACGAGCAACATCAGCCTGGAGGACTCGTTCGCGCGCATCGAGCGGCTGGCGCACCGGCTGGTGGACTGGGGGGACTTTCGGATCTACCGGCGCCGGGACGGCCGGCTGCAGCTCGCCTATCGGGGCGTGATCGGACGCGCCGAGCGCGGCGAGCCCTCCCCCGACACCGCGGCGCTGCGCGAGCAGGTGACACAGAGCGGCGACACGGTGGTGATCGACGACGTCACCCGCGACAAGCGCATCGCGGATGCCTCGCTGGCGGTGCAGAGCCTCGTGATGGTGCCGCTCAAGTTCGGCGGCCAGGTGATCGGCACGCTCGAGCTCGAGCACCACAAGCGCAAGACGTACCGGTCGAAGGACGTGGTGACGATCGCGACGTTCGCCAACCAGCTCGCCACCGCGATCCACATCACGGAGCTGCGCCGCCCGCTGGTGGAGACGGTCGAGTCCCTCACGCAGCAGCTCGCCACGCTCGCGCGGGCGGCACAGGCGCTGCGCGAGGCAGCGAACGCCGTGGCCCAGTCGACCGGCGTCATCCGCGAGGGGGTGCAGGCGGAAGAAGGCGAAGTGTCGGGCGGGCTCGAGGCGACCGAGAGCCTCGCCGAGGTGTCGCGCCGCGTCTCCGAGGACGGCACCGAGGCGGCGCAGGCCTCGAGCACGGCGAGCGAGGTCGCGAACCGGAACCGCCAGCAGATCCGGGGCGCCATCGAGCGCCTGGTGGCGCTCAAGACGTTCGTCGGCGAGAGCTCCGCCAAGGTGCAGCAGCTGGGACAGGTGAGCCGCCGCATCACGGGGTTCATCGCGTCGATCCGCGAGCTGGCGGACATGACCAACCTGTTGGCGCTGAACGCCGCGATCGAGGCGGCGCGGGCCGGCAAGCACGGCAAGGGCTTCGCGGTCGTCGCCGACGAGGTCCGCCGCCTGGCCGAGCAGAGCGGGAGCGCGGCGCTCGAGGCGGGGGAGCTGGTGCAGGACATCCATCGGCAGGTGGGCGAAGTGGTGGAACAGATGCGGCGGGGACAGGTGAATGTGGGCGGCGTGGAGGAGCTCTCGTCGGCCGCGCTCGAGGCGCTGGACGGCATCGTGGCGGCCACGGCGGAGGCGACCGGCCACGCGCAGCGCATCGCGGCGGCCGCGGGCGAGCAGGACAAGGCGTTCGGGCGCTTGCGGGCGCGGATCCACGCGGTAGCCGCGATCGCCGGGAAGAACCGCGCCGAGGCCGACGACGTGGCAACGCGCGCCAGTGAGGCGGCGCGCGGGCTGTCCGAGCTGGAGCGGGCGACTCGCGAGCTCGAGGAAGTCGCCGCGATGCTGCGGGACCTGACGCGCGGCTTTGCCAGTGTCGCCTAGCCGGTTAGCATTCCGGGGTGACGCGGGGCGAGCGGGTCTACGTGGCCCTGGGGTCCAACATGGGGGACCGCGCCGCCCATCTCGCCCACGCGCGGGAGCGGCTCGCCCGGCTCCCCGCCACGCGGCTCCTCGCCGCGTCGCGCGTGGAGGAGACGGCGCCCATCGGGCCGGTAACGCAGGGGCCCTACCTGAATCAGATGGTCCTGCTCGAGACCGGGCTCGAGCCGGCCGAGCTGCTCGGGCAGCTGCATGCCATTGAGCTCGAGCGCGGTCGCGTGCGGCGGGAGCGGTGGGGCCCGCGCACCCTCGACCTGGACATCGTGCGCTGGGACGGCCGCGCCGTGCAGAACCCCGACCTCACCATTCCACACCCCGAGCTGTCGAACCGCGACTTCTGGCTGCGCGAGATCGCGGACCTCGATACCGAGCCGTCGCCCCGTGACTGACGCGCCCAAGCCGGTCACCGTGCACGATCTCCTGAAGATGAAGCAGGCCGGCGAGCGAATCGTGGTGCTCACCTGCTACGACGCCCTGTTCGCTCGGCTGCTCGACGCATCCGGAGTCGACATCCTGTTGGTGGGCGACTCGGTGAACCAGGTGCTGGCGGGCGCGGAAACCACGCTGTCGGCGACGCTCGAGCAGATGATCTACCACACGAAGATCGTGCGGCGCGGGGCCGAGCGGGCGCTGGTCGTGTGCGACATGCCGTTCCTTACCTATCAAGTCTCTCCAGCGGAAGCCATCCGCAACTGTGGACGCGTGATGGCCGAAACGGGGTGCCAGGGCGTGAAGCTCGAAGGCGGCCGCCCGATCGCCGACACCGTGCGCGCGCTGGTGGACGTCGGCATCCCAGTCATGGGCCACCTGGGTCTCACGCCGCAGTCGGTGCACGCGCTCGGGGGATATCGGGTGCAGGGGAGGGACGAGCAGACGGCCGAGCGGCTGAAGGGCGACGCTCAGGGATTGGAGGAAGCCGGCGCATTCGCAGTGGTGCTCGAGTTGATCCCGGCACCGCTCGCGTCGCAGATCAGCAAGGCGCTCACGATCCCCACGATCGGCGTCGGCGCCGGTCCCGCATGCGACGGCCAGGTGCTCGTGCTGCACGACATGCTCGGCTTGAACGACCGGTTCAATGCCAAGTTCGTGAAGCGCTACGCGGCGCTCGCGCAAGAGGTGCGCGAAGCGGTGGCCCTTTACGCAGCCGAGGTACGCGAGGGGCGCTACCCGGGGCCGGAGCATTCGTTTGCCAAATGAGTGACGTCTCGCGGCGGGATGTGCTCGCGATGCTCAGCGCGGCCGCGCTGACCCCGCTCGCCCGGACCGGATGGCGCAGACCGGCGCGCGACGCAGCGGGGCCAGGCTTTCGCATCCGCACCATCACGGCGGGGATCAACCTGCGCAGCCCGACGGACATGGAAGGGCCGCAGGCCGCGCTCGCCGCTCTCAAGCGCGCCAAGCGGACCGTCGCCGACGCGGGGTACGAAGTGCAGACCCTCCGTATCGCGACCCAGCCTTTCCTGGAGGGGGCGAGCAGCCGCGGCCGCGCGGATGCGCTGCCATCCCTGCAGGCGCTCGACCGTGCTGTCGTTGCCGAGAGCGTGCTTTTGAGCATCGGTCCCGTGCTCGGGCCGGACGACTATGATGCTGAGTTCGCCCCGTGGGCCGCCGAGCTCATCCGCACGACGCGGAACGTGAGTTTCTCGGCGCGGGTCGCGTCGCCCGAGCGCGGTGCCTCACCGCGCGGCGTGACGGCCGCGGGCGAAGCGATGGCGGCGATCGCCCGCGCCACGGCCATGGGCATCGGCAACTTCCGATTCGCCGCGGCCGCCAACGTGCCCGCGGGCACTCCGTTCTTTCCTGTCGCGTACCACCGCGGGTCGGACACCGTAGCCCTCGGTCTCGAATCGCCTCCGTTGCTGTCTGCCGCATTCGCCGGAGCCAACACCTTGGCCGAGGCCAAGAAGAGTCTGACGGAGTTACTCGAGTCCCGGCTCGGGTCGCTGGAGCGGCTGGTGCGGCAGGTGGCGCGTCGGGAAGAGCGGTCCTACTTAGGCATCGACGTCTCTCCCGCGCCGGGCAAGGACGCCAGCATCGGAGCCGCCATCGAGGCGCTCACCGGGGTCCCGTTCGGTGACTACTCGACGCTAGCGGGGTGTGCCGCCATCACCGACGTCCTCAAGAGCCTGCGAGTCAAGACGTGCGGGTATTCCGGGCTCATGCTCCCGGTACTCGAGGATCCCGTACTGGCGCGACGGGCGTCGGAAGGACGGTACAGCGTGCGCGACCTGCTCTTGTACTCGACCGTGTGCGGCACGGGGCTCGACGTCGTGCCGTTGCCGGGCGACACCGCGGCGGATCGACTCGCCGCTCTCATCGCCGACGTGGCGGCGCTCTCCACCAAGCTTCGCAAGCCACTCTCCGCTCGGCTATTTCCGGTGCCGGGGAAGTCCGCGGGCCAGCGCGCGCACTTCGATGATCCCTATCTGACCGACTGCGTCGTGATGAAGGCAGAGTAGCGGCCGGGGACACGATGCTCGACCTCACGACGCCCAAGGACATGCGCGCCTGGTCGCGCGCCGAGCGCGCGCGTGGCCGCAGCGTCGGGTTCGTGCCCACCATGGGCGCGCTGCATGAAGGGCATCTGCTCCTCGTGGATCGCGCGAAGCAGCGCACCGACCGGGTGGTGCTGAGTGTGTTCGTGAACCCGCTCCAGTTCGGCCCCCAGGAAGACTTCGCCAAGTACCCCCGCGACGTGGCCCGCGATACGCAGCTCGCCGCTGAGCGGGGCGTGGACTGTCTGTTCGTGCCCGACGGAACGGCGATGTACCCGGAACAGCCGCTCGTGCGGGTCGCCCCCGGGCCGATGGCCGATACCTTGGAAGGCGCCGTCCGGCCGGGGCACTTCGCCGGCGTCCTGACAGTGGTGGCAAAGCTGCTCCACATCGTCGAGCCGGACGTCGCGGTGTTCGGCCGCAAGGATTTCCAGCAGGCGATGCTGGTACGCCGCATGGCGGCCGACCTCGACTTCCCACTCGAAGTCGAGATCGCGCCCACCGTCCGCGAGCTCGACGGACTAGCGCTGTCTTCCCGCAACGCGTATCTGGGAGGAGACCAGCGCCGCTCGGCGCTGGCGCTGTCGCGCGCCCTGCGCGCCGTCGAGCAGGCGTGGCGGTCGGGCGAAGCCGACCCGAAGACGCTGCAGCGACGCGGCATGGACGTGCTGCGAGCGCCCGGCGTGGCCCCGGACTACCTCGAGCTCGTCGATGAGCAGCTGCACCCCGTGCGGCGCGCCGATGCCCGCACCGTGGTGGTGATCGCGGCGCGGATCGGCGCCACGCGCCTGATCGACAACGTGGTGCTGGGGGAGGGGATCGCCAGCGATGTGGCCGTGCGCGGCATGTGAGACCCGCGGCTCAAGCCGCGGCTCGGCCCTACCCGTGAACGGCCCAGGGCGCTCGCCGGGGCGTGCCGGTTTACCGGCAGTGCCGAGCCGCGAGTTCACTCGCCCACCCCGCGCGGCGTGACCCTCCCCCCCTGGGCGGTCGTCACGCCGGAGCGCCGCGCCCACATCGAACGCGTAGTGGCGCTGCTCGGTGAGTGGGCGACGGCGATGCACGTCGCAGACGCCGAGCGGGCGCGTTGGCTCCGGGCGGGGTGGCTGCACGACGCGCTCCGGGACGAGAATCGCTCGGACGAGCTCGCCCACGGACCGCGCGCCGCCGCGCGCGCCGCCCAGGACGGCGAACCGGACCGCGGCGTCCTGGATGCGGTCCGCTATCACACGCTGGGGTACGTCCACTGGGACGACGTGGGGCGGATGCTCTACCTGGCTGACTTTCTCGAGCCCGGCCGGCCGCTCGACCCGGCAGACCAGGCGGCGCTGATTGCGCGGGTGCCGCGCGAGCGGGACGCCATGCTCAAGGAGGTAGCACGTCGGCGCATCGAATGGGTGCTCCGCTCCGGCCGGCCTCTCCTGCCCGCCACGGTGGCATTCTGGAACTCGCTCGCCTCGCGCTGAGCGCGCTCGTCCTCGCCCTCGCCGCGTGCCGCGACGAGCGTGCCCGAGCCACCGCGTCCCCCGTGCCAGGGCAGGACGGCCCGCGCGTGACGGTCGAGGTGCTCAACGCGAGCGGCAAGCCCGGACTCGCGAAGACCGGGACCCGCGTGCTGCGCGAGGCGGGGATCGACGTGGTGAGTTTCGGTACCGCACCGGCGGCGCTGGGAACCCTCGACACGACCCGGATCGTGATCCGACGACGCAGCGCAGGAGCCGGCGACCGGATCCGGCGGGCGTTGGGCGTGGGGCGAGTAACGGTGCAGCCGGACAGTACCAAGCTACTCGACGCGAGCGTGCTCCTGGGGACGGACTTTGCGCCGCGCCTCAAGTTCCACCCGTAGCTGACCGCACGCGGCGCTGATGTCCAGCCCGCGGCTCCGCCGCAGCACGGCCTCCACCCCGCGGCTGTTGAGGCGCCGCTCGAATGCGAGCATCTGCGCGCGCGAGCTGGGCATGAGGTCGGGCGCCCCACCCGGATGCAGCGGCAGCAAGTTCACCAGCGCGCCCAGCGGCCGCGCGAGGCTCGCTAGCTCATCTGCCTGCGCGAGCGAGTCGTTCTTCCCCCCGATCAGCACGTACTCGAGCGTCACCCGCCGACGAAACTGGCCGAGCGCCTGGAGCAGGTCGGGCAGTCGGTACTTTTTTTCAATCGGCATCAGCTCGTGGCGCAGCTCGGCCGAGGGCGCGTGCAGCGAAACGGCCAGCCGGAACTGCTCGGGACGCCGCGCGAGCTGCGCCAAGCTCGGCAGGATCCCGACCGTGGACACGGTGATGTGCCGCGCACCGATGCCGAGACCGTCCGGATGGTTGAGGATGGTCAGTGCCGCGTCCACGGCGTCCCAATTGAGCAGCGGCTCGCCCATGCCCATGAATACGACGTTGGTCGGCGGCGTGGCGGGGTCTCGCAGCACCAGCTCGCGCACTTGAGCCGCGATTTCAGCCGTCGTCAGGTTGCGTCGGAATCCCATCCGCCCCGTGGCGCAGAAGACGCAGCCCAGCGCGCACCCGACTTGCGAAGAAATGCACAGCGTGCGCCGCTTCCCCTCGGGAATGAGCACCGACTCGATCGCCTCGCCGTCCGCCAGCTTCCAGAGGAACTTCTCCGTCCCGTCGCGCGACTGCTGAGCGGTGTCGAGCGCGAGCCGCCCGAGCGGGAACGCCGCACCGAGCTCCGCTCGCAGCGCCGCCGGCAGGTCCGTCGCGTCCTCCCAGGAGCCGATGGGGCGCTGCCACAGGCGTGACACGATCTGCTTCAGACGGTACGGAGGTTGGGCGCGCGCTGCCAGCCAGGGGCTGAGGGCGGCGCGGGCGCCGTCCGGAGTCAGGGACAGCAGGTCAGTCACGGGATCCGCCCTTCGAGTCCCACCCGGTAGGCCGCCCCCACGTCGTTCACACCGAAGTCCCGAGCGAAGCTCACCCGATAGCGGCCCACTGCGACGCGCATCCCGGCCACCGCCCGCCAGCTCGCCTGGCCGTAGCTGCCCTCACGCGCCACCACGAGATCAGAAGCGAAAAGGGAGCCCAGCTCGAACCCCGCGCCGAATTGGTGATCCGCCGAGTAGCCATGGGCCGCGGCGATGCCGTATCGGCCGCGCACCGCCCCCCGGCTTCCCCACAGCGGGCCATGCCACACCCTCAGCTCGACACCGCCGTACAGGTCCTGAGTTGGGTCGCCGGTCGCGAGCCGCGAGAAGCCATGGGTGGTGGCGGCGAGCGTCACGACATCGCCGAACGTGCGGCGCACCCCTACGTCGAGCGTCCAGCGGTTCGACCCCGCGACATCGAGGCGAGCGTCGTGGTAGGCGAGCGTCGCGCCCAGGGCCGTCCCGGCCAGCACCGTGCCCCAATGCGCGCCCAGCATCTGCGTGTAGTACGGGATGGCCCCGGGATCGGGGTCCGGGCTGAGCGACGTGCGGACCAGATCCCCGATGCTCATGCGGCCGTACACGAGCCCCACCTCGCCGACTGGCCGAAGGCGCGCGCGCACACTGACGAGCGCGCCCGCGGCGCCGACGCTCGGCGCCGTCTCGATCACCTCGAGCGCCAGCACCGCGCGCTCGGGACCGATTGGCTGGGCCGGATTCCAGAACACGCTCGCTCCGCCCGTCGCGAGGGCGGGAGGGAGGGGAAGGGTAGTGGCGGCGACCCGCCAGAGTTCCGTGCCGGCACTCTGCTGGCCTACCACGACTGCCGGCGCGAACCCCGCGAGGAGCAGGGAGATGCGTTGCATGGCGAACGTGTACCAACTTAACTATCTTCAAGCGTTTAGGACACTTGGACCGGCGTGCGCCTATCAGAGCTGCTGTCTCCCGCTCGCATTCGGGTACCCCTCAAAGCCACCGACAAGGAGGGGGTGCTCCGAGAGTTGGTGGCCATGGTCGGGAACGGCGCGCTGTCGGACGAGGTGCTGGGGGCGATCCTCGAGCGGGAGCGCCAATTCCCGACGGGAATCGGCTACGGGGTGGCGGTGCCCCACGGCAAGACTCCCGTACTGCCGGCGTTGGTGGTGGTCGCGGGAACGACGCCCGCACCGGTCGCCTACGAGACGATCGACGGCGAGCCGGTGCGGGTGTTCTTCCTGCTCGCCGGACCCGAGTCGGCTGCGGGAGCGCACGTCAAGGCGTTGAGCCGCATCTCTCGGCTGGTGCGGCGCGAGCCGGTGCGGGGCCGGCTGCTCGGCGCCAAGACGCCTGAGGAGTTCTACCGTGCGGTGTGCGAGGCGGAGGCAACATAGACAACGTGAGTCGGACGTCCAGGCGCACGCATCGGTGCGGCGAGCTGCGCGTGCAGCACGTGGGGCAGCGGGTACGGCTGGGCGGCTGGGTGCACCGGCGCCGCGACCTCGGCGGCATCGTGTTCGTCGACCTGCGCGACCGCGCTGGGATCGTGCAAGTCGCCGTCGGGCCCGCCGCGCCGGAAGACGTGCGCCGCACCGCGGGCGGCCTGACCGGTGAGACGGTCGTCGAAGTGGAGGGCGAAGTGGTCGCGCGCCCCGGGAACATGAAGAATCCGGAGCTCGCGACCGGCGACGTTGAAGTGCACCCCTCGAAGCTCACCGTTGTCGGACTGGCGGTGACGCCCGCCATTCCGGTCGCCCGCGCCAAAGGCGAAGAGCTGCCCAGCGAGGAGCTGCGGCTCAAGCACCGCCACCTCGACCTGCGCCGGCCCGAGATGCAGGCGAATCTCGTGCTGCGCCACCGGCTGCTGCAGCGCGCCCGGCGCACCCTGACCGAGCTCGAGTTCCTCGAGATCGAGACACCGATCCTCACGAAGCCGACGCCTGAGGGCGCCCGCGATTACCTCGTCCCTTCGCGGGTGCATCCCGGCGAGTTCTACGCGCTGCCCCAGTCGCCGCAGATCTACAAGCAGCTCCTGATGGTCGCGGGCCTGGACCGCTACTTCCAGATCGCGCGCTGTTTCCGCGACGAGGACCTGCGCAACGACCGCCAGCCCGAGTTCACCCAGATCGACCTCGAGGCGTCCTTCGTCGGCCCGGAGGACGTGCTCGGCTTCGTCGAGGCCGTGCTCGTCGCCCTGTGGGACGAGGCCGGCCAACAGGTGGCGGGTCCGTTTCCACGCATCACGTGGCGCGAAGCGATGGAGCGCTACGGCACGGACAAGCCGGATCTGCGCTACGAGCTCGCAATCACCGATTGGACGACGCAGGTGGGGCCGCTTGGTGTGCCGTTCTTCGACGCGGCGCTCAAGAACGGGGCGCGCGTCCGCGGCCTCGCCGTGAAGGGCGGGGGGGGAACCTTGTCCCGCAAGGACGTGGATCAGCTCGCCGAGACCGCCAAGCAGCTCGGCGGCTCAGGGTTGGCGTGGGTGAAACGGCAGGGGGAACAGATCTCGGGCTCGGTGGGCAAGTACTTCACCGCCGACACCCTGGGGGCGCTGGGCATCGGTGACGGAGACGCGGCGCTGATCGCCGCCGGGCCCGACCGCGTGACGTCTCCCGTGCTCGATCGGGTGCGGCAGGAAGTGATCCGGCGGCTGGGCGCTCAGCCGACGGCGACCCACGCGTTCGCTTGGGTCGTCGACTTTCCGCTGTTTGAGCCCGATCCCGAGACCGGGAAGCCCGTGTTCGCGCACCACCCGTTCACCGCGCCGCATCCCGACGACTTGCCTCTGGGTCGGAAGAGCCCATTTGAGATGCGTGCGCTGCATTACGACGTGGTCTACAACGGGAATGAGCTCGGCTCGGGCTCGATCCGTATCACCGACCGGCAGGTGCAATACTGGGTTTTTCACCAGCTCGGTTTGAGCGACGACGAGATCGCCAAGCGCTTCGGATTCTTGATCGATGGGTTGAATTCCGGCGCGCCGCCCCACGGCGGCTTCGCGATCGGTTTCGACCGCGTGGTGATGTTGCTCGCGGGCGCGGCAAGCCTGCGCGACGTGATTGCGTTCCCGAAGACCACCGCGGCGCGAGCGCTGTTCGAGGGCGCGCCGGCGCCGGCCCATCCCGCGGACCTGCGGGCCCTGCACATCAAAGTGGAGCCATGAGCGACGACGTCATCCATCGGCTCTCGACGGAGGGCGTGGACCCCCTCTCGCTCGCGGGCGTGAACGACGGCAACCTGGTGGAGCTCGCGAAGCGGCTCGGTGTACGCGTCTCGCTGCGCGGCTGAGGGCGAGTTCAAGATCATCCTCCCCGGGCTGCGGCGGGTGATGGCGCCGAAGACGGCGGGGTAGCGGGATTATCTCCAGGCGATCGCCCAACACGACATCGTGATCGGGATTGGGCCGGCGGGGACGGGAAAGACCTACCTTGCCGTGGCGGCCGCGGTCGACGCGCTGGCGCGCAAGCGGGTGCGGCGCATCATCCTCGCGCGCCCCGCGGTGGAGGCGGGGGAGAGTCTCGGATTCCTGCCGGGCGACCTGCAGGAGAAGGTGGACCCCTACCTGCGGCCGCTCTACGACGCCCTCGAAGACATGATGCCGCGCGACCGAGTGCAGAAGGCGATCGAGTCGCGCACCATCGAGATCGCTCCGCTCGCGTACATGCGGGGCCGCACGCTGGCGGACGCCTTCGTGATCCTGGACGAGGCGCAGAACGCGACGGGCATGCAGATGAAGATGTTCCTCACCCGGCTGGGCGTGAACTCGCGCGCCGTGATCACGGGCGACAAAACCCAGATCGACCTCGCCAACCGCGAGGACTCGGGGCTGCTCCAGGTCGAGCGCATCCTCCCCGGGATCGAGGGGATCGGGTTCTGCTACCTCTCGGACACCGACGTGGTGCGCCACCGGCTGGTGCGCGACATCATCCGCGCCTACGCCGAGGACGCTCAGGGCTGAGATGAACCTCCCCACCAAGGAGCAGGTGCGCTATCACGGGGTGCGCTGGGTCTGGGTGCCGGCGCTGGCGCTGCTCACCTATCTGGCGTTCCCCTCGAGCGCGAGCAACGTGGCCCCGCTGCTCGAGCCGGGCTCGGTCGCCGATCACGAAGTGATCGCGCTGTTCACCTTCCCGGTCAACAAGTCGGATCAGGAGCTCGCGCGGGAAGCCGAGGAGCTCGCCGGCACGGTCAAACCCATCTACGAGTTCCAGCAGCGCGCCTTCGACAGTGCCACGATCGCGCTGCACGCCTTTTTCGCCGGCATCGAGAATGCCGCCGACCAGGGCGGCCCACAGGCGGTGACCCGGGTGGCGAAGGAGCAGGGTATGGTCCTGACCCAGCCCGAAGCCGCGTACCTCTCCAAGGGCGGCAAGCGTCGCAGCCTCGAGAAGGCGCTGACCGAATTGTTCGACCGCACCCTGGCGCTTGGCGTCACGGCCCCCGGGGTGCTGCAGGTGGAGCAAGCGCCCGAGTTGATCATCCGGCGGCGGGCGTCCGAAGCGTCGGTGTCGCGCGACCAGGTGCTCGCCTACCAGCAGTATCTCAGCCGCGCCCGCGCGGCCCACCCCGACAAGGGGTCGAGCGTCGGGGATGCGGTGTACGTCCGACTGGCGGGCCACTTCTACCGGCCCACCTTGGTGCTGAACACGCTCGAGACGGAGCGGCGTCGCGACGAGCTCCGCCGCAGTGTCGATCACAGCAAGTACATCGTCCGGGCCGGGGACCGGATCGTGGGCGCCCACGAGGTCGTGACCAACGAAGCCCACGAGAAACTGGCCGCGCTGCACAATGACCTCGTGCGGCGCGGCGCGGCCACCAGCAGCTCGGTAGGCGGCGTGTTCGGCCCGCTGCTGCGCGACTCGCTGGTGCTGGGCATCTTCTGGGTGCTGATGGTGTTCTACCGCCGCGAGACGTACAGCGAGCAGCGGCAGGTGATCCTCATCGGATCTCTGTTCGGCCTCGTCCTGCTCCAGGCGGCCGCGGTCGCGCGCTTCGCCCCTCAGCACCCCGAGATCATGGTGCTGCCGTTCATGGCGATGATGATGACGGTGTTGTTCAACGGTCGCGTGTCGATGAACGCGGCCATGATCGTCGCGGTGGTGATCAGCCTGCAGCCGGTGTTCCACGACGTGCCGGCGCTGTTCATGTGCATCGTGGGCGGCGTGGCCGCCGCCCTGTCGGTACGCGGCCTGCGGCGACGCAGCAACTTCTACGTGCCCGTCTTGATCATCGCGCTCGGCTACCTCGCGGGGGCGCTGGCGTTGGGACTCGCGGGCAGCTGGAGCGTGGCGGAGATCGGGCTGCGGGGCGTGTGGGGCGCCGCCAACGGATTCGTTTCAGCGGGCTTGAGCTTCCTGCTGTTGCCGGTCGCCGAGGCGCTCACCGGAATCACCACCGACCTCACGCTGCTCGAGCTGTCCGATCCCAGCCGGCCGCTGCTGCGGCGGCTGTCGCTCGAGGCCCCCGGCACGTACGCACACAGCGTGGCCATGGCGAACCTGGTCGAGGCGGCGTGCAACCGCATCGGCGCGAACGGGCTGCTGGGGCGCGTGGGGTGCTACTATCACGACATCGGCAAGGTCAAGAATCCGCAGTACTTCGTGGAGAACCAGACGCGCGGCAACAACCCGCACGATCGCTTGAAGGCGTATCAATCCGCCGAGATCATCCGCGCCCATGTCACCGACGGCCTCATGCTCGCCCGCGAGGCGGCGCTGCCCGAGGTGGTCGCGGCGTTCATCCCGGAGCATCACGGTACCATGGAGATCACCTACTTCCTCGACCGCGCGAAGAAGAGCGGCGACGGCCGTTCCCCCAACCCGTCGGACTTCGAGTACCCCGGCCCGAAGCCGCGCTCCAAGGAGACGGCCATCGCGATGCTCGCCGACTCGGTCGAAGCCGCGCTGCGCGTGCTCGAGGACCTGACGCCGCAGAAGATCGACGAAGTGATCGACCACATCGTGCGCACCAAGCTCAACGCCGGCCAGCTGGACGAGGCGCCCATGACGCTGCAGCAGATCGAGCAGGTGAAACAGGAGTTCGTGCGCATCATCAGCGGGATGTACCACAACCGCATCGACTACCCGGAGTCCAGTGGCGGTATCACGGCGACCTGGCAACCGACGGCCCGGAAGTCTTGAGCGCAGCGCGCACCTCGCCGGCGTCGCCCGGCGAGTGCTCGGGTGGGAACGAGCCCACGACGCGCGGATCGAGGTGACGCTGCTCGACGGCAACGCGATGCGCCGGCTGAACCGCCGCGCCACCGGCCGCCGCGGCCTGACCGACGTGCTCGCGTTCGCCTTGCGCCAGCCCGACGGGAGCGTGCTCGGCGACGTGTACATCTGCCCGGAGGCGGCGCGCCGTTGGGTCGACGGCGTTCCACGTCCCACGTCTCACGTTCCACGAAGCGGCCGAACGGGCAACGTGCAACGTGCAACGTGCAACGTGGCGGAGGAGCTCACCCGCCTCGCCGTGCACGGGACCCTGCACGTCCTCGGCTACGACCACTCCGACGGTCCCGGTCGCACCCGCTCCGCCATGTGGCGCCGCCAAGAGCGCTACGTGCGCCGGCTCCTGAACGGGACCGTGTGATGCAAGCCGCGTCAGCGCTGCTGTGGGTGCGCATGGCCGCCCCGCTCGTGCCGGCTCTGTGGGCAGGGTTGCTCGCGCTGGGCGAGGAGGCCGCGGTCGGCGAAGCCCTCCACACGTTGGGGGATGCCCCGCCCACGAGCGTCACCGGCCGCGTGCCGCTGCACCGCGCGCTCCACGTGGCGCGACTGGCCCTGCTCGTGCTCGGTGCGGTGGCGGCCGCGTTCCTGTTGCAGTGGTGGGAGCACCCCTGGCTCGGGAGCCTCGCCGATCTCGCGATCGCCGCGGCCTTCTTGTTCATCATCGGCGACGCCGCGCCGCGCGCCCTCGCCGCGGTCGCCCCCCAGCTCAGCATCGAAGCCTTGCCGTTGGCCAGACGCACGCTCTGGCCGTTCGGAGCGCTGCTGTGGCTGCTGGGCGGCGTGGACAAGGGTCTCCATACGCTCGTGACGACGCCGCGGCCGCTCGAGCCCGACCTCCGTGCCGCACAGCGCGACATGCTGCTCGGCGTCTTCACGCTCGCCGACACCACCGTGGACGAGGTGATGACCCCCCGGCTCGACATGATCGCGGTTGACGTCGCCGCCAGCGCCGAAGACGTGCGCGAGGCGTTCCTGCAGAGCGAGCACTCGCGCCTCCCGGTGTACGACGGGACGCCCGACAACCTGGTCGGCATCGTGTTCGCGAAAGACCTCGTCCCGCTGGTGATGGGAGTCGCAGGCGCCACCGTTCGCTGGCAGGACCTCGTCCGCCCCGCGCTGTACGTCCCCGAGACGAAGACCCTCGACAGCCAGCTGCGCGACTTTCAACGCGGCCCCGCGCACCTAGCGATCGTGGTCGACGAGTTCGGCGGGACGTCCGGCCTGATCACGCTCGAGGACATCCTCGAGGAGATCGTGGGCGAGATCCGCGACGAACACGACGTCGACACCCCGCCCGCGATCCGCCAGGACGGCGACCGCTACGTCGTGGACGGGCGGGTCTCGCTCGGAGACCTGTCCGAGGCGCTGGGCGCGTCCTTCGAGCATCCCGACGTCTCCACGGTCGGCGGGCTGATTTACTCGGCGCTGGGGCGCGTACCCCGACCGGGGGAAGAGCTCACGCTCGACGGTTTCCGGGTGGTGGTGGAGCGTGTGGACCGGCGGCGCGTGACCCGCGTCTGCTTCCAGCGGCAATGACGCTCTCGCTCGTCGTCCTCGTCTGCGGGCTGCTGCTCGCGAGCGCCTCGGCGGCGGTGGGTGTCGCCGCGGCAGCCGTGAGCCAACGCGAGCTGACGCGCTGGGCGTCGTACAGGCTGCGGGGCGGCCGGGCCGCGGCCCAAGTGCTCGAGAACCCCGGGCGCGTGCTGGCCACGGCCAACGCGCTCACGACCATAGGCGTCATCGCCGCCGCCGCGGTCGTCCCGGCACTGCTCGCGCAGGCGACGCCGACGTTCCTCGGGGTGTTCACCATCACGGTGGGGGTGCCGCTGTTCGTGAGTGCGGCGTACCTCGTGCCCCGCGTCGTAGGGCGCCGCTGGGCCGACCCGATCGTGGCGCGCGCGGTGCCGTGGCTCGATCTGCTGGGGCGTCCGCTGGCGCCGTTCATCCCGTCGCGCGACCCCTCGAGACGCACCACGCTCGCAGCGGTGCTCTCGGGCGCCGACACCGGGGCGCTCGCTTCGGCGGGCGAGATGGCGGTGGTGTCGGGCGTGCTCGCCTTCGCGCATCGTCCGGTCAAAGAGCTGATGACCCCCCGCACGGCGATCGTCGCGATCCCCGAAGGGCTACTCGCCGCCGAAGCCGCGCACGTCTGCATGCAGTCGCGCTACAGCCGCTATCCCGTGCACCGCGGCTCGCTCGACGAGGTCGTGGGCGTGGCGCACGCCTTCGACCTGCTGCGGCTGCAACCCGATGCCCCGGTGCCCGTGCGACCGACGCTGGTGGTGCCGGGCGCGACCCGCGCCGCCGATCTCATGCTGGAGATGCAGCGCGGCCGCAGCCACCTCGCGGTCGTGCTCGACGAGTTCGGCGGGACGGCGGGGCTCGTCACCTTGGAGGACCTGTTGCGGGATCTCATGTCCGAAATCTTCGCGCCGGAGTCGGCGGAGCCTTCCTCCGAGGCACCCGTCCGCTTGGTGGAGCTCGAGGGGAGCGCTCCGGCGAGCCGACTCGAAGAGGCGTTCGACGTCGCACTCGGAGGGCGGGGCGTCCAGACGGTGGGCGGCCTCCTGGTGCAGGCGCTCGGGCGGATTCCCAAAGCCGGGGAGCGGCTGCTGCTCCACGGACTGGAGTTCGACATCCTGGCCGCGACGGCGACCCGCGTCGAGCGGGTGGCCGTGCGCCCGGGTCTCGTGCGGCCGATCGCCCTCGACTCTGAAGACGTCACGTGAATGGTTACCTTTGCATGACCGCCGCATGAGCATCGAGCACATCGTCGAGGGCCTGGAACGGCGCGAGCCGGCCGCGCTGGCGCGCGCGATTAGCCTCGTCGAGAACCAGCGCGACGGCTTCGAGCGCCTGCTGTCCCACGTGCACGCCCGCCTCGGCCAGGGCGGGACACGGCGCATCGGCATTACCGGGCCGCCCGGTGCGGGCAAGAGCACGCTCACCGAGCGGCTGATCCAACAGTTTCGCGCGCAAGGACTCGGGGTCGGCGTGGTGGCGGTCGATCCCACGAGTCCCTTCACCGGTGGCGCCCTGCTGGGCGACCGCATCCGCATGGAGTCCGCCAGCCTGGATCCGCGCGTCTTCATCCGCTCGATGGCGACCCGCGGCGCGCACGGCGGCCTCGCCACCACGACGGCGGAGGTGGCCGACCTGCTGGAGGCCTTCGGGTTCGAGCGCGTCCTGATCGAGACCGTGGGCGTCGGGCAGACCGAGCTGGACGTGGCGCGCACCGCCGAGTCGACGGTGCTGGCGCTCGTCCCCGAATCGGGAGACGGCATTCAGACGTTGAAGGCGGGTGTCATGGAGATCGCCGACATTTACGTGATCAACAAGAGCGATCGTCCCGGCGCCGACAAGCTGCGACAGGAGGTCGAAGTGATGCTGGGGATCCGGCGCGGCAATGCGTTTCGGCACGTTGCCCCGCACCACACGCCCGAAGCGGTCAAGGGCGGTCGAGGGCGGTCGAGGGCGGTCGAGGGTGGTGAATGGGACCCTCCGGTGCTCGCCACCATCGCGTCCCAGGGAGACGGGGTGGCGGAGCTCGTCGCCGCGCTCGACCGGCACTACCTGCACCTGCAGCAGAGCGGCAAGCTCGTCGCGCGGCGTCGCCAGCGACTGGCGGAGCGGACCCGCGCGGCGCTGGCGCGCGCGGTGCATCAGTGGATCGCCGAAGACACGCGCGCGGAGGAGCTGCTGGCGCGCCGGCTCGACGAGGTGGCCGACGGGCGCAGGAGCCCGTACGACGTCGCGGCCGAGATCCTGGATCAGGTGAGGACGGGGGCACCCCGATGAGCGGAATCGCCCGGAAGCCGCTGTACACGGCGGACGATCTGGCGGGCTTCGAGGACCAGCGGCAACTGGGGCGGCCGGGTGAGTATCCGTTCACGCGCGGCATCCACCCCACCATGTACCGCGGCCGGCTGTGGACGATGCGCCAGTTCGCCGGCTTCGGCTCGGCCCAAGACACCAACCAGCGCTACAAGTTTCTGCTCGAGCACGGCCAGACGGGGCTCTCGGTCGCGTTCGACTTCCCTACACTGATGGGCTACGACTCCGATCATCCTCGCGCCGAGGGCGAGGTGGGGAAGTGCGGGGTAGCGATCGCGTCGCTGGCGGACATGGAGGACTTGTTCCGGGGCATCCCGCTCGACAAGGTCTCCACCTCGATGACCATCAACGGTCCGGCGGCGATCCTGTTCTGTTTCTACGTGGCGGCGGCGGAGCGGCAGGGCGTGCCGAGTCACACGCTCCAGGGAACGGTCCAGAACGACATCCTCAAGGAGTACATGGCCCAGCACGCCTGGGTCTACCCGGTCGAGCCCGCACTGAAGATCATCGTGGACATGTTCGAGTGGTGCGCCGGGCACGCGCCGCTGTGGAACACGATCTCGATCTCGGGCTACCACATCCGTGAGGCCGGAGCCACGGCCGCGCAGGAGCTCGCGTTCACGCTGGCGAACGGCTTCACCTACGTCGAGCGCGGGCTGGCGCGGGGGCTCGACGTGGACGCGTTCGCGCCCCGGCTGTCCTTCTTCTGGGACGTCCACAACGACTTCTTCGAAGAGATCGCGAAGCTCCGCGCCGCGCGGCGCATCTGGGCCCGGCACATGCGCGAGCGCTACCACGCGAAGAACCCGCGGTCCTGGATGATGCGCTTCCATTGCCAGACGGCGGGCGTCACGCTGACCGCCCAGCAGCCGATGAACAACGTCGTGCGGGTCGCCTACCAGGCGCTCGCGGCGGTGCTGGGCGGCACCCAGTCCCTGCACACCAACTCACTCGACGAAACGCTGGCGCTCCCGACCGAGGACGCCGTCCGGCTCGCGCTCCGCACGCAGCAGATCATCGCGCACGAGACGGGCGTCGCGGACGTGATCGACCCGCTGGGCGGCTCCTACTACGTCGAATCGCTCACCGACCAGCTCGAGCGCGAAGCCGAGGGGCTGTTCGCCGAGATCCAGTCGACGGGCGGCGTCGTCAAGGGCATCGAGACCGGCTGGTTCCAGCGACAAATCGCGCGCTCGGCGGAGCAGTATCAGCGCGCGCTGGAGGCCGCCGAGCGCGTCATCGTGGGTGTGAATGACTTCACGAGCGACGACGACCACCCGGTCGAGATCCTCAAGGTGTCCAACGATGCCGAGCAGGACCAGCGCCGTCGGCTCGCGCGGCTCCGCGCGGAGCGGGACAACGGGCTCGTGGCCGAACGGCTGGATGCGTTACGACACGCCGCCCTGGCGGATCGGAACGTGATCGGGCCGATGCTCGACTGTGCACGCGCCTACTGCACCCTGTACGAGATCCGCCACGCGCTGGAGCGTGTGTACGGCGCGTACCGCGAACCGGTCTTCTTTTGATCCCATGACGGCCTTCCCCCTCGCCCCGAGCGCGAACGCCGTACGTGACACCGTCCGGCGGCTGGCGGCGATCCACCCTGGTCCGTACCGGGTCGTGTCGTGTTACCTGAAGCTCGAGCCGCGCGACAAGACCAGGGGCAAGTATCTCATCAAGATGAAGAACCGGGTCCGGCAAGCGCTGGCAACGCTGGACCGTGAAGGCCTGGAGCGGGCCGTGCGCGAACAGGTCGAGGCCGACCTCGAGCACGTCCGCCGTTACTTCGAAGAGCCGGCTCAGCTGCCGCGGGCGCGGGGCATTGCGCTGTTCGCCTGCCGCACGCTCGATATGTTCGATGTGATCCCGCTGCCGCACGTGTACCGGTCCCGGCTCGCCGTGGAGCCGGTCCCGCTGGTGCGGGAGCTGATCGCACTGGAGCGGGAGTTCGGCGTCATCCTCGTGGCGGCGTGCGACCGCACCGGTGCCCGCTTCTTCGAGGTGACCGCGTTCGACGTCGTGGAGCTCCCTTCGTTGATCGCGGACGCCACCCGAACCGGCAAGTTCCATGGCGCGCGCCAGGCAAAGCGGGGCGGCGTGCTGGCAGGGGGGTTCGGCGAGCACAACCACCACATGCGGATCCGCGAGGAGAAGCACCGGCTCTACGCCAACGTCGCCGACCACATCTACCAGATCCACACCCAGCGGCCTCTCGCAGGGCTCGTCGTGGCGGGAATCGGCGTCGATGCCGCGGCTCTGGTGCCACACCTCCACACCTACTTGCACGACCTGCTGCTCGGGGTGGTGAAGCTCAACCCCAAGAGGGCGAGCCCAGCCGAGGTGCGCGAGGCGGCGCTGTTCCTGCGCGACCAGCGGGAGCGCGCGTGGGAGCAGGCCCACGCGGAGGCGATGAAAGAGGGGCTCGGCAGCGGGTGGGCCGTGAACGGAGTCGAGGCAGCCCTCAAGGCGCTCGCCAAGGGGCAGGTCCGCACGCTGCTCGCGGACGGCCAGAACGACGACGCACGGATCGACGACGCGATCGAAGAGGCGCTGCGCCAGCGCGCCCAGGTGGACGTGCTGTACGACGACACGGCGCGCCGCGCGGTGGACGGCCTGGCGGCGCTGCTGCGGTTCCGCCGCTGATGGCCGGCGCGAAGCGCCCGATCCGCGTGCTCGTCGCCAAGCCGGGCCTCGACGGGCACGACCGCGGTGCCAAGGTCGTGGCCGCGGCGCTGCGGGACGCGGGGATGGAAGTGATCTACACCGGTCTGCACCAGACCCCGGAGATGATCGCCCAAGCCGCGATCCAGGAGGACGTGGACGTCGTGGGTCTCTCGATCCTGTCCGGGGCGCACCTCACGCTGTTCCCGCGCGTGCGGGCGCTGCTCGACCAGGCCGGCCGCGACGACATCCTGGTAACGGGCGGAGGCATCATTCCACCGGAAGACATGGAGACGCTGCAGAAGCAGGGGATCGGCAGACTGTTCGGCCCGGGCACCCCCACCTCCGACCTGGTGAAATACATCGAAGAATGGGCCGCCGAGCATGTGTCGGCTTAGCCCGTGAGCCGCCTCAAGACCCTGACGGCGGAGTACCGCGACCTGCGCTCCCGTCTCGAGCAGGGTGGCGGGCCGGAGAAGATCCGCCGCCAGCACGACCAGGGGAAGCTCACCGCCCGGGAGCGCGTGGCGGCGCTGCTGGACGAGAGCGGCGGCGACTGGTTTGAAGTGGGGCTGCTCGTCGCGTACGACCAGTACGACGGCCAGGCCCCCGCAGCCGGCGTGGTCACGGGGCTGGGACGTATCGCCGGGCGCCCGGTCGTCGTGGTGGCGAACGACGCCACCGTCAAGGCAGGGTCCTGGTGGCCGGAGACGATCAAGAAGATCCTCCGCGCCCAGGAGATCGCGATGCGCCAGCGCATTCCGATCGTCTACCTCGTCGACTCCGCCGGCGTGAACCTCCCGTACCAGGGCGGCGTGTTTCCGGGGCAATACGGCGCGGCGCGGATCTTTTACTACAACTCGATCATGCGACACTACCTCCACGTGCCGCAGGTGGCGGCCGTGATGGGGCCGTGCATCGCGGGCGGCGCGTACCTTCCGGCCCTCTCGGACGTCATCTTCATGGTCGAAGGGACGTCGTTCATGGGGCTGGGCGGCCCGAACCTCGTGAAGGGCGCGACCGGGCAGGTGGTGGACGCCGAGCTGTTGGGGGGGGCGAAGACCCACACCACGGTGAGCGGCGTGGCCCACTACCGGGCGAAAGACGACGCCGCGTGCCTGCAACGCATCCGGGAGTACGTCACCCGGTTGCCCCACACGCTGCGCGCCGCTGCCCCCCCCCCCGCCAAGCCCAAGCGCGACCCGAAGCAATTGTACGATCTGCTTCCGGCCGACCATCGCATGAGCTACGACGTCCGCGCGGTGCTCGAGTGCCTCCTGGACCGCGGAGCGCTCGACGAGTTCCAGTCCGACGTGGCGCCGGAGATGATCTGCGGGCACGGTGCCATCGCGGGGCGGCCGGTCGCCGTCATCGCCAACTCGCGCGGTGTCATCAAGGGGAAGCCAGGCGAGCCCCCCAAGATCGGCGGCATCATCTACACCGAGAGCGCCGAGAAGGTGGCGTATTTCATCGACAACGCCAACCGGGAGCGGCTGGCGCTGCTGTTCCTGCAGGACGTGTCGGGGTTCATGGTCGGGACGGAGGCCGAGCACTCGGGGATCATCCGCGCGGGTGCACGGTTCGTCGAGGCGATGGCGACGGCCACCGTGCCGAAACTCGTCCTCACGGTGAACCACGCGTCAGGAGCCGGCTACTACGCCATGGCGGGGCAGGGGTTCGACCCCGATTTCATCCTCTCGTGGCCCACCGGACGCATGGGCGTGATGGAAGGAGAGTCCGCGATCCAAGCCGTCTACGGCGCCGCCGCCGACCAAGCGGACAACAGCGCGGCCGTCGAGGCGATGCGCGCCGACTACGACCGCCAGCTCGACGCCAAGTTCGCCGGCGCGCGCGGCCATGTCGACGCCCTCGTGCTCCCCGAGGAAACGCGCGACACCATCGCCTTCCTGCTGGAACTCACCACGGAATTCACCGGCCCACACATCGGGCCCTTCGTCCTACCGAGGGATACGTGACCATCCGCCCACTCGCGCTCGTTCTTGCCGCCCTCGGCGCCGCCTGCGCCGCCGGGGCGCCCCGCGTACCGACCACACGGCCTCAGCCCGCCAAAGCTCCGCCCGTCGCACCCTCTCCCACCGCTCCTCCAGACGCCACGACAGGGCGGGAGCAGCCGGCGCTGCCCCCCGCCGTGGCGCTGATGGCCGGGTTGATGCCGCTCACGAGCACAGGGGTCGATCAGTTTCGCGCGCGGCATCCGACCTACGACGGGCGCGGCGTGTTGATCGGGATCCTCGACACCGGCGTCGATCCCGGCGTGGACGGGTTGATCACGGCCAGCACGGGGGCGCCGAAGATCGTCGAGCTGCGCGACTTTTCGGGGGAGGGCCGCGTCGCGCTGTCGGCCGTCACGCCTTCGGGCGACGGGACCGTGTCGGTCGGCGGGCGCAAGCTCTCGGGGGCTGGGCGGATCGGGCGGCTGACGAGCGCCACCACGTGGTACGCCGGGCAGCTCGCCGAGCTGCCGCTCGGCAAAGTCCCGGCGGCCGACCTGAACGGGGACGGCAACAACACCGACGTGTTCCCCGTGATCGTGGTGAAGGCCCCCGATGGCTGGGTCGCGTTCCTCGACTCGAACCTGAACGGGTCGTTCGAGGACGAGATGCCGCTGCACGACTACCGGCAGGGACGCGAGACGATCGCCTTAGGCACGAAGCCCATCACGCTCGCCGCCAACTTCGAAGAAGCCAACGGTGTCCCGCGCCTCGACGTCGTGTTCGACAACGGTGGGCACGGCACGCACGTGGCGGGGATCGCCTCCGGCCACAACCTGTTCAACGTCGCGGGGTTCGACGGGGTGGCGCCGGGCGCACAGCTCCTCGGGCTCAAGATCGCCAACAGCGCGCGCGGCGGGATCTCCGTGACCGGCTCGATGCAGCGCGCCATGGAATACGCCGCCCGCTATGCCGAGCAGCGCAACCTGCCACTGGTCTTGAACCTGAGCTTCGGCGTCGGGAACGAGTTTGAGGGACGGGCCGTGATCGACTCGATCGTGGATGCCTTTCTCATGGTCCATCCGTCCGTCGTGTTAACGATCAGCGCCGGAAACGATGGGCCGGGACTGTCGACGCTCGGCTTCCCGGGCTCCGCCGATCTCGCCCTCTCGATCGGCGCGTTGTTCCCGGGCGCGTTCGCCCGCCCGGCGCAGGCCGGCACCCCGCCCGCGGCCGACGTGCTGGGCTGGTGGAGCTCGCGGGGGGGGGAGCTCGCCAAGCCCGATCTCGTGACACCCGGGGTCGCCTTCTCCTCGGTGCCGCGCTGGGACACGGGGAACGAGATCAAGGGCGGCACCAGCATGGCGGCTCCGCACGCCGCGGGCCTCGCCGCCTGCCTCATCTCCGCGATGCTGCAGGAAGGCCGGAAGGTCAGCGCCGCAGACCTGGCGCAGGCGCTACGGGCCTCGGCCGAGCCGTTCGCGGGCGCCAGCGCGATCGACGAGGGCGCGGGCGTGCCGCAGCTCGAGGCCGCCTACCGCTGGCTGCTGGGCGGACACCAAGGCTCCGAGTACATCGTCCGGAGCCGTGACGGCACGCCGGGGGCGTTCCGGCGGGACGGGTTGGCAGGCCCCGGCGACACGCTGCAGGCGTTCCGCGTGCGCCATGTGGCCGGGCTGCGTGCCGCGCAGTTCCTGCTGCGCTCCAGCGTCGCGTGGCTCTCGGTGCCCGGCAGCCTTGAGGCGGGACCGCGAGAGACCGAGATCCGGGTGGTGTACTCTCCGGCCGCCCTGACCGCGCCCGGCGCGCATGTCGGCGTCGTGACGGCGTGGAACGCGAGCGACACCCTCGCGGGCCCGCTGTTCACGCTGGCGAACACGATTGTCGCCCCGTACGACCTGGCGGCAAAGCCACTGTACGACGAGCGCCGGGCGATCGGCCCGGCGCGCGTCCAGCGCTATTTTCTGCGGGTGGCGCAGCCGGGGGCGACCCTCGCCGCGACCGTAACGCTGCCGGACTCGGCTGAGCAGCGCGCCACGGCACGGCTGTACGAGCCGAACGGACAGCCGTTCCGAGAGCTGGAAGAGGTGCAGCTCGGCCGCTCCGACCCCGGCACGGGACGATTCGTGGTGCACGCCGAGGATATCGTACCCGGCGTGTACGAGCTCGACGTGATCGCCGCGCCGCTCTCCGGCGTGAGCGCCACGGTGCGCGCCGAGGTCGCGCCCCTGGCGCTCACCGGACTCGAAGCCTCCAACCCGGGCAACGCGACGAGGGGCGGGAGATTGACCGAGGCGCTGCTGGGCGCGGAGCGCAGCGTCGAGGTGACGGCACGCGGCGCGCCTCCCGAAAGTCTGACCGTGCGGGTACCCGACTGGGCCGCGCGCGCGGTCGTCGACGTCCAGATGCCGCGCGAGCAGTGGGACGAGTTCACCGATTTTGGCGTGACCGAGTTCGACTCGACGGGCCAACAGGTCGGTCAGGGCGCGATGAACTACGCCGTCGGGCGGCACAGCTTCGAGATCCCGCCCGCGCGGCGAGATCGGCCGGTCACCGTCGAGTTGTTCCCCGCCTTCGCGCGAGACGGCGGCGCCCACGCGTGGCGCGCCCGGGTCCGCGTACGCTTCCTGCTGCGCGACGCCAGGCCGCTCGGCGACGGCTCGGACGTCTCCGTGGTCGCCGGCGGCCGGGCGGTGCTGCCGCTCGTCCGCACGCCCGAGCTCACGCTCCCGGAGGGCTTCGCGCCGCTCATCGAGCTGCGCGTGCACCCGCCGCAGGGGGCAGGTGCGGACGCGGTCCGGCGCGTCGTGCCGCGCTCGTGACGGCACAGCGAGCGTCCCTTTCCCCCACCGTTCGGATCGCGGCCGGGCAGGGCTTTTGGGGCGACTGGCTCGAAGCGCCGTACCGCCAGGTGACCGGCGGCCCGATCGATTACCTGATGATGGACTACCTCGCCGAGGTGACGATGTCCATCATGCAGAAGCAGAAATCGCGCGACCCATCGCTGGGTTACGCCACCGACTTCGTCCCGCTCATGGAGCGGATCCTCCCCACGCTGGCCGAGCGCGGCATCAAGGTCACGGCGAATGCCGGTGGCGTGAACCCACGCGCCTGCGCCGAGGCCGTGGCCGCGGCGGCCCGCGCGCTGGGCCTCGCCGGAAAGCTCAAGATCGGCATCCTCACCGGGGACGACCTGCTCGGCCGGCTCGACGGGCTACTCGCCCGCGGGCATCAGCTCAGGAACCTCGATACGGGGCGCCCGCTCCGCGACGTGCGCGACCGCGTCCTCTCAGCCAACGCCTACCTCGGCGCGTGGCCCGTGGTGGAGGCGCTGCGCCGAGACGCCGACATCGTGATCACCGGCCGGGTGACCGATACCGGGCTCACGCTCGCGCCCATGATTCATGCCTTCGGATGGAGGCCCGACGACTGGGACCTGCTGGCGGCCGGGACCGTGGCGGGCCACACCATCGAATGCGGTGCCCAGTGCTCGGGGGGCAACTGCCTGGTGGAGTGGCAGCGCATCCCCGATCTCGCCAACGTCGGGTATCCGATCGTCGCCGCGCACCCGGACGGTACCTTCGAGATCACCAAGCACGCCGGCACGGGCGGCCGCATCACGGTCGCCGGTGTAACCGAGCAGCTCGTGTATGAGATGGGCAATCCCGCCGAGTACATCACACCGGACTGCGTCGCCGACTTCACGACGATCCGTCTGGCCCAGGCGGGGAAAGACAGGGTTCGGGTGTCAGGGGTCAGGGGACGGCCGGCCACTGACAAACTCAAGGTGTCGATCGCGTACTCGTACGGCTACAAGGCAGTCGGAAGCCTGGTCTACGCCTGGCCCGACGCTTACAAGAAGGCCAAGGCGGCGGACCGCGTGCTGCGGCAGCGGCTCAAGGACCTCGGGCTCGGGTTCGAGGCGATGCTCAGCGAGTTCGTCGGCGCCGACGCCACGCACGGCCCCCTGGCGCTGGCAAGCGCCCCGCTGGGCGAGCTGCCGGAGGTGCAGCTTCGGATCGGCGTGCGCTCCCCCGACCGCGCCGCGGTGGAGCGCTTTACGCGCGAGATCGCGCCGCTCATTCTCAACGGGCCGCCGAGCGTCACCGGATTCGCCGGGGGACGACCCAAGCCGGAGCAGATCGTCGCCTATTGGCCCGCGCTCGTCGACAAGCGGATGGTGGAGCCGTGCGTGGAGATCGTGGACGTATGAGACGGCGGTCGAAGGCGGTCAAGCGCGGTCGCGGGCGGTCGGGGAGACGGCGCGTCCCGCTGCTGGAGCTGGCGCACGCCCGCTCCGGCGACAAGGGCGACACCGCGAACGTCGGGCTCATTGCGCTCAAGCCCGAGTACTATCCGATCCTCGTGAAACAGGTGACCGCGGCCCGTGTGGCGCGGCACTTCAAGGGGATGGTCAAGGGACCGGTCGAGCGCTTTGAGCTGCCCAACCTCGGGGCGCTGAACTTCTTGTTGCACGGGGCGCTGGACGGCGGCGGTACGATCTCGCTCAAGACGGACGCCCAGGGCAAAGTGCTCTCGACGGCGCTGCTGCGTCTGGAAATCGAGTTGCCGCGGTGAGCGCGAACGACCGGGTGCTGGCCGTGCTGCAGGGTGGGGTACTTACGGCCACGCTCAACCGGCCTGAGAAGAAGAACGCCATCGACGCCGCGATGATCGATGCGTTGCTCGAGACGCTGGAGCGCGCCGACCTCGACGCCGAGGTGCGCGTGGTGGCGCTGCGCGGCGCGGGCGCCGACTTCTGCGCCGGCATGGACCTCACTGAACTACTCGCCTCGGCGGACAAGAGCGTGGAGGAGAATCGCCAGGCCGCGCTGCGGTTCGGCGAGGTTTTCCTGCGGATGCGGCAGCTGCCCAAACCGGTGATCGCGGTGGTGCAGGGGCGGGCCCTCGCCGGCGGCTGCGGCCTCGCGACCGCGTGCGACCTCGTGGTCGCCGCCGAGTCCGCCAGGTTCGGCTACCCGGAAGTACAGCGGGGCTTCGTGCCCGCGATCGTCATGACGCTGCTCAAACGCAGCGTCGGCGAAAAGATCGCATTCGATCTCGCGGCGACGGGTCGCATTCTCACGGCGCCGGAAGCAGCAGCTCTGGGCCTGGTGTCCCGCGTGTACGAAGACTCGGACTTCGAGGAGCAGGTCGGCGAGGTGCTGCGGGCGCTGGTGGCTTCCAGCGCCTCCGCCCTCGCCTTCACCAAGCAGCAGTTCTACCAGCTCGATGGGCTGCGCTTCGAGGACGGCATCCGGCTCGGCGCCGACGTCAACGCCGTGAGCCGCACCACGCCCGATTTCCGCACCGCGCTCCAGGCGTTCCTGAAGAAATGACCGGCGGCCTGCGCCAGCCCGGCGCCATCCTCCTTGTTTCCTGCTACGAGCTGGGCCACCAGCCACTCGGCTTGGCCTGGCCGCGAGCGTTCCTCGAGCGGGCGGGCTACGCCCCCGAGACCCTCGACCTGGCCGTCGAGCCGCTCGACGCAGACACGGTGCGCCAGGCGCGGCTCGTGGCGATCAGCGTCCCGATGCACACCGCGCTCCGGCTCGGGGCCCGCGCCGCGGAGCAGGTGCGCCGCCTGAACGCCTCCTGTCAGATCGTGTTCTACGGACTCTATGCGCTGCTCAACGCCGCGTATCTCCGGACACGCGGCGCCGCCGCGGTGCTGGGTGGGGAACTCGAGGAGGCGCTCGTCGCCCTGGTGCGCCGGCTCGACGCGGGCGAAGATCCGGCAACCGAGCCGCGCGCCACCCTCGAGCGGCTGCCCTTCCCGCCGCCGAGCCGGGCAGGGCTGCCCGCCTTGACGCGCTACGTGAGCCTGTCACGTACCGGTCGCCGCGTGCCGGCGGGCTATGTGGAGGCGAGTCGCGGCTGCCTGCATACCTGTCTGCACTGTCCCGTGCCGGCCGTGTACGGCGGACGCTTCTTCACGGTCCCGCGGGACGTCGTGCTGACCGACATCCGCCGGCTGGTCGCGGCCGGCGCGGGGCACATCACCTTCGGCGACCCGGACTTTTTGAACGGGCCTGGCCACGCCGTGAAGCTGGTACGCGCGCTGCACCAAGAATTCCCGGACGTGAGCTACGACTTCACGGCGAAGATCGAGCACGTGCTCGAGCAGCGAAGGCTGTTCCCGGAATTCGGCGCGACCGGCTGCGCCTTCGTCGTGTCGGCCGTCGAATCGCTGTCCGACACCGTGCTCGCGCAGCTCGACAAGGGGCACACCAAGGCCGACGTGCTCGCGGCGCTCGGCATCCTGCGCGACGCCGGGATACCGCTCCGTCCATCCTTCGTGCCCTTCACGCCGTGGGCCACGCTGGACGACTACCTCGAGCTGCTGGGCTTCGTCGAGGCGGAGGGGCTCATCGACCACGTCGATCCGGTGCAGTACACGATCCGGCTGCTGATCCCGCCAGGCTCGCTGCTCCTCACCCAACCGGCGATCCGGCCGTTTCTCGGCCCCCTCGACGCGGCGGCGTTCACCTACCGGTGGAGGCACCCCGATCCGCGGGTGGACGAGCTACAGCGCGACGCGAGCGTCCTGGTGGAGCGGGCCACCGGGTCGAGCGAGGATCCGTGGACGACGTTCTACCGCCTCCGGGCGCTGGCCGCTGAGCGCGCCGGGCTCCCCGGCGCGACGGGTGGCGTCGCTTCGCCTCCGCCCGAGCGACCGATCCCGGCGCGCCTCACGGAGCCC
>MNIR01000024.1 GCA_001919865.1 Gemmatimonadetes bacterium 13_1_20CM_4_69_16 | reverse complement strand
AACCGCACCCTCACGCTCTCCCAGCGCGATGCCGCCGGCCGGTACGTCTACCCGCACGACTCAACGCGGCCGCTGTTCGCTGACGTGACCGCCCGGCTCGCCATCGATTTCACGCATCAGGAGAACTCTTTCTACGACTACAACCGCGAGCCGCTGTTGCCGCATCTGCTCTCGACCGAAGGGCCGGCGCTAGCCGTCGGCGACGTCAACGGCGACGGGCTGGACGACATCTACGTCGGCGGCGCCAAATGGCAGGCCGGGCGGCTCTTCATCCAGCAGCGGGACGGGACGTTCCGGGTCAGCCAGCAGCCCGCGTTCCAGGCGGACAGCCTATCGGAGGACGTCGACGCGGTGTTCTTCGATGCCGACGGCGACGGGCATCCGGATTTGTACGTCGTGAGCGGTGGCGACGAGTTCTGGGGAGATCACGATGCGCTCCAAGACCGGCTGTACATCAACGACGGCCACGGAAACTTCCAGCGCGATGCGCGTGCTCTCCCTCGGTTCTCGGAAAGCGGCGGGTGCGTGGCCGTAGGCGACTTCAACGGAGACGGCCATCTCGATCTGTTTGTCGGGCGGCGGGTGGTCGCCGGCCGGTACGGCGTCACGCCGCGAAGCTATCTGCTCGAGAACGACGGTACGGGACACTTTCGGGACGTCACGCTCGAGCGGGCCCCGGGGCTCGCCGAAGCCGGGATGGTGACGTCGGCTAGCTGGACCGATTACGACAACGACGGCCAGCTCGACCTCATCGTGGTGGGCGAATGGATGCCCGTCCGGGTGTTCAAGCAGGAGCACGGCCGGTTCGTGGATCGGACGGCCGCGGCCGGGCTCGCGGGCACGGAGGGCTGGTGGAACAGCGTCACGGCGGTCGACCTGAACGGCGACGGCCGCCAGGATCTCGTGCTGGGCAACCTCGGGCTCAATTCTTACTTGCGGGCCTCCGCGACGGAGCCCGCCCGGATGTACCTGCACGACTTCGCTCACAACGGTACACAGGAGCAGATCATCACCTTCTACAAACACGGGGTGAGCTACCCGCTGGCCGGTCGGGACGAGCTGGTCCGCCTGATCGCGCCGCTGGGCAACCGTTATTCCTCCTATGCCGCGTTCGGCGCCAGCCGTGTCGAGGACATCTTTGCCGCGTCGGACTTGAGAGAGGCCAAGCTGCTCGAAGCCCATCTGTTCGCGAGCGCCGTGGCCCTGAACAACGGCGACGGCACGTTCAAGCTCCAGCCGCTGCCCGTGGAAGCACAGGTCGCCCCCGTCAACGCCGCGCTGGCTGAAGACTTCGACGGGGACGGGCACGTCGATCTCCTGCTGGCGGGGAACTTCTACGGCGTACCGCCCGTGCTGGGGCGCTACGATGCGAGCTATGGCTTGCTGCTGCGCGGAACGGGGGGGGCGGGGGGGGGCGACGGTCGCTTCGCTGCGGTCGACCTGGAGCGGAGCGGTCTCATGATAGACGGGCAGGTGCGGCGTCTAGGGCTCGTCAAGCGGGCAGACGGGGGCCGTCTGATCGTCGTGGCGCGGAACAACGACAAGCTGCAGATTCTGCGCCCACTTCACCACCGGCCGCTCGCCCAGACCTCGAAGCGGTAGAGGGGAGCATCTACGTGCCCATGGACCGACCTCGCCTGACGTTCTGGCAGATGTACAACATGAGCTTCGGATTCCTCGGCATCCAGTTCGGGTGGGGCCTACAGCTGGCCAACATGTCGGCGGTGTACGAGCGGCTGGGCGCCCGACCGGACCAAGTGCCGCTGCTGTGGCTCGCGGCGCCGCTCACCGGGCTGCTGGTGCAGCCGATCGTGGGCGCGCTGAGCGACCGCACCTGGGGACGGCTGGGGCGCCGGCGACCCTATTTCCTCACGGGCGCCATCCTCGCCTCGATCGCGCTCTTCCTGATGCCGACGTCGAGCGCGCTGTGGATGGCTGCGGGCCTGCTCTGGATACTCGATGCCTCGATCAACATTTCGATGGAGCCGTTCCGGGCTTTCGTCGCCGACAAGCTGGACGTATCCCAGCGCACCGCCGGGTTCGTGATGCAGTCATTCTTCATCGGCGTGGGTGCCAGCCTGGCAAACGCCCTGCCGCTGCTGTTCAGCTGGATGGGCGTGCGGGGGAGCACCGCGAGCGGTGTCCCGCTTTCGGTGAAGTATTCCTTCCAGGTCGGCGCGGTGGTGTTTCTGCTCGCCGTGCTGTGGACGATCGTCACGACCAGTGAGTTCCCGCCGGAGGACCCGGCCGCGTGGGACCGCGCACGACGCGGGCGGCGCGGGCTGGGACCGCTCCTCAGCGAGATCGTTGCCGCTATTCGGGAGATGCCCGCCACGATGCGGCAGCTCGCCGTGGTACAGCTGTTCACCTGGCTCGGCCTCTTCTGTATGTGGCTGTTCTTCGTGCCCGCCACGGCACGGCACGTCTTCGGGGCCACGGATCCGCAGTCGGCGCTGTACACGCAGGGGATCGAGTGGGGCGGCTTCAGCTTCGCCTTCTACTCGATCACTTGCTTCCTGGTCGCGCTCGCGCTGCCGAGGCTGGCTGCCTTGACCAGCCGCAAGACGGTGCACGCCGCTGCGCTCACCTGCGGGGCGGTGGGGCTGCTCGCGGTTTACTTTATTCAGGACAAGCACCTGCTGCTGCTCAGTATGGTGGGCGTCGGGGTCGCGTGGGCGTCCATCCTTTCCATGCCGTACGCCATCCTGTCCACCGCGTTACCGCCCAGCCGGATGGGCGTCTACATGGGCGTGTTCAACTTTTTCATCGTCATCCCCGAGATCGTCGCCGCGATCGGGTTCGGCCCGTTGATCCGGCTGGTCTTCGGGGAGAGCAATCCCAGCGCGCCGCTGTACGTCGTGATGCTGGGCGGCGCCTGTCTGCTGACGGCGGCCGCTTGCGTGGGGCTGGTGCGCGACGTCGGCGCAATCACACCCACTACTACATGAACATGACGGGCCGACAGCTGCTCGCGCTTGCTATCGCTCTTCTTTCGCTAGCTGGATGCGGTCATGAAGAGAAGCGGCCCCCCCTATTCACGCTGCTGCCCCCAGGTCGCACCGGCGTCACGTTCGCCAATACCATCACCACCAACGACTCAGTGAATGTTCAGAGCGACCCCTACGTGTACAACGGCGCGGGGGTGGCCGTCGGGGACATCGATAACGACGGATTACCGGACCTGTTCTTCACCGGCAACATGGTCTCGAGCCGCCTGTACCTGAACAAAGGCAACATGCGGTTCGAAGACATCACGGAACGAGCAGGCGTCAAGACGAACCGGTGGGCCACCGGCGCCACCATGGTGGACATCAATAACGACGGGTATCTGGACATCTACGTCTCCGTCTCCGGATCGGAGCGGTCCAAAGGGGCCGATAGGGCCAACCTGTTGTTCATCAATAACGGGGATCACACCTTCACGGAGGCCGCGGCACAGTACGGCATCGCCGACACCGGCTTCACCACGCACGCCGTCTTCTTCGATTACAACGGAGACGGATACCTCGACCTCTTCTTGCTCAACAATTCACCGCAGGACTTCGCCCGTGGTGCGGCGGACACGCACCCGCTCGGCGTGCGGACGGAAAGCCCCGCCAGCTACAATACGCTGTATCGCAACAACGGCGACGGGACCTTTACCGATGTATCCCGCGAAGCGGGGATACTGCGACAGATCGGGTACGGACTCGGCGTGGTGGTGGCCGACGTGAACGGAGATGGGTGGCCCGACCTCTACATCTCCAACGACGTCGCACCCAATGATGTCCTCTACATCAACAACGGCGATGGCACGTTCACCGATAAGGCCGGCGCGTGGCTCAAGCATACGAGCTTTGCGGGCATGGGTGTCGATATCGCTGATTTCAATAACGACGGCTGGCCCGACATTGTGCAGATGGACATGATGCCGGCCGCCTTGCAGGGACGCAAGCGGATGAGCGGGTATCTCACGCATGGCGGTCGCATGGACCTGCGCCGCAGAGGGTTTCGCGACGATTACGACGTCAACTCGCTGCAATTGAGCAACGGCGTGACGCAGAGCGGGGACATCATATTCAGTGAAATCGCCGGCCTGGCGGGCGTCGCATACACCGACTGGAGCTGGGGTCCCCTGTTTGGCGACTTCGACAACGACGGATACAAGGACATCTTCGTCACCAACGGCTATCCCAAAGCGGCCAATGATCTCGATTACCAGACGGCGGCATTCGGAGCGCGCCGAGCCGGAGACCATCAGCGGGCGCTGAGACTCCTCAAGGACCTGCGCAGCTACCGGCTGTCCAACTATGTCTTTCGGAACAACGGTGATCTGACGTTCACCGATAAGACCAAAGAATGGGGAATAGACCAGCCGGGCTTTTCGTACGGCGCGGCATATGCCGATCTCGATAACGACGGCAGGCTCGACATCGTGGTCAACAACATCGATGCGCCCGCGTCCATCTACGAAAACATCCAACCTCAAGACGACGCCCATCATTATCTGCAAATCACGCTGCAAGGGGAGTCTCCCAATAGACGGGGGATCGGATCGACACTGATCCTCACCGCCGGTGGTCAGAAGCAGTACCTGTACCATTCCCCGTACCGCGGCTACATGTCCACGATGGATGACCGCGACCACTTCGGACTCGGCAACGCGCGGCGGGTGGACAGCCTCGAAGTCACGTGGCCCGATGGGCGGTATCAACTACTGACTAATCTGGCCGTCGATCGGATGGTGACGCTGAAACAGGAAGATGCAATGCGCGCGGTGCCGGGGCGGTGTCGGGTGGCAGGTTGTCTCCCCCGACCCCTGACCCCCGACCCCCGACCACGCATGTTCCAGCCGATGGATTCGCGCCGGGCATTGAAGTACAAGCACACCATAGGGACGTTCGTCGATTACAACGTGCAACCGCTGTTGCCGTACGAGCTGTCCCGGCAGGGCCCTCCCATCGCCGTGGCGGACGTGAACGGCGACGGCCTGGATGACGTCTTCATCGGCGGTGCGGCCGGTGTCCCGGGCAAGCTGTTCATTCAGCGACGGGATGGCGGTTTCGTCGAATCCGCCGGCGGGCAACCGTGGGCAGCCGACAAGTCTTACGAAGACTGGGGGGCGGTGTTCTTCGATGCCAACGGGGACGGGCGTCCCGACCTGTATGTGGCGAGCTGCGGGTATCGCCTGTCACCGGTTTCGCCGCTCTTGCAGGACCGCCTCTACATCAACCGGGGAGGCGGCCGGTTTGTGAGAGACACCAAAGCGTTGCCGGACATGCCGACCTGCACGGCCAGTGTGGCGGCGGGGGATTTCACGGGCGATGGCAAGGTCGATCTGTTCGTCGGGGGTCGCCTGACACCCGGAAAGTACCCCTATCCCGCCCGCAGCTATCTGTTACGCAACGACGGCGGCAAGTTCACGGACGTTACCGAGGAGGTAGCCCCGGAGCTGGCCCGACCAGGCGGCATGATCACCGCCGCTGTCTGGATCGATTTTGACGGCGATGGGCGGTTGGATCTGGTCACGGCGGGAGAATGGATGCCGCTCCAGTTTTACAAGAACATCGATGGGAAACAACTGCGCAATGTAACCGCATCGATGGGCCTGCCACCCACGCGCGGGTGGTGGTACAGTCTCGCGACGGGCGACTTCAATCACGACGGGCATCCCGATCTGGTGGCGGGCAATCTGGGGCTGAACGCGTCGTACACGACGTCGCCGCACAGCCGGTTCGGCGTTTATGCGGATGATTTCACCGGGAATCGAACCACCGACATCGTCCTGACCCAGGAAATCGGCGGAACGGAGTACCCATTGTTCGGGCGGGCGAGATTGGGACCGAGCATCTATACCGCGGCGCTGCGATTCGCGAGCTACGGGTCGTTTGCCGCAGCTTCCGTCGAACAGCTGTTCGGCACCGCCGCATCGCGGCACGCCCTCCATTACCAGACGGATACGTTTGCCAGCCTCTATCTGCAGAACAACGGCGATGGCACGTTCACGGCGGCGCCGCTGCCCAATCTGGCGCAGATCTCACCGATTCGCGGTATCATCGCGCATGACGTGGACGGTGACGGCAACCTCGACCTGATCGTGGCCGGCAACCTCGATGATACGGAGCCGAACACGACCCCCGCTGACGCCGGCAACGGCCTCTGGCTGAAGGGGGACGGGCGCGGCCACTTCACTCCGGTTCCCCCCGTGGAAAGCGGCTTCCTGGCGCCCCGAGACGTCACGGGGCTGGCGCTCATCCGAACGCCTGCAGGGAACGCCGTGCTCGTCGCGAACAACGGCGATTCCCTGCAGGCGTTCGCAATCCGGAAACATTAGGCAGGTGCGACGTGCGATCGCTCTTCTCCCCCTCCGCACGTTGGCTCGTCACGATCGCCGGACTCTCGCTGCTCGCCGGCGGCGCGATCGCCGTGGCACTATTCGCGCTACGGGTTCGGACTGAGCCGGTCCGTGCTGACAACGCCGTGGGTGACGCCACCTGCCTCTCATGTCACCAGCAAAAGGCGAGCTTTGAACAGACCGCCCACCGCCTGACCTCGAGGCCTCCGACTCGCGACGCAATTGCGGGGAGCTTTACGCCGGGTGCGAACGTGCTTCGCACCTCGAATCCGTACCTGCACTTCCGAATGGACTCGACCGCGACGGGCTTCTTCCAGACGGCGGTGATGGGCCGCGCGCCCGACACCTCCACGCGTTCCGAGCGCATCGACTTCGTGACCGGGTCGCGGAAAGGGCAGTCATACCTGTATTGGCACGCCGGGGATCTGCTGTACCAGCTCCCCGTCTCGTATTGGACCGGTGTGGGGTGGGTGAACAGCCCCGGGTACCCAGACGGAACGCAAAACTTCGAGCGGCCGATCCCCCCACGTTGCCTCGAGTGCCATGCGTCCGGCTTCCGGACGGTGGCCGCTAGCCCTAGCGTGATCAATCGGTATGGACGCACCGGTGTAATCCTGGGCATCACGTGCGAAACGTGTCATGGCGCTGGTCAGGAACATGTGCGACGCGAACGCTCTCCGCTGCACGCGGTGCTACCGCCCGCAATCGTCAACCCGGCACGGCTGGCGCGCCCGCGACAGCTGGATGGATGCGCGCTCTGTCACGGTGGCGTGGCGGCGCCACGCACACCCGCTTTCTCCTATGTACCGGGGCAGCCGCTCGAGCGGCAGGTTGAGTGGTGGGCACGACGCGATACGGGCGCCGTGGATGTACACGGCAACCAGGTGGCGCTGCTGGAACGGAGCAGATGCTTCCGTTCCTCGCTGATGACCTGCGCCACCTGCCACGACGTCCACCGACAGCAGCGCGATCTCGTGGGATTCTCGGATCGCTGCCTCACCTGCCATTCGGCGCAGAGCTGTGGCCTTTTTCCCCGACTCGGACACGGCTTGGTGGGCCGGTGCGTCGATTGTCACATGCCGGCGTTGACGTCGACTACGATCGTGTCAACCTCGCTCGGCCGTCAAATGCGGGTGCAGGTGCGCACGCACTGGATCAAGGTCTACCCGCAGTTCCGTGTGCCATGACGTGGAAGGCTTGATCGGTGGCGTGGCCCTGATCGAAAACGCCCGCAGGGAAGGCCGTGCTCGCGGCGAACCACGGCGATTCCCTGCAGGCGTGTACGATCCGAAACGGTTAGCTCGAGCTCACCACCCCGGATTCTGTACCAGCAGGGGGGCCAAGTCGAGCTGGTTAGACGGGATCGGATACAGTGAATCCCGCGCGGTGTACGCTACGCCGGCGAGGTATGGGATGTGCCTTCCCTCGACCGTGACGTAGTTGTTGATCTCCGTGTTCGCGGTGCGCCAGCGCCGCAGGTCGAAGAAGCGCTGGCCTTCCATCGCCAGCTCAAGCCGCCGCTCATACTGAACGGCCTGGTCTGCTTGCGCCACGGTAGTAAACGGCAAAGTATACAGGCCGATGCGGTATTTCGCCCAGGGCGTTGTCAAGGAGTCGATCGAATTCGCGCCCTGGTACATCGGTACGGCCATGGGCTTGATCGTGTCGTTCGTGACGCAGGCGGGCCACGCTTTGGTCACCAGCGTATCGGCCGTGCCGCACCCCTGCGCAACCTTGCCGGCCCGCGCCCTGATCTGATTGACGATCGTTCTGGCGTTGTCGAGGATGCCCGTAGTGGCATGGATCTCCGCCTCTGCCAGGAGCAGCAGCATGTCGGCGTAGCGGAAGATGTGGATGTTCACATCGTTCGTCTGGGTCGCCTGCCACCCCACGTTGTTCTCGGCGTTGGCCCCTTTCTCGTGGACGTTCCTCTTGGGGCTGAACGGGCCGCTGTAGGAGGCGTCGCGGATCCACCCGCGATTGTGGAGTCCCCAATCTTTGTAGGGCACGCTATCCCGGCCGACGGTCCAATCGAGCCGCGGGTCCACCGGCGCCAAGCTGCCCGCCCTGCCGGCCGCGAAGTTCGTATCGCCCTGGGCCAAGGTCAAGGCGCTGGTCGTATTCCAGTTCGGGTCGGTCAACGCCAACGGCAAGCCGTTCGCGTCCACGGCGTAGAAATTGACCAGGTTGTACGATGGTTGGTGGAACCCGCAACAGCCGAAGTGGCTCCCCGAATGCGGGAAATTCAGGCGTTCGCCCCAGTTCGAGTTCCAGCCGCTCGGCTCCCCGTCTCTGACGGAAGCCTGAAACGCGAGGATCGTCTCCGAACCATTGCGATACTGCGTAAAGCCGGTCCAGACGTGATCGAAGCTCGTTTCCAGTTTGTACACATTGGATGCTTGAACCGCGCGCAACGTCACTAACGCCGAGTCCCAGAGGGCGGGGTTCCGGGCGGCGCCGTACACCTGCACACGGCCCTTGTAGGCCTTGGCGGCCCACGACGTCGCCCGTCCCAGGTCGCCGTTCCGCGGCGTCGCCGGGAGCAGGGCGATGGCGGAGTTCAAGTCGGCGACGATGAGCTTCACGATCGAATCGAGCGGAAGGTCGTTCGCCTTGCGGAACCCGCCCTGCGCCACCGGGGTCGTATCGGCTTCGAAGTAGTACGGAATATGCCCCCACATGCGATACGCTTCGAAGTGATAATGCGCCCGCAGGAACAGCGCCTCGCCCTTGATGCTGTTCGCGTCGGCGGTGGGGATCTCGAGCGGCTTCGAGGCCTGCACCCGGTTCAGCAGGTTGAGGGTGGCATTGGCGCGGAACACGCCCTCGTAGGCCTGGCTCCACTTTTGGTTCAAGTACCCTTCGGCTTCCCCCACCGCCCAGGAGAACGTCTCGATGTCATTGATCGGTTGCTGGTCGCCCGCGTTGGACCCCTTGTGGGCGTCGCCGCTCGGCACACTCCCCCACACCCAGTTGCTGGCCGCGCATCCCCACGAACCGGCGGAGCTCGAGCTGCAGTCCAGTGACCGGTAGGCGGCAATGAGGGTGCCCTCGACGCCGGCCTTGGTCTCGAGCGACGCCTCCACCACGGTCCCCTGGGGCGGGATGTTCAGAAAATCCTTGCAGGCGTACGCGCCCCCGGCGGCGAGCATCACGACCGCCATTCCGTAAAGCAATCGGTTACGATCTTGCTGTTTCATCGTCTTCCGTCCTTGAATAAAGACGAGTCGCTAGAACGTGGTCGAAATGCCGATAGTGAACGTTCGGTTGCTGGGATACGAGCCTTCATCGACACCGCGGAACTGGTCCCGGATGTCGCCGGCCGCCCCGAAGGTGCTCCAGGCCGGGAGCGCTGGATCGAGCCCCGAGTACCCGGTGATGGTGAACAGGTTTTCCGCCTGCACATACACGCGCGCGGCGGGGATCCAGCGGACAAAGGCCGGCGGCAGGTTATACCCGATCTGCAGGTTGCGCAGCCGGACGTACGTGCCGTCCTCGATCCAATAGCTCGAGAACTGTCGGCTGAACGCGGCATCGCTGTTGTCCAGTCTCGGGTACAGGGCGCCCGGGTTCGTCACCTTGCCTGTGCAGATATAGTCCTTCCGCGGTGCCGGCGCCGGGGCGCACGGTCCATCCAGCACCACGGAGTTCGCCAGCAGGTCGCTCCGCACGTTGGTATCGAAATAGCGGAACACGTACCAGTACTTCTGCGCGTTGAAGATCTTATTCCCGAACGTCCCGAACACCGTGGCGCTGACTTCCCAGTTGCCGCGGCGCAGGTTGAGATCCAATCCGCCGGTGAAGTCCGGGTGGGGGCTCCCGATGATCGCCCGGTCGGCGCCGGTGATGGTGCCGTCCCCGTTCAGGTCTTTGAACTTGATCCGGCCGGGGCGCGCGCCGTCTGTCCAGAACGGGGCGGCGTCGAGCGAGTCCTTGTAGTAGCCGTCCGCCACCAGGCCGTAGAACGCCCCGATGGGCTGACCAACCATGTTGATCACGGGATTCTGTTCCCGCAGCGAAATCGGCCCGGTGAAGGACTGCGTCCCGAGGGCGTCGATCTGGAGGATCTTGTTCCGATAGTGGCTGCCGTTGAAGGTCACGCTCCACAGGGTTCCCTGGCCGATGCTGCTCCGGTAGCCGATGGAAAAATCGATGCCGTTGTTTCTCATCTTCCCGATATTGACGATCGGGGGAGCGGCGGAGCCCGCCGCGCCCGGGGTCCGCGGGTCGAACAACAGGTTGTTCGTGTTGCGCTGGTACACGTCCGCGCTGAACGTGCCGCGACCATCGAGAAACTCGAGGTCCAGTCCGACATTGGTGGAGCGTTGCTCTTCCCACTTCAGCTCCACGTTCCCGATGGCCGTTTGCTTGAATCCCGGCCGAATCGCCGTGGGGTTCGTTCCCCCGATGTCATAGAAGACGTCGCCCCGGTCCCCGCCGAACTGGCTGACGATCCGTCCGGCAGGGATCTGCTGGTTGCCGGTGACCCCCCAGCCGAACCGCAGCATCATGTTCGAAAACAGCGAATTGTGCGACAAGAAAGATTCCCGCGACAGCCGCCAACCGGCCCCCACCGCCGGGAACGTTCCCCACTGATTCTGCGGCCCCAAGCGGGACGAGCCGTCGCGACGCAGCGTGAAGCTGAGATAGTACTTGTCAGCAAAGTTGTAGTCGGCCTTGCCGAAGTAGGACAACAGCGAAGCCTGCCCGCCGCTACTGGTGACGTTCTTGGTGGTCGGGTCGCACAGCGCATCCTGGATGTAACGCGAGTCCAAGCTCGGGTTGAGGAGGTTCGAGCAGCTGCCGGTCTCGAACCGATTGGTGTTCTTGGTCGCTTCCTGGCCCAACAGCACGGCCAGATTGTGCTGGTTCATCGTGCGCGTATAGTTGAGCGTGTTGCTCCACGTCCACTCGGTGAACAGGTTGTAGTTCTCGTTGATGCCGTTGACGTCGGTCACCTCCGAGTTCTCGGGCGTGGTGGGCGAGAAGCCATGAAATGAGGTCTGACCCAGATTGAACCCGAGTCGCGTCTTTAGAGACAGGGCGCGGCTGGCGTCAAACCCGGCGAACACGTTTCCGAAGATCCGGTCGTTGGTGGTGATGTCGTTCTGGGCGGCCGAAGCGATCTTGAGCGGATTGGTCAGGTTGGAGAGGCCGACGGCCTTGCCGGAGGCGAAGTACCCGTTGATATCGTAGACCGGGACCACCGGCTGCTGCATGATGTTCTTGCCGATGATGTTGTTTTCGCCGAGGCCGCCGTCGTCGAGCCCGCCGTAACTGCGGTCGCGCGAAGCCGTGATGTTCTCTCCAACGCTCGTCCGCCCCATGTTGAACGCGGTGTTGATGCGCACTCCCCCCCGCTGCAACCGGGTAAACGCCGCGGTCCCTTCCTGATCGAGGTAATTGAACGACACGTGGTACGCGTTGTCCTCCCCGCCACCCGACACCGCGAGATTCGCATCGCGGTACTGACCGGACCCGAACACCGCCTTCCACCAGTTCGTCCCGGGGCTACCGGGCATGATGAGCGTGCCGGGGTACTTGTACGTCGTCGGATCCACGACGGTCGTGCAGGTGGGGCCGGGGGCGCTGCAGCTCTGGCCCTTGCCATCGTTCGGCCAGATGTACGCCGGAACGGTGGGGTTGGTGGGATCGCCGTAGATGTTCCTCGGGACGGCGGTTCCGGCATTCTGGTATGCGGTCTTGACGACTTGGAAATAGTCGAGCGCGTTCTGCGTGAGGATGTTATCCATGCCGTTGGTCGGCGTCGCCACACCGGTTCTGACGTCCAACGTGACCCGGCGCGCTCCCGGTCTGCCGCGCCTCGTTTCGATGATGACGACCCCGTTGCTCGCGCGGGAGCCGTAGATCGACGCCGCCGAGGCATCCTTCAGGACCTGGATGGACCCGATCTCGCTCGGGTTCAACCAGTTGAGGTACGTGTCCTGAACCGGAGTTCCGTCCACGATGTACAGCGGATCGTTGTTCTGGAATGAGCTGACGCCCCGGATCCGCACGGTGGTGCGTGAACCAGGCGACCCGCCGGCCTCGACGGTTACCCCAGACACGGCACCATCCAGCCGCTGCAGCACGCTGGTCGAGGTCTGTTTGGACAGGTTTTCGACATCGACGGTGGCGACGGCGCCCGTGATGTCGGCCCGCTTCTGGGTCGTGTAACCGGTCACGACCACCTCGGGCAGCACGGTGACGGCTCGTTCCATCACGACGTCGATGGTGGTGCGTCCGCCCACGCTCACCCCGACGCCGCGATACCCGATGCGATTGACCAGCAGTACTGCATCGCTGGGAGCCGTGAGCGAGTACTTCCCCTGGTCATCGGTGACGGCACTGGTAGTGGTCCCGCGGATGCGTACCGTAGCCCCCCGAATGCGCTCGCCATCGGGCGCGGTGACTTTCCCGGAGACGTCGACCTGCTGGCCTCCCTGTTGGCCAAATGCCGGGCCGCACAGCACCAGTGCCAACAGCACACTCATCGCTACGGCACCGAGGTGGTGCAGCCGGCTCGTCGCGGACCAACGCTTACCCTGCAGCATGTCTCTCATGGGGGCGCCCTCATCCTGCGGGTCGTCGCATGGCCTTCAGGCCTTGCTTGGTGATCAGCTCGCGATAGGTAGTGAGCACTACGTTCCGGGCCTTCACGGCCCCGGCAAACCTGTCCGACGTCAACGCATCCAGCTCTCCCTGACGATTCTTGCTCATCTGGGCGAGCGGCTGGTCGGTGTTCATGTCCTCCAACGCGCCCAGCTCCGCATCGTCTATCCCGACGTGGGTGACCACGACATTGAAACCGGGCTTCAGGCGATCGATCATCGCCACCAGGCTGTCCGCCTTCTGGCGCGGCGCGGCCGAGTACTGAGGCGCATCCATCGTCTCGCCGAAGTATTCCGACATGCCGAGACCGAATTCGCTCGCCAGCCGCTCCGCGACCTCACGAAACTCGGGGGAGCGAGTCGCGGTGCCCATGTGATAGTCGACGTAGTCGATCTTGAGCCCCGACCGCCGCGCCCGCTCGATCTGCGCCCGCAGCTCCTTTTCGACTTGTCGTACGTCGGGATGATTCTTGTAGAGGGCTTCGGAAGACTGGAAGAAGTATCCGTTGGAGTCGACCAGCGTCGGCACGGCCTCGCGGCCCGTGACCGGCCCCCACCGATAGTTCTTCCATTCCGAATTGAGCGTCAAATGAATCCCGACCGCGACCGCGGGATGGCGCTTCAGGATCTCCACCGTCTCCTGGTACCAGGGGCAGGCAAACATGACCGACACGGAGAGGGGAAGTCCGGTGTCGATGAGTTTCTGCAGTGCCATGTTGGCGCTGTGACTGAACCCCGCGTCGTCGGTGCGGATGATCAAGTAGACGGGACTGGGCATACCCACACGTTGCATCGTGCCGGCCTGACCGACGAGCCAAGTCGGCGAGCCGGCGAGCAGCGCGCAACTGTACGCGGCGAGCATTGGTACCGCACGCATATGCCAGTCCTCAGGGCGTCCCACAACCTCTGACGGGCGCGAGGCACGTTGCCGATACCAAACGGCAGCCTGGGCGACGCGACGGGCCGCGCCCGCCTGCGACCGCGGGCGCGGGGAATAAAAGACGCGTCGTCCGCTAACCTGTCAAGGAGACCGACGAGGATTGTGAAAAAAAGCACAAAGGTCGATGGCCTTCGCGAGGGGGCCGACGATCGCCAGCGCCAGGATCGGCGGTGCAGGATAGAACGCGCTGAGGGCGGCCACGTGGTGATCGGCCGCCAGGCGGATCGCGGCCTCCACCACCGCGACCAGCGCGGCTACGACGATCCGTCCCCGCCTTGAGCCGACCGTCGTCTTGGGGTCGGTGATCATGAAGAAGATGAAGAGCTGGTACATCGGGCCCGTGATCGGCGCGAGCTCGGCGAGGAGGGGCGTGCCGCCGATCGCACTGCGCGCCGCGGCGAGGAGCAGGTAGCACACGACGTACGTGAGCGTCACGTGCAGCACCCGCACCCGAGAGGCGATCAGCAGCCCGAAGCCCCAGATCACGACATTGGTGGCGAGGTGGTTCCCCCACTGGTGACTCAGGATCGCCACGCTGCCGGGCGCGATAAGAAGGAAGAGGCTGATCGCGAAGTTGCTCGGATTCCACAGGTGCTGGCCGCGATAGGCGAGCACGTACTTCGAGGCGATGGCCAGGAACGAGCCTAGGGCAAACGGCCACAGGAGACCGGCCCGCGGCTTGAGCAGGAGCGCGAGACTGATCCCCGTGACGTACGCGCTCTGGAGCGCGGCGCCGCGGCCCCCCACCAGCCGGGCCAGCGCGAGCTCCGTCGCCATGCACACGCCGAGGCTGATGACGAGGCGGTCGTAGCCGCCCAGAATGCCGTAGCGCGCTTCCCCCACCACGAGAATGAGCGTGATGAGGAAGGACACGAGGTAGCGGGGATCGACCTCGCCCAGCCGGGCCCAGAGCGTCCGGCCCCGCCCGCGGAGCGCCGCGAGCGCGACCGCGGTCACGGCACCGCGCCCGGCTCGGTGATGACGTTGAGGCGGTCCAGGGCGGGGTGCTCGACCACCTGGCGCGCGCCCGAGGGCCAGCGGATCACGACCCGGTCCACGCGCGCCGCGCTCCCCAGACCGAAGTGCAGCCGGCGGTCGTTCTGGCTCGCGAACCCCATGCCGCCATCCACGATCTTCAGCTGACGAGCGCCGCCCGCTTCGAGCGTCACCTCCGCGCCGATCGCGCTGCGGTTGCTCCGCGTGCCCACGAGCTTGAACGCGACCCAGTGGTTGCCCGGCGCGACCGTATTCTTATAGATCAGCGCCCGCTGGTTCTGGTTTGCGACCACCACATCGAGCACCCCGCGGTTGAACAAGTCAACCAGCGCTACGGCGCGCCCGTCGTACTCGTCGGTCACACCGACGGCCGCGGCCACATCGGTCCAGCCCGCCAGACCGCGGCTGACGAAGACGCGCGAGCGCTCGTACCCCGACAGGCTGGCGGTGCCGATGGCGGGCCAGTTCCGGGCGTCTTCGAACACGTTTCCGTTTGCGCCCGCGACCTTCGACATCGCGTACCAGTAGCTTCGGTCTCGGTCTCCCGACACGTAGCCGTTGACGATGAACAACTCGTTGCGCCCGTCGTTGTCGAGGTCGCCGAGCTGCGCCCCCCACGCCCAGCCCGCGTCGGCGACGGCGCCCTCGGCGCCCTGTTCGAAGCGCCCCAGCTCCGGGAGGAAGTTGAGGCGCAGGTTGTTGCCCTGAAACAGGTACGCGCGCTCCGAGATGTTGGTCACGAACGCATCGAGTCTCCCGCGGTTCAGCACGTCGCCGAGCGAGGCCGACATGCCGCTCTTCGAGTCGCTCTCGAGGCCCGCCCGGGTCAGCACGAACCGCTTCCCGGAATCGTTGACGAACAGCTCCTCGGGCCCGTAGTCGTTCGCGAGGAACAAGTCGGGCCAGCCGTCGCCGTTGAAATCCCCCGCGGCGACCGCCAGCGTCCAGCGGGTGCTGCCGACGCCCATCTGATCCGTCACGTCCTCGAAGCGCCCGTTGCCGAGGTTGTGGAACAGGCGGTTCTTGCCCCCATTGGTGGCGAACTCGAAGCTGTTGTGCATGATGCGCGTCGTCTTGAGATGCCAGAGATCGATGTCGGAGCGGAAATAGCCCGTGACATAGAGATCGAGCAGCCCGTCGCGGTCGTAGTCGAACCACACCGCCCCATTGCTGTTCATCCACTGGCGCAGCCCCGCGGCGGCGGTCACGTCCTCGAAGTGCAGCCCGTCGAGATTGTGGAAGAGCTGGAGGTAGCCCCATTTGTAGACCAGCAGGTCCTCGAGCCCATCGTTGTCGTAGTCGCCCCACACGGCGCCCATCGACACGCCCTCGCCCGGGCGGTTCAGGTCCGCCACACCTGCGCTCCGCGCGACATCGACGAACGTCCCGTCGCCCCGGTTGAGATAGAGCGCGTTGGGGAACCCGAACCGGCTGTTCGTGAAGTAGAGGTCGGGCCAGCCGTCGTTGTTGACGTCGCTCACGGACACGGACGCGCCGAGCGACGCCACCAGCGGGGCGATGTTGTCGATCCGGGGATCGAGCGTGGGCGCGTGATGTACGAAATCGATCCCCACGTCGTGCGCCACGTCGCGCAGCGAAAAGCCGGGCGCGGCGCCGCCGCCGCCCCCTGCGCCGCGCTCTTCCGGTCGTCCGCGATTCAGCGCCACGACCAAGAAGACGGCTCCGAGGAACACCGTCGTGAGACCGAGCCTCCGCGCGCCTAGGGACGTCACGCCGTGAACCATATCGCGTGGTCTTGTCCCCCGGCAAGCGTCGCACGATGTTGCAGGCCTCCATGATCCGGAATGCCCTGCAACATCTTGGCGCGGTCGCGGCACTGCTGCTCGCCGGCTGCCGCGGCCGGGAGCCCGCGCCGGGGGGGGCCCTCGAGCGCGACGCCGCCATCCTCGCTGCGCGGACGCTCGGGCTGGCCTATCTGCAGAAGAACCAGCTCGCCCAGGCCGAGACGTCGTTCCGTCGAATCGTCGCCTTCGCACCCGACCAGGCCCTGGGCTACGCCAATCTGGGTCTCGTGCAGCTGCGGCAGGGTCGCTACCGCGAGGCGGAGACGGCGATCCGCCGGGCGGCGGCCCTCGACACGGCGAACGACGACATCGCGCTGACGCTCGCCAAAGTCTACGAGCTGACGGGCCGCAGCGCGGCCGCGCGCGCCGAAGTGGACCGCGTGCTGCGGCGCAGTCCGCACGATCTGCGCGCGCTGTACGCGCTGGTCCAGCTCGATTCCGCGTCCCGGGAGTCCTACCTGCGGCAGATCGTGGAGCGCGCACCCGTCAACGTGGCGGCGCGGCTCGAGCTTGCGGACCTGCTGCTCGCGCACGGCGCCGCGGACCCGGCGGCGGCCCAGCTCGAAGCGCTCCAGCGGCAGCTCCCCGAGCTGCCGCGCGAGGCCACCCGGTTCTTCGAGCGGGCCCTCGCGCTGGCGCGCGCCGGCCGCGCTGCTGCCGCGGCCGCCCCCGCCGCGAGGTTCCATCGCTTCATGGAAACGACCGCGGCCTACCAGGCGAGTCTCCAGAAACTGCAGGGCGCGAGCGGTGCCGCCCCGCCGGCGGGGTACCCGATCCTCACCTTCAACCCCATCATCACGCCGCCGGCGCAAGACGCGCGCGCGATCGCGGCGGCGATTCGCTTCGTCGACGTCACGACCGCGGCCGGCCTCGTGGGCCTGCCCCCGCTCCCCGACACCGCTGGTGGGAGCGCGCTGGCGATCGGCGATTACGACGGCGACGGCAGCGAGGACGTGTTTGTCGGGGGGCACCTGTTCCAGAACGGGCTGGGCCGCGCCGCCGACGCGACCACGCGCGCCGGCATCCATCTGCGCGATCGAGCCATCAGCGCAACCTTCGGGGACTACGACAACGACGGGCGGCTCGACCTGTATGTCGCGACCGCGGGCGGCGGCGTGCTGCTCCGCAACGCCGGCGACTCGACATTCACGGACGTTACCACCGCCGCGGGGCTCGGCGGTGCGCCGCCCGCCACTACCGCGCTGTTCGTGGACCTCGACCACGACGGCGATCTCGACCTGTTCCTCGCCACACCGGCCGGGAACCGGGTGTACCGCAACGCCCTCAACGGGCCGTTCCAGGAAATGGCGGGCCCGATGGGCCTGGGCGGCGGCGGTGCGAGCCGCGACGCCGCCTTCGGCGACTTGGACGGCGATGGCTTCACGGACCTCGTGGTCGTGGGAGGCGACGGGCGGCTCACGCTGTTCCGGAACGCGGGTCAGGGCCGCTTCGAGGACGCGACGGCAACGAGCGGCCTGGCGCAAGCCCGAACGCCCGGCCGTGCCGCGGCAGTCGCCATCGGCGACTACGACAACGACGGGTTCCTCGACCTGTTCGTCGCTTCGACAGGCGGCACCGCGCCCGTCCTCTACCACAACCGCGGTGACGGCACGTTCGAGCCGGATCGCCGCAGCGCTCCGCTCGCGGCGCTGCGCACCCTCGCAGCGCGCACCGCGCTCTTCTTCGACTTCGACAACGACGGCTTTCTGGACCTCATCGTGGGCGGCACGCCCACGAAGGCGGGAGGCCGCAGCCTCTTCTTGTTCCGGAACGACCAGACCGGGCGCTTCGTGGACTATTCCTCAATTCTGCCGACTGGCCTGGACCCCGCCCGCCGGGTGGTGGCGGTGGACTACGATCACGACGGCGACCTCGACCTCATCGTCGTTGGATCGGACGGCCGGCCGCGGCTGCTGCTCAACGAGGGCGGGAACGCCAATCAGTACGTGCAGGTGCAGCTCGCCGCGCTGCGCACCGGGAGCGGCAAGAACAACGCGTTCGGCATCGGCTCGACGCTCGAGCTGCGGGCCGGCAAGCTGTACGAGTCGCGCGTCGTGACGGGGCGCGTGACCCACTTCGGACTGGGCCCGCACCTCAAGGCCGACGTGCTGCGCGTGCGGTGGCCGAACGGAGTCGCGCAGACGGTCTACTATCCGGGGACAGACGAGGACATCCTGGAGCAGCAGATCCTCAAGGGGTCGTGCCCATTCCTGTACGCTTGGGACGGCAAGGCCTTCCGGTTCGTGACGGACGTGATGTGGCGCAGCGCGCTCGGCATGCCGCTCGGCATCATGGCCGGCGGGAGGGACATCGCGTCGGCACCGCCGTACGCGTCCCGGGAGTATCTGCGAATACCCGGCCGCCTCCTCGCGCCCCAAAACGGCCCGCGCGGCCGCTACGTCCTGCAGCTCACCGAGGAGCTGTGGGAGACGGCCTATCTGGACCAGGCGAAGCTGCTCGTCGTGGATCACCCGGACTCGGTGGACGTGTACGTCGACGAGGGATTCGTGCCGCCCGCGCCGGGGCCCGGGGCGCTGCGCCTGTACCGCGTGTCGCATCCCCGGCCCCCCGTCTCGGCGACCGACGAGCACGGCACCGACTGGCTGGCGGCCCTCCGTGCGCGAGATGATCGCTATGTGGCACCACTCACACTCACGCGCTACCAGGGCCTCGCCACGCTCCACGACCTCATCCTCGACTTCGGCGATCTGAAGGGCCTGGACAGCGTCTACCTGTTTCTCGCAGGGTGGATTTACCCGACGGACGCCAGCATCAACATCGCCCTGGCACAGGCGGGAAAGCCCGGCGTGATCTTTCCTTACCTCGAGGTGAAGGACCCTCAGGGTCGCTGGCGCCGAGTCGCCGACGTGAGTTTCCCGTCTGGCAAAGACAAGACGGTGATCGTGGATCTCACGGGAAAGTTCCTGAGCGCCGATCACCGCCTACGCATCCGTACCAACATGGAGATCTACTGGGACCAGGCGTTCGTCGCCGGCGCGGGCGAGGCGAGCGCCGCGTCGACCACCACGCTCGATCCCATGACGGCCGACCTCCACTACCGGGGATTCTCGCGGCTGTACCGGAAAGGCGGGCGCTACGGACCCGAGTGGGCCGCTTACGACGCCGTGTCCCGAGAGTCGCCGTGGGAGCCGATCGTGGGCGACTTCACGCGCTACGGCGACGTGCTGCCGCTCGTGCGCGCGCCGGATGACATGTACGTCATCATGGCGCCCGGAGACGAGGCCACGCTGACATTCGACGCGAGCGCCGCGCCGCCGCTCTCGCCGGGCTGGACGCGCGACTTCCTGCTGTACACGGATGCGTGGCTCAAGGACTCCGATCGGAACACCGCGCTGGGCGGCAGCGTGACTCCCCTGCCGTTCCACGGCATTACGCGCTACCCCTACGGCGCGGGCGAGGCATACCCCACCGACGCAGCGCATACGCGCTACAGGGAGACCTACAACACGCGCCGCGTGGAGCGCACCCGCGCGATCCTAGAGAGCTCGAACAGATTCCCACGCTGAAGCGCGGGCTCGGCACAGCACTGTGCTGAAGCACACCACGCTTCAGCGTTGTGCTCGCCGAGCGATCATTCTCTAGAGAAGGTACCCGCGCTTCATGAGGGAGCGTCCCGAGGCGGCGTAGCCGTCCGGGCCCGGCAGATGGAAGCTGAGCGAATCGGCGAGCCGGTCGTAGATACCTTGGGATCGACCGGCGCCGTACGCCAATCAGCCAGCACCGCCTCGACCAGCGTTTCGTCCTTGAGGGCCAGCGACGCGACCGCGCCGTGGGCACCGGTTCAGAACACACATTGGTTCAGACGCGACGTGAACGCGGCGAACAGCTCCCGCTCGCCGACGCTCCACGCCGACGGCCCGCGCATTACCGCCTGTGTCCAGTCGCACATCGGGCGGCCGAAGAACTCCGACCGGTAGATCAGCGTCTTCACGACGTCGGGGACGCGGCGTCCGCTGACGAGGCGGATCAACATCAGCTTCAGGCGCTGGGGCAGGCGGTGCCCGCGCTCGACCGCACGGAGGCGCATCTCAGTCCGGCTCCTCGCCCCTGAGCGCGGCGAGGCCGCGCTCCAGCCGGGCCAGGGCGGCGCCCAGCGCCGCGGCGACCGTAATCTCGAACAGAGCGTCATCCGAGTTGCCGGCGCGCTGGAGCGCGCCCAGGTCGGCGTCGGTGACCTCGTAAGCGTGGAGGCTCACCTTGTCCACGTAGCTGGCGAGCGGGGCGGGCACGCCGTCGGGTGGTCCCCCCGGCCGTGCCGCCCGTGCCGCGACGGCGCGGCGCAGCTCGCTCGGCGTATGAGCGGGCCCCGCCACGACGGCGTCCACCACTCGTTGCGTCAGGGCGGCGTAGCGCCCGTTCACGTCTCCCATGTCCCAATCTTGCGTTTCTGAGTGGGGGATCGCCAGTCCTTCCGAACATCGGAAATACGGATATCATAGGCCGCCAATGTTTCAGCGCGCTCTCCGTCTCCCGACATACGTCCTCGGACCTGCCGCGGCACTAGCTCTCGCGGTCGGATGTCGGAGGGGCACACCCGTCTCGGCCGACCGTTACGACCCCGCGCGCGACCTCGGCCCGTTGTTTCATGACGTCCAGCTGTCGGGCATCTTCGCGGACTCGAAGACCTTCGTCGACGCCCGGCCGCGGCTCGCTCCGGCGGCGATCGTGGCCCGCTACGCGTCCGCGCACGGTGCGGCGGGATTCAGCCTGCAGACTTTCGTGGAGCAGAATTTCGAGCTGCCCCGACCGGTCGGTGAGGGCTTCCGCACGGACACCTCCCAGACCATGGAACAGCACATCCGGGCGCTGTGGTCTGTTTTGACCCGGCCCCCCGACACCGCGGATGAGCGCTCCTCGTTGATCCCGCTCCCGAATGCATACGTCGTCCCGGGCGGTCGCTTCCGCGAGGTCTATTACTGGGACTCGTACTTCACGATGCTCGGGCTGATCGAAAGCGGCCGCACCGACCTCGTCCGCAACATGCTCGACAACTTCGCCTACCTCGTCCAAACGGTAGGGCACATCCCGAACGGCAACCGGACTTATTATCTCAGCCGCAGCCAGCCGCCGTTCTTCGCGGCCATGGTCGGACTGTACGCCCGGGCCACGGACACCACCCAGGCGCTCCGCTACCTCGATGCGCTGGAGGCGGAGTACGCGTTCTGGATGGACGGGGCGGAGCGCCTGGGGCCGGCTCAAGCCTACCGCCGGGTCGTCCGGCTGCCCGATGGATCGTTGCTCAACCGGTATTGGGACGACCGGGCCGACCCGAGACCGGAATCCTACCGCGCGGACTACGAAGTGGCTCAGACGCTTCCCGCAGCCCAACGCGACGCATTTTTCCGGAACGTGCGCGCCACGGCCGAGAGCGGCTGGGACTTCTCGAGCCGATGGATGCGCGACCCGAAGGATCTCCGGACGCTGGAAACGACCGAGCTCATCCCGGTGGATCTCAACAGTCTCCTGTACCACGCGGAGCGCACCATCGCGGCGCTGCGAGCATTCCGCCGCGGGGCGGGCGATGGGGAGGCCGCCGCGCGGCTCACGCAGGCAGCGGAGAGCCGTCGCCGGGCCTTGCTCGCGGCCGCGTATGATCCCGTCAGCGGATTCTTCTACGACGTCCGCTGGAAGAGCGGCGAGCGCGTGACGGACCGCCCTACGCTGGCGGCCGCGTCGCCGCTCTATTTCGGGCTCGCCACGCCCGAGCAGGGTCGCGCGGTCGCCGCCCGGCTGGAGCGCGATTTTTTGAAGCCCGGCGGATTCGCGACGACCCTCATCGCCTCCGGCCAGCAGTGGGATGCGCCCAATGGGTGGCCGCCCCTGGAGTGGCTGACGATCGAGGGCGTGCGCCGCTACGGCCGTGCCGACTTGGCCGATGCCGCACGTGATCGCTGGCTCGCGCTGAACCGGCGCACCTACCGCTCGACGGGCAGGATGACGGAGAAGTACGACGTGGCCGATCTGACTCGGAGAGCCGGCGGGGGAGAGTATCCGACGCAGGACGGGTTCGGGTGGTCCAGCGGCGTCGCGCTGGGGCTAGCGGCGCAGCAGGGGAGGGCTACCGCGGCCCTGCAGCAATAGGCCTAGATTATGCGGGTGCGCATCCGTCGGCTCATCCTGTTGCTGTTGGGCGGCGTTGCCGCGGTGCCGCTCGCGGCGCAAACTCGGGCGGCGCGGCCCGCCATCGTTGTGCTCAACCTCCGTTTCGATGGTGAGCACGCCACCGTGCTCGAGCCGGGAGACACGGCCGTGGCGCGCGCCGCCACGAGCCGGCTGCGCGCCACCCTGCGGGCGTCCGGCGGACTCGCGGTCGTTGACTCGAGCGCCGTGGCTGACGCGCTGGCCGCGGTGGCGGCGGACGGCAACCCCTGCGACAGCGCTTGCGCGCGGGCGGTCGCGCGCCGGCTCCACGCCGACTGGGTGGCTGGCGGCACCGTGATGAAGACCAGCAATCTGGTCTGGATCCTGACCGCCGAGCTGTTGGACGTGGCGAGAGGCAAACCGGTGCTCGCCGACAGCTATGAGCTGAAGGGCGATGCCACCCGCATGGGTCCGGCGGGGGCCGATGTGTTCGCGCAGCGAGTCGTGAAGGCGGTGACGCAGCGCCAGGCCGCCGTTGACCCCTGATCGTCGTTTCGTCACTTCTGCTTCGGAGGTCCTCATGTCCCGGCGCGTTCTGCTCGCGGCGGTGCCTATCGCGCTGGCCGTCACCGTGCGGCTTCCGGCCCAGGCTCCGACCGCCCCCGCCGCCCCTCAGACCGCACTCGTCAAGGCGGGCCGCCTGGTCGATGCTCGCGCGGGCGCGGTCCTCACCAACCAGGCCATCCTGATCGAGGGTGAGCGCATCAAGGAGCTGGGGCCGGCGGGCGCGGTGGCGGGCCACGCCCCACCCGGCGCGAAGGTCATCGATTTGAGCGGCGCGACGGTGTTGCCTGGGCTGATCGATTGTCACACGCACATCACCGCCGACCCGGGCGACTATTACCAGCAGCTGTTCCGCCAGAGCCCGATCGACCAGGCCGTCGTCGCGCACGTATTCGCGCGCCGCACGCTCGAGGCGGGGTTCACCACGATCCGCAACGTCGGCGCGGACGAGCTGGTGGACGTGGCGCTCCGCAATGCGGTCAACGCGGGGGTGGTGGCGGGGCCGCGGATGCTGGTGTCGACGATGCCCTTGTCGGCGACGGGGGGGCACGGTGACGTGAACGGCTTCTCGCCCTACCTCCGGTTCGAGCAGCTCTCCGGCATTGCAAACGGCGTGGATGAGATCCGCAGCAAGATCCGCTGGGAGATCAAGTACGGCGCGGACCTGATCAAGGTGCTCGCCAGCGCCGGCGTGTTGTCGGAGGAGGAGTCGGTGGGCGCGCCGCAGTACTCGCAGGAGGAGCTCAACGCGGTCGTGCAGGAGGCGGCGATGTGGGGGAAGAAGGTGGCGGCCCACGCGCACGGGGCCGAGGCGATCAAGCGCGCCGTACGGGCCGGCGTGGCGTCGGTGGAGCACGGCAGCCTCATCGACGAGGAGGGCATTCGCCTCATGAAAGAGCGGGGCACCTACCTCGTCGCCGACATCTACAATGACGACTACATTCTCGCCGAGTATACCCGGCTCGGCTACCCGCAGAAGATCATCGACAAGGAGCGCCAGGTCGGCCGGCTGCAGCGCGAAAACTTCAAGAAGGCGGTGCAGGCGGGGGTGAAGATCGCGTTCGGCACGGACGCGGGCGTGTACCCCCACGGCTGGAACGCCAAGCAGTTCGCCCACATGGTGCGGTGGGGGCTCACACCGATGCAGGCGATCCAGGCGGCCACCGTGAACGCGGCGGACCTGCTGGGATGGGCGGACCGCGTGGGTGCGATCGAGCCGGGGAAGTTCGCCGATCTGATCGCGGTGATGGGCGACCCACTGCAGGACGTCACGGTGCTCGAGCACGTCGGCTTCGTGATGAAGGGCGGCGCGGTCGTCAAGGACAGCCTGACCACGGGTGCGGCGCGGGCACGATAGCCCTCGAGCGTCGGAGACCGGGGGGACCTAGTCCGCGATGCTCTTTAACAGCCTGCCGTTCCTCTACGGGTTTCTGCCGCTCACGTACCTGGTGTTCTGGCGGCTGAAGGGCAAGCAGAGCCGCTACGTCTGGCTCACGCTCACCGGCTATGTCTTCTACGCGTTTTGGAACTACCGCTTCTGCGCGCTGATGGCGCTGTCGACGGTGGTGAGCTACCTGGCGGGCCTGGGCCTCCGCACGTGGACCGACCCCCAGCGCCGCCGGCTCTGTCTCATCGCCCCCGTCACGATCGACCTGTGCCTACTCGGCTTCTTCAAGTACGCCAACTTCGCGATGGACACGGCCAACCGAGTGGCCGGCCTGCTCCACCTCCCGTTCTACCTGTCCGGCCCCGAGATCATCCTGCCGGTCGGGATCTCGTTTTACACGTTCCACACGATCACCTATATCGTCGACGCCTACCGGCGCACCATTACACCGACCCGCAACTTCTTCGAGTTCTCCTGCTACGTGTCGTTGTTTTCGCAGCTCGTGGCCGGACCGATCGTGCGATTCAGCCAGATCGAACGCGACCTCGAGAATATCGACCGCGGCGACCGTCGTGCGGGCTGGGCGCTCGGCTGGTCGTTCTTCACGATCGGCATGGTCAAGAAGGTGCTGATCGCGGACACCATCGCGGCTGCGATCAACCCCGCACTGGCCGACGTCACCACGCTCTCCACCAGCAGCGCCTGGCTGTGCCTGCTCGGCTACGCGTATCAGATCTACTTCGATTTCTCCGGTTACAGCGACATGGCGGTCGGGCTGGGGCACCTGTTCGGCCTGCGCATTCCCCAGAACTTCAACTCGCCCTACCAGGCGCTCGACATTTCGGACTTCTGGCGCCGCTGGCACATCTCCTTATCGACCTGCTTGCGCGATTACCTCTACATCCCGCTGGGCGGCAACCGCGGTCCGCGCTGGATGGCGTACCGGAACGTGATGATTACGATGCTGCTCGGGGGCTTGTGGCACGGCGCAAGCTGGACTTTCGTCGCGTGGGGCGGCTACCACGGGGCGCTGCTGATGGCTTACCGCCTGGGACGACGGCACTGGGACGCGGCGCCGGCACTGTTACGCCGGGCCGGCACGTTCTTGCTCGTGCTGGTGGGCTGGGTCTTCTTCCGGTCCACCAGCTTCCCCATGGCCATCGACTGGCTGGAGCGGATGTTTGCGTGGCGCCCGGCGCCGGCGCTCTCCGGCGCCTCCCTGTTTCTCCTGGTCCTCGCGGTATCCGCCGCCGTCGCACACTTCGGTTCCAATACGTTCGCCATGCGACACCAGCCGCGGCCCGCGGTCGCGGTGTCGCTCGCTGTGTTGTTCGCGCTCGGTCTGCTCGTCATCTACGGCGGTCCCCGCATGCCGTTCCTCTACTTCCAGTTCTGACGTGACCGGGCCTGCGGCGGCGCCCGCGAGATCCCAGACGCCCTGGCGGCTTGGGGTGCTGGTCCCCGTGACGATCGGGTGTGCGTTCGCGGCCGACCTCACGCTCCGTATGCTGCCCCACGATCTGTTCAGCTTCCGTGCGTGGGAGGCCACGCGCACCCCTGGCGAGGATGCGCCTTTCCTACCGAACCATCGATATCACAGCGATCGCACGTACGGCAACCTCGCCGCGGTCGGCAACCTCCGCGCCTTTCGGCAGTACCGATCCGTCACCTTCACCACCGATGAGCTCGGCTACGCCAATGCTCCGGACCTGGCGAGACGGGGCGGCGCCGCAGCGATCGTCTTTGGCAGCTCATTCGCGGCGGGGTCGGAGCTGGGTGACGACTCGACCCTCGCCGCCCAGCTCGCCCGGCAAACCGGACGGACGGTGTACAACGCCGGCGGTGGCGATCCCAACTTCGCCGAAATCCGCTGGTTGGCCCGGCGTCTGGTTGCCCCCGGCGGACTGGTGATCCTCGAGTATCCAGAGCGCGGAGACGTGCCGTTCATCACGCCTGTGCACGTCACTCACAGGACGGCGCGGTGTCGTGAGGTCATCGCCCCGCGGCTGACGGGCGTCTGCTCGGTGCTGGGTTGGCTGGCCCGACATGCCGCGGTGTCCCCGCTGCAAATTCTGGCGCAGCGCGGCTTGAAGCTGCTGCAAGACGACCGCTGGCTGCCCAATCCCTACGCCGGCACCGTGCTGCAGGCTCGGCTGCGTGACGGGCAGGGCATGTTGTTCTTAGCGCAAGAGCGAGTCGCATTTCATCTTGCGGCGCCCGACGCACCGGCCGTGCGCTACGTCCGTTGGTTGGATCGCAAGCTGGGGCGCGAAAACTTCCGGGTGCTCGTCGTGCTGGTGCCGCGGAAGTACACGGTCTACGCACCGCTGCTCGATCCCCCCGACCCCGGCCCCGACCAGTCCGCACCGTACCTCGACCGAGTGGAGCAGGGGCTGCGCGCGGCGGGGATCCCCGTGGTCAACCTCACCGCGCGGTTCCGTGCCGCTGCGACAGCGGCGCTGGGCCGGGGAGGGGCGGGTGGGGGCTCCATCTACTTTCCTGACGACACGCACTGGAATGCCGCGGGGGCGGCGCTCGCCGCTCGAGACATCGCGCGAACCTGGGGCGGACTCGAACCATGAGCCGCGTCGCACGCCCGGCTTGCCACCCACCGACGGCCGCATTCTCTTTCAAACCGGGTCGTTCTGAGTTCGTCCAACGGACATTCGGAGGCCGCATGCGACACGTTTCCCACTTCACCGTCTCCGCGCTGCTGCTCGGCTGGGTGCTGCTGCCGCCCCGGGTTCCGGCTCAGGAGACGGCGTCCGACAGCCTGCTCACCGTAGATCATTATCTCGATTGGGAGCAGGCGGGCGACCCGCAGGTCTCCCCGGACGGCTCGCAGATCATCTACACCCGCCGCTGGGTCAACAAGCTCGAGGACAAGTGGGAATCGGCGCTGTGGATCATGAACGCCGACGGCTCACATCAACGCTTCCTGGTGAAGGGGTCCAACGCGCGCTGGTCTCCAGACGGCACGCGGATCCTCTATCTCGCTGACGGCGAACCCAAGGGGACGCAAGTCTTCGGGCGCTGGATGGACGCAGAGGGCGCGGTCACGCAGCTCACCCGTGTGGAGGAGACGCCCGCCGACCCCCGCTGGTCGCCGGACGGCAAGAGCATCGCGTTCGCGATGCTGGTTCCGGACTCGACCGCGTGGAAGATCTCCATGCCGCAGGCGCCGCAGGGCGCGAAGTGGACGCCGTCGCCCCGAGTGGTGGACGAACTGCACTATCGGCAGGATCGCGTCGGGTTCATGAAACAAGGGTTCACCCATCTGTTCCTCGTGCCGGCCGAGGGCGGCACGCCCCGGCGGCTCACGTCGGGGCACTGGAACGTCGGGGCGCGGTTCGACGGCCTCTCCGCCCGCGTGGGCTATGATTGGACTCCGGACGGTAAGACGCTCGTCTTCGACGGGCTGCGGGACACGACCTGGGACGGGCAGTACCGGGTGTCGCGCATCTATGCGCTCGACGTCGCGACGGGTGCGATCCGCGGGCTCGTGTCCCGGCCGGGGTTCTGGGCCGATCCCGCCGTCTCTCCCGACGGCCGGACGATCGCGTTCACGGGGTACGATTCCAGCGAGCACACCCATCGGACGTCCGACCTGTATGCGATGGGGATCGATGGCTCCGGGATGCGCGATCTCTCGAAGAGCCTCGACCGCGACCCCGGGGACCTCACGTGGGCTTCCGACGGCAAGGCGATCTACTTCACCGCGCCCGACCGGGGCGCCATCAACGTCCACGTGGCGGACCTGACGGGCGGCGTGCGCGACGTGACGCAGGGCGCACATGTGGTGTCGCTCTCATCCGTGGCGCGCAACCTCACGGCTGTCGGGGTCGAGAGCGACCCTACCCGCCCACCCGACGTGGTGCGCTTTGACCTGCGGAAACCGCAGGGCCTGGTGCGGCTCACCAACGTGAACGACGACGTGCTGGCGAACAAGCGGCTGGCGCGTGCCGAGGAGCTGTGGTACAACTCGAGCGGCGGCACGCGGGTGCAGGGATGGGTCGTGAAGCCGCCCTCGTTCGATGCGACGAAGCGGTACCCGCTCATCCTCGAGATTCACGGGGGTCCGTTCGCGATGTACAACGTGGGCTTCAGCTACATGTTCCAGAATTTCGCGGCGAACGGGTATGTGGTGCTGTACACCAACCCGCGGGGAAGCACGGGCTACGGGGACACGTTCTCCAACGGCATCGATCACAACTATCCCGGCCCGGACTACGATGACCTCATGGCCGGCGTGGACGCCGTGATCGGGCGCGGCTTCATCGACACGACGCGGATGTATGTGTCGGGCTGCTCGGGGGGCGGCGTGCTGTCGAGTTGGGTGATCGGCCACACGACGCGCTTCGCCGCCGCCGCGGTGCGCTGCCCCGTGATCAACTGGATCGCGATGGCGGGGGAGACCGACGTCCCGCTCTTCACCTACAGCTTCTTCCACCAGCCCTTCTGGGAGAAACCGGACGAGTGGCTGGCGCATTCGTCGCTCATGTACGTGGGCCGGGTGACGACGCCGACCCTACTGATGACCGGAGAGCTCGACCGCCGCACGCCGATCCCGCAGACCGAGGAATACTACGCGGCCCTCAAGATGCGGCACGTGCCGGCGGTGATGTTGCGGTTCTCGGACGAGTTCCACGGGACAGGATCGAAGCCGTCCAACTTCATGCGGACGCAGCTGTACATGATGAGCTGGTTCGCGAAGTACAAGACCGGCGGGGGATCCGCCGCCAGCAGTCAGGCCAACCGGTGACTCGGGCGGCTCAGCGGGCAGTGAACGTGAGGCCGAGCCGGTGCTGGCTGCCCAACAGCTGCGAGCCTTCGTAGGCGTAGTCGAGCGACACCTGGCGTAACCGGAGACCCACGCCCAGCGTCACGGGCCGCGTCGCGAAGGCGCCGCCGGCGCTCGACGCCGCGCCGAGTCGGGCCACCGCCAGCAGCCCGCTGCCGGGGTCTCGCAGCCCCACCTCGAGGCCGCCGCCCACCCGTCCGGGCGCGCCCCGCACGGCCACGTAGTCGGCCGCGAGCAACAGATGGAGCCGCTCGTGGGTCGGGCCGAGCGGCTGGAACTCCGCGCCGGCGCGTACGGTTCGGGGGAGCGGTGCGCCAAACCCCGCGACGTTCACGTCGCCCCCCACGTACTGGACGCTCGCTCCCACCGCGAGCTTCTCCGAGACCCGGCCGCGCACGCCCGCCGAGAGACTGGCGGCGCCGCCCGACGCATCGGCGAGCGTGGTCGAATAGTAGTTGAGGGCGGCGCCGACACTGGCGCGCCCCAGCTCCACCGCACCCACCAGCGCGAACGCCTCCTCGTTGGCCGAGAGACTCTGACCCGTCGCGGTGCCGCGTCCGCCGCAGCCGTTGCACACCACCTCGTCCACGCTGCCGAGGTCGAGATAGCGGATCCCGAGGGCGAGACCGACCGAGTGGACCCGCCACCCGACCGCCATCGATCCGGCCTTCGACCCTTCAAACAGCGCCTGGCCGGCGAGCTGCGCCTCGAAGTGCTGCACCGTGGCGGCGCCCGCCGGGTTCGCGAAGATGCTCGTCACGCCGCTGGCGGCCGTGAGCGCGCCGCCCAGAGCCGCCGCCCGCGGCGCGGTGGAGAGCTGCAGGATGGGCGCTCCGGCCGCCCCGTTGGAGCGATCGATCGCCTGAGCCCGTATTCCGGCCGGCAGGGCGAGTGCGAGAGCGACGACGGCGTGACGCGATCTCATGTCGGCCCCCCCCCTCAACGTGACGGACTCAGGATCATGAGACGTTGACGCAGCATCTGTGAACCGGTCTGTACCACGAGGATGTACATCCCGTTGGGTAGCCCCGGGGACTCACCCCGCACGTCCCACGTGAACCCGTTGGCCGGCAGGCCGGTGAAATCGCGCACGCGCAGCCCAGCGAAGTTGTAGAGCGCCATGGAGCGCGGCGTCGAGTCGTAGCTGAAGATCACCCGACCGCTCCGCACCGGGTTCTCTGAGACCAGAAACAGTTCGCCGCCCTGCAGCAGGTCCGCGCGGCCGAGCCGGCTCGCCACGGGCACCGGGATATAGGCGACCGCGGGGCGAGCCGAGGGCGTTCCGGTGCCGAGCACCGCATTCACCCGGAGCCCCAGGGTATCGGCCTGGCGCAGGTGGTCGTTCAGCCGCACGGCGAGCAGGTACGTGATCTGGCCGCCCGGCGCCAGGTTCGTCCCGAGACCGACGAAGCGCGCGGTGGTGCCGTTCGCGAACGGTGTGGGGAGGGAGACGAGGGGTGCCCCGGACGGAATCGTGCCCGCTCCGGTCGGGTCGGCGTAGAGGTCGAGTTGCGTCACGATGTCCCCGAGCGCGTGATTGCTCGTGCCCGCGACCGTGATCGAGTCCAGCCGGTCGCCCTCGGCCGTCGAGGCCGCCACCGCGAATTGCAGCGCCGCGTTCGCACCGATCCGGAGCCGGAGGCCCGTAGGCGAGTTCGCTCCCGGCGCCGCCGTCAGCGCGGGTGGCGCCTGCGCGAGCGCCGCCTGCACGTCCAGCTTCCCGTACCCCCACGAGGGGTTGGGCCTACCGCCGGGAAACCCGGTCGCATATGAGGTGCCCGTGAAGGGGTCCTGGCGGGCAGTCGTCGTGAGGATCGTTCGCGCCTGCTCCGGCGTGAGGTCCGGCCGTCGCTCCAGCAGGAGCGCAACCGCCCCCGTCACCATCGGCGTCGACATCGAGGTCCCGCTGAACAGGACGTGCACGCCGTCGGTGGCGATGAGCGCGCTTGGTGCCGCCGGGCTGCTCGCGCTCGAGTACACCGAGAAGACGCCCTTGCCGGGCGCCGAGAGCTCGGGCTTCTGTCGGGACGGGAGCACGTTGCGCACCGGGCGCGTCGGCCCGGACGACGAAAATGTGGCGAGGTCGCCCACCTGCTCTCGCACCGTGAACTGGAAGTTCCCCGCCTGCGAGGCCCAGTTGACCCGGTTGACGTGGGCGGCGACGGTGATGGCGCGCGCCGCGTTTCCCGGAGAGTTCACGACGTACGCGTTATCGCCGCCGCCGCTGATCTGGGCACCACCCAGAGTGCTGCTCGTTGCCCATTCCCAGATGTCGAACCGGCCTGTGCCACCGAGGTGGTCGAGCCGGAGCGTGATGACCCAAGTGCCGCTCGCCGGCGCCTGGGCGGCGTTGCCGTCGTACATCTCGATCTCGCCCTGCCGGTCGCCGTTCTGTGCGGCGGGGCCGCCCGCCGCGTTGTCGATAAAGATGCGCCCCTGGGACGCGTCGCTTGAGTCGACCAGGTCGCCGGTGCGCCGAGCGAAGGTCGTGAGGTCCGGGCGTCGCACCGTGACGGTCACGGAATCGCGTCCGTCGTACCACAGGTTGAACAGCATGTAGTCGTTGAACGCGCCGGCGTCGGGAGAATAGGCGGGCACGGAGACGGCGAGCTGGGCGGTGTCGCCGACGATCGCCAGGGTGCGCGTCGCGTGCACGAGGAAGGGCGGTGAGTTGCCCGTCGTCGCCGTCGGATTGCTGCCGTCGTTGCCGGCCGCGATCACGACGATGTGACCCGGGCCCGAGAGCGAATCGATCGCTTGCTCGTCGGCGTCGGTTCCATCGTGCGGGCTGAGCAAGCGGCCTAGGCTCAAGTTCACCACGGCCGGGCGTCCCAGGAGCTCGGCGCGCTTGAAGATGTACTCGACGCCCGTCACGGCATCGAGCGAGGAGAAGCCGGCGTTCCCGCCCTTCACCGCGATGATGTCGGCGTTGGGAGCGACCCCCGCATATTGGTTCGAGCTCCCGCCCGCAGAGCCGTCGCCCGCGGCGATGCCGGCCACGTGCGAGCCGTGCGCTCCGATGTCGCGCTCGCTGCAGCTGCCGGCGTTGATTACCGCGGCGCTGCACTCGTTGCCGGTCGTGAACGCCTGGCCGCCGACGCTTCCCGGAGGGGTCCCGGCCGTGGTGAGATCCCAGATGTACAGGAGCCGTGTGGTCCCGTCGGGGTGCTTGAAGTCGGAATGCGACCAATCGATCCCGGTGTCGAACGTGCCGATGATCACGCCGTTGCCGGTCGCGCCGGTGAACTCCCCGTTGCTCACCGTCCGCACCAGGCTGGCGCGGATGTCTTGCATCGCCAGGTCGTTGTTCGGTTTGAGCCGGCGGGCGGCCTGGATATACTGCACGCGGGAGTCGCCCAGCAGCGCGCGCACCGCCGACAGCGGAACCCGGGCACCGAACAGCGACCCGGCATGGACCAGCACGCGGCCGCCCAAAGCCTCGATCGCGGCTGGCGACCGCTGGTCGAGCGACACGAACACGTCGACGAAGGTCTCGGCGCCGCCGGGGTCGCGCCGCAGCACGACGGCCTCGGGCAGTGGCCGCTGCAGCACCGCGCCCAGCGCTTCGATGCGCGACGTTCTGTCGATGCGCGCCACCACGGCGGCGTCGAGCAGCGGTCGCAGCAATGGATCGAGCTTCTGGGCCGGGGCCTGAGCGCGGACAGGGGGAGCGGCCGCCGCCGCGAGCGCGGCGACGACGAGCGCAGGAGAGACCGGGCGGAATCGTCGCACAGGCTCGGGCCGAGACAGGAGCCCCTAAGATGCCGGGCCGCCGCCGCTGTTGGCAAGTACGCGTCGCGGTGACCGCGACACCACGCGTTGCCGACCGCCTTATTGCGTGCTCGCCAGCGCTTTCTTCAGCCGTTCTCGCAGCGTCCGGAGCGCCTCGGCGAGCCACCCCTCCTCTCGTAGGCCCTCCGCCCTGGTCGAGGCGACCCACGCGGCCATGATGCCAGATCGCTCGACATACCCGACCACGCGGGTGGGCTCGTCGCGCTGCACGACCGGGAGGGCGTCAACCTCATACTCCAGCATCTTCGTCATGGCGTGCTCGAGCAGCTCGTCGGCGTAGGCCGTGATCGTCGGTGGCCCGGTGAGTTCCCGCATCGGTGGCTCCATCACTTCGGCGACACGCAGCACGTGCAGCGGGTTCACGATGTACTCGCGCATCACGTGCTGCCCTCGGCGCGCGAGCTTTTCGGTGAGAATGGAGCGCTTCATGAAGAGCACCGTCACACCCGCCGCGGCCGCGCAGCCGATGAGCAGGCCGGGCACCGCCGCCAGGTCCCCGGTGAGCTCGAGCATGAGCACGATCGCCGTCAGCGGCATCTGCATGGTGCCGCCCACCAGCGCCGCCATTCCGATCATGGCCCAGAGCCCGGGGTCGGGGCTGTGGAGCCAATGGGCGCCGAGCGCGCCGAGCGCGCCGCCCATGATGAGCAGCGGGGCGAGGACGCCCCCCGCCGTGCCCGAGCCGAGCGCGATCCCCCAGATCAGCGCCTTCACCAGCAGCAGCCGGAGCAGCAACGCGCCGACCAGCCGGGCATCGAGCAGGTCGTGGATGACGTCGTAGCCCACGCCCAGGGCGCGCGGCGCGACCAGACCGCCCAGGCCCACGAAGACGCCGCCGATGGCGGGCCACCACATCCAGTGCAGGGGGAGCCGTGCGAACGCATCCTCGACGCCGTACACCAGGGCAGTCACGAGGACGGCGGCGGCCCCGCCCGCGAGGCCGACCACGACGCAGCCCAGCAGGCTCGAGACCGAGAGCGTCGAGTGCGGCGTCACCGGAAACAGCGGCCCGGCGCCGAACAACGGGATGCGGAGCAGCGCCGCGACGCCCGCCGCGCACGCCACCGGGATGAAGCTGCTGGGCTTCCACTCGAACAGCAGCAGCTCGACCGCGAGCAGGACCGCCGCGATGGGCGTCGCGAAGATCGCCGCCATGCCGCCCGCCGCACCGGCGACCAGCAGCGTCTTCCGCTCGGCGGTCGACAGATGAAAGGCCTGAGCGAAGAGTGACCCGAAGGCTCCCCCGGTGGCGATGATGGGGCCTTCCGCGCCGAATGGCCCGCCCGTACCGATCGCGATCGCGGTCGACAACGGCTTCAGCACCGCGACCTTCGGCTCGATGCGGCTGCGACCGATGAGGATCGCTTCCATCGCCTCCGGGATGCCGTGGCCGCGGATCTTCTCCGAGCCGTACCGCGCCAGCAGTCCCACGACCAGCCCGCCCAGCACGGGGACGCCGACCGCCCACGGCCCGAGCGCGTTCGCCCCAGGCGACGCGAAGCTGGTGTCGATCCGGTGAAAGTAGGCGAGGTTCGTGAACAGCCCGATCAGGCGGACCAGCGCGAGCGCGACGAATGCGCTTATCGCGCCGACCACCGCGGCCATGATGGCTAGCGCGATGATGCGTCGGTCCGCGGTGAAGTCGCCGAGCGTGCCGTCCGGTGCGTGGCTGCGCGTCATCAGGGGAACGCGAGCAATGTAATCGGCCGGGCGGTTGTTGAGCAGCGACGGACTCGCCGTCTCATTCTGGCCCACCCCGCGCCATTTCGGTGCACCGTCCCAGGTCGAAACTACCGATTCCGTCGGGACCAGCGGCGGTCGTGGCACAGGCTCCGCCGCGTTACCGCATCAGTCGGTTCGGGCTCTTCACAACTAAAGACACAATCACGCCCATCGAGGAGGCGCCCATGGCCCAGATCGTACGAACCCCCTCCCGCGTGGCGCACGGCGCATCAGCGGCCCTGCTGCTCACGCTCCTGCTGGCCGGATGCGACCAGCGCTCCACCGACCCCGGACTTGGCACTCCCGCGCAGTTCTCCCGCGCCATCAGCCTCCCCGACCTCCACACGCAGCTCACCTCCGGTCCGGCCCGCGTGGACGTGCGGGTCATGCCCGGCGGGCTCATCGCTCGGCGGATAGAGATCAAGGGAGCCGATGAGATGAAGCGGCCCGAAGAGATCCGCAGTCGCGTGACGGCGATCAGCGCGTCGGGCGACCACGGCACAGTGACGCTCGCGCTCGGCGGCCTGCAGGTCGGCTTCACCGCGTCCACCACGTTCCGCCCCGACGACGGCAAGGGCGAGGACGGCGGGAGCATGGCGCTCGCCGATTTCGTGGCGCGCGTCCAAGCGGAGCTCGCGGCGGGGAGCCACCCGGCCGTGAAAGCACAGCGCAGCCCACCGACCCAGCCGCAGGCCCCGGGCGACGCCGCCTTCACGGCGACCCAGCTAAAGTTGGATCACGAGGCCGATCACCCGGTCATCAAGCTGAACATCACGGCCGATAACCTGATCACCAATCAGACGCCACCGCCGGACGGCTGGCTCAAGGTGCTCGGCCTGATGATCGAGCTCCGCAGCGACACGAAGCTGCGGGAGGAGATGCCCGACATCGAGGGCGAGCACGAGTTCGAGGGCTTTGTTCAGTCGGTCGATGCCACCGCCGGCACGGTCACACTGAAGAACGGCACCGTCATCCGGATCGTGGCCGGAACCGAGATCGAGGGTAAGGAAGGCGAAAGCGACGAGCACCTCGCCTCGCTCGCCGACGTCCAGGCGGCCCTCACGGCCGGGAAGACCGTCAAGGCGGAGGGGGAGGGGCTCGTGACCACCGCCACTCCGTTGACGATCGATGCCATCGAGATCGAGTTCGCGGTCGAGGAGGCCGACGAGGTGCACGCCCTCCCTCCGACACCCTGACGGCGAGCGACGTGAGATTCGAAACACAGCACTAGGAAAGGCTAGACGCACAGACGCGCAGCGGTGAACAGTCTGAGAGAGCAGGTCCTGCTCCCTCCTGGCTCTTCTCCCCTGCGCGTCTGTGGTCTAGTTGTTGCCTGTTCTGCCCACCGCTTCCTGTTTCAAAAGAGCTCCCTTCCGCTGAACGCCCCACCGGTATCCCCCGAGGTCTCCATCTTCCCTCACGACCCGATGGCAGGGCACCACGATGGCCACGGGATTCGCGGCACACGCCCTGGCCACGGCGCGCGTGGCTTTCGCGTTTCCGACCGCACGCGCGACCTCGGAGTACGAGCGTGTGCTCCCGTAGGGGATCTTGCGCAGCGCCTCCCACACGCGCCGCTGGAACGCGGTGGCGCGCACGTCGAGTGGGAGCTCTAGGGTGGGCTGCCGCCCGTCGAGATGGGCGGTGATCTCGGCGACCCAGTGCCGCAGCGTGTCGTCGTCGCGGGCGATGGTGGCGGCGGGGAACTCGGCTGCAAGCCCGCGCTCCAGCGCATCCGCGTCGTCGCCAAGGCTGATCCGGCAAATGCCGCGCGCGGTCGCCGCGACGAGCAGCCGGCCGAGGGCGCACGGGACGACTGCGAACGCGATGCGCGTCCCCGCGCCGCCGCGGCCATACGTGGCCGGGGTCATGCCCAGCTGTGCGTGGGCGCGCTCGTATACGCGGCTGGTGGAACCGTAGCCCGCTTCATAGAGAGCGGGGCTCACCTGCTTTCTCCTTTTCAGCTGGATCTTGAAGCGGTCGAGCCGGCGCTCGTCCCGGTACTGGCGGGGGGAAAGGCCGAGCACGGCGCGAAAGGCGCGTAGCAGGCGGTGCGGGGTGGTGCCGGCGCGCTCGCTCAGCGCCGCGAGCCTCGCGGGCGCGTCCGGCTGCGCGTCGATCGCCCGGCACACCTCGCGCACCAGCGCGACGCGCGGGTCGGCGGGGTTGGCGGCGCTGGGGCGGCAGCGCCGGCAGGGCCGGAAGCCCGCGTGCTCGGCCGCCTCGGGAACCGGGAAGAACGTGACCCGGTCGCGCCGCGGCTTCCGGCTCGCGCACGAAGGCCGGCAGTAGATGCCGGTCGAGCGCACCGCGTATACGAACGCGCCATCGTAGCGGCGGTCGCGCGCCAGCACGGCCCGCCAACGGCGCTCGGACGTCAGGTCGGTAACGGCAGCGGCACGGGTCACGTTGGAAAACTTAGCGTGTCCTCGTGTCGCGATCTATCCGGTTCTGACGGGTGAATCCTGCATCACATCCACGGCTCGCTTGTCGAGCCCTGGGCTCGCGGCGTCGTCCAGTATCTTCCGAAGGTGATCTACACCATCGGGCACTCGACGCGGGACCTCGAGACCTTCATGGCGCTGCTCGTGGCGCACCAGGTGGGTCTCGTCGCGGACGTGCGCCGCTATCCGGCGTCGCGGCGCTACCCGCACTTTGCGCAGCGACCGTTGGCGGCGGCGCTCGAGGCCGCCGGGATCGCCTACCGGCACGAGCCCGACCTCGGCGGGCGTAGGTCGGCACGCAAGGATTCTCGCAACACCGCCTGGCGCAGCGCCGCGTTCCGCGGGTACGCGGATTACATGGCGACGCCGGCGTTCCAGCAGGCGCTGGCGCGCCTCATCACGCTCGCCGGCGCCCAGGCCATCGCCGTCATGTGTGCCGAAGCGGTACCGTGGCGCTGCCACCGCCAGTTGATCGCCGACGCGCTACTCGCGCGCGGGGTCGCCGTGCGACACATCGTGGGGGCGGGGGAGGCCGCGGACCACCGGCTGTCGCCCCACGCACAGGTACTCGGCGACGGGCAAGTGCGGTATCCTGCGGGGCCGCCTCACCAGTTGCCGCTGGGCTGAACGGCACGCACCCCGCGTCGTCCCGTTATCTTCCAGCCTGTCCCACGCTTCCGAGGTCAGCTATCACGTCACTCCTGGGCGGGCGCTTGGACGCCTGGCTCCGCCGGCAATCGCCCGCCGCGCTGCTCGTCGCCGGCCTCGGCGTGATCGCGGGAGTCGGCTACGTGGACGTGGCGACCGGGCCGGAGCTCACCCCGATCCTCGGCTATCTCCTGCCGATCGTGCCGGTCGCTTGGTACGCCGGCACGCGCCCCGCGGCGATCCTCGCCGGCGCGGGAGCGCTTGCGGCGCTCCTCGCAGAGGTGTTCGCGCCCGGCGGCCATGTGCATGGGCTCGTCCTCGTCTGGAATGCCGCGATGCGGCTCGCCGAGCTGCTGCTGGTCGCGTGGCTGGTGGCGCGGTGGCGGGCCGCCGACGAGCGGGCGCGTGAGCTTGAGCGCACGGACCCGCTCACCGGGGCCGTCAACGTGCGCGCACTGTACGGACTCGCCGCCGTCGAGATCGCACGGGCGCGCCGCTACCGCCATCCGTTCACCGTCGCGTTCATCGACCTGGACGAGTTCAAAGTCGTGAACGACCGGCTCGGCCACGGCGCCGGCGACGCGGTGCTCCGCACGGTGGCGCGCGCGCTCTCGGCCGTGCTGCGCGTCAGCGACGTCGTGGCGCGCCCGCCAGTATCGGCGTTGCCACATACCTCGTGCCGCCCGAGTCGGTGGACGCGCTCGTGGGAATCGCCGATCAGCTGATGTTCGTCGCCAAGCAGAACGGCAAGAACGCGGTGAACCACGAAACACGGAACGAAGCACCCGCGCTTCCCTGAAGGGCGCCACCGTTCACGGCTGCTGCAGCAGCCGGACCCTTTCGATGTAGGGCTCGAGCCTGCGCCCGGCGGAATGGAAGGAGTCGGCCAGCAGCACGCCGAACGCCGTGAGGACGGCGACCAGCGTGGCCGCAGTCGCCCAGTGGCGCGGCCGGAACTGCCTCAGCGCGGGCGCCGTGGCCACGAGGGCGAGCAGCGAGCCGATCACGACCACGGCGTCGAAGCTCGCGCGCTGCCAGTAGTCGGCGTTCAGGTGGAGCCACATCCCGAATTCGTCGAAGGTGAGCGCCAGGCCCACACCGTACAGGACCGCGGTGACGGACAGCCACCGGCCGGTGGGCCGGTTGAAAAGGAGCAGGGCGCCCACGCCCGCGAGCAGCACGATCCCGTAGTTGAGGTGATGCAGGTGAGTCCCGCGGAAGTGCGAATGGACGTCCGGGATCCGGCCGGACATGATCAAGAAGACGAGGATGCGCGAGAGAACGAAGGTGAAGGCGAACGCTGCCCAGACCTTGCGGGCGAGCACATGGGCAGGCGTCTGCACTGGCCCCGACGGTTGGGGGGTCGCGCGCTCGGTATACATTCCAACGCACCGCTGGAGCTGGGTTCATAGTGAGACCCCGGCCTCGCCGAAAGGGTAACATGGCGCGACAGAACGTCTCGAGCGGGGCGCCCTGGGAGCCGATCGTGGGTTACTCCCGGGCGGTGCGCGTGGGCTCGACGGTGCACGTGGCGGGCACGACCGCCACCGGGCCGGACGGCGGCATCGTCGGCGTGGGCGACCCCTATGCCCAAGCGGTGCAGGCGCTGCGCAACATCGAGCACGCTCTCGCGCAGGCCGGCGCCACGCTCCACCACGTCGTGCGCACGCGCGTGTACCTCACCAACATCGCCCACTGGCGCGAGGTCGGCCGGGCACACGGCGAGGTCTTCCGCGACATTCGGCCGGCGAGTACCATGGTGGCCGTCAGCGCGCTCGTGGCCCCGGAGATGCTGGTCGAGATCGAGGCGGAGGCCGTCGTGGAAACCGTCGAGGCGCTACATTCGAAGCGGAGGTGAGCCACCGGTGTCCGTGACGGAACTCCACAAGAAAGCCACGGTTGCGTGTCCGTTTTGCTCCACGCTGAACCGCGTGGATCTCGGGCGGCTCGGCGACCGCCCGCGGTGTGGGGAATGCAAGCGGCCGATTCTACTCGACCGCCCGATTGCCGTCACCGATGCCACCTTCGAGCGCGTCACCACCGACACCGACGTGTCGGTGGTGATGGATTGCTATGCCGACTGGTGCGGCCCCTGCAAGATCATGGCGCCGATCCTCGACGCGTTTGCGCACGACCGCGCCGGCGAGGTGCTGGTCACCAAGCTCGACACCGACCGCAATCAGGCCACGGCGCAGCGGCTCGACATCCGCGCCATCCCCACCCTGATCGTCTTCCGGAAGGGCCGCGCCGTCGGCCGGCAGGCAGGCGTCCTGTCCCGCCCGCAGCTCGACGCGCTCGTGGACGCGGCCTCCCGCGCGTGACATGACCGCCGGCACGCCGCTGCGTTACGATACGGGGGAGCCTCCGCGGCACCAAGCCAACGTGTCCGAGCGCTCGCGCGGCGTGGCGTTGGGGCTCGCGGTGGTGGGCGGCATGTTCGGCCTGCACCGCTTCTACACCGGTCGGGTGCAGAGCGGCGTCCTGATGTGCCTCACCCTCGGCGGTTGCGGAATCTGGTACCTCTACGACGTCGTCGTCCTCGCCGCCGGTGATTTTTCCGACGGCGACGGACGTCGCGTGGTCCGCTGGGAGGTGGGAGAAGCCGAGAGCGGGGCGCCGCGGTCGCTACGTCGGGTCGAGGAGCTCGACAGCCGCATGGAGATGCTCGAGTCGCAGGTCAACGAGCTCGCCGAACGACTGGACTTCGCGGAGCGGTTGCTCGCCCAGGCGCGGGAGCGGGGGAGCTTGCCGAAAGGCTAGAACGTCATCCGTTGTCCGTCGTCCGTCGTCCGTAAGTCCCCGTGGCCCACGGACGACGGATTACGGACGACGGATGACGTTGTCATTCACGATTACCAGCTTGAGGCTTCATGAATATCGGGGTCCCGAAAGAGACCGCGGCCAACGAGCGCCGTGTGGCGCTGACGCCGGAGGTCGCCGGCCGGCTCGCGAAATCCGGCTGGGCGGTCCTGGTCCGGGAAAGCGCAGGCAACCGCCGGTGCCGCGAAGGGGCCGCGCTCGTCGCGTCGTTCCAGCCCTCGGCCGAGCGGGAGACCGTGTCGCAGCTCGCAGCCCGCAAGGTGACGGCGTTCAGCCTCGCCCTCCTCCCCCGCATCACGCGCGCGCAGGCGATGGATGTGCTGTCGTCGCAGGCGACTGTCGCCGGGTACAAGGCCGTCCTGCTAGCCGCCGTGGCGACGGGCCGGCTCTTTCCGATGCTCGTCACCGCGGCCGGGACCCTGACGCCCGCCAGGGTGCTGGTGCTGGGCGCCGGGGTGGCAGGACTCCAAGCGATCGCCACCGCACGCCGGCTCGGCGCCGTGGTGTCCGCATTCGACGTGCGTCCAGCGGTGAAGGAGCAGGTCGAGAGCCTGGGAGCGAAGTTCCTGGAGATGGAGATCGGCGAGCACGCCGAGACGGCGGGCGGGTACGCCAAGGAGCTCTCCGACGAGACCCACCGCCGGGAGCTGGCATTCATCGCACAGCACGTGAAAGACGCGGACGTCGTGGTCACGACGGCCGCGATCCCGGGCAAGCGGGCGCCGATCCTGATCACCGCCGAGGCGGTGCGGGGAATGCGGCTGGGCGCGGTGATCGTGGATCTGGCGGTCGAGACGGGCGGCAACTGCGAGCTGTCGCAAGCCGGCAACGACGTGATCCACAACGGCGTCCGGATTCTCGGGCCGGTCAATTTGCCGAGCACCCTGCCGTATCACGCGAGCCAGATGTACGCGAGGAACGTCTCCAGTTTTCTGTTGCACGTCACACGAGACGGCAAGCTCGTCGTGGATTTCGACGACGAGATCATTCGCGATACCTGCGTCACCCACGCCGGGGAGATACGCAAGACATGATCGACAGCTTGATGGCGACCCAGGCTGTGCCGGCCGAGCCTGTGGCGGTCGACTACTGGTCGATGCTGTTCGTGTTTGTGCTTGCGACGTTCATCGGACTGGGGGTGATCCGGCGAGTCTCCCGGCTGCTCTATACGCCGCTCATGTCCCTCACGAACGCGATCTCGGCCATCGCCGTGGTCGGGTCGATCGTCGTCACCGGTGCCGACTACCCGCGGACGATTCGCATCATCGGAGCCGTCGCGCTGTTCGCCTCCATGACCAACATCGTCAGCGGGTTCCTGATCACGGACCGGATGCTGAAGATGTTCAAGAAGCAATGATGTACGCCGTCGCCCAGTTCGCGGCCGTCTTCGCGACGGCACTGTTCATCTTCTCGCTGTATTGGATGAACGACCCGAAGACGGCCCGGCGGGGCGTCGTGGCGGGTGTGACTGGGATGCTGGTGGCCGTCGTGGCGACGTGGGTCCAGCCGCAGATCATCCACCACGGTTGGATCGTCGTGGCGATCGTCGCCGGGTTCATCGTGGGTGTTCCGCTGTCACAGGTGCCGCTCACGGCCGTGCCGCAGCGGACCGCCCTCTCGCACGCGTTCGGCGGGCTCGCCGCGGGGCTGGTTGGCACCGCCGAGTACTTCCTCGGGTTGGGCGAAAATCCGGCGGAGCTCACGGCGTTCCGGATGAGCGCCATCGTCGCCGAGGTGATCCTCGGGTTCCTGACGTTCACGGGAAGCCTGATGGCCGCGGGCAAGTTGCAGGAGGTCAAGTGGATCCCGCAGCGGCCGGTCACCTACCCGGGACAGAACGTGGTCAACATCGGGGTGCTGGTGGTCGCCGTCGGGTTGGGGGTGGTCGTGGTGCTGCACCCCACGGCGCCATGGTCGGGCCACGCCTTCTATGTGATCGTCGGGCTCGCCGTGCTGTTCGGGGTGCTGTTGATCATCCCGATCGGCGGCGCGGACATGCCGACCGTCATTTCCATCCTGAACTCGTACGCCGGCCTCTCGGCCGTCGCGATGGGGTTCGTGCTCAACAACAAGCTCCTCGTGACGGCGGGCGCGCTCGATGGCTCGAGCGGCCTGATTCTCTCGATCATCATGTGCCGCGCCATGAATCGCTCGTTCACCAACGTCCTGTTCGGGGCGTTCGGCACGGTGCAGAAGACCGCGGCGATCGGGGAACAGAAGGAGTGGAAGCAGGAAACGGTCGAGGGGGCGGCGCAGTTGCTCGAGCAGGCGAGCCTCGTCGTCATTATCCCGGGCTACGGCATGGCGGTGGCACAGGCCCAGCACAAGGTACGCGAGCTGTACGACCAGCTGACCAAGCGGGGGATCACGGTCAAGTTCGCCATCCATCCCGTGGCCGGGCGAATGCCGGGTCACATGAACGTGCTGCTCGCGGAAGCGAATATCCCGTACACGGCACTGGTCGAGATGGACGAGATCAATCCCGAAATGCCGCAGTGCGACGTGGCGCTCGTGATCGGAGCGAACGACGTGGTCAATCCAGCCGCGCGCTACAAGAAGGACACGCCCATCTACGGCATGCCGATCATCGACGCGGACAAGGCCAGGGCGGTGTTGGCCATCAAGCGCAGCAAGAACCCCGGGTTCGCCGGGATCGACAACGAGCTGTACGTGCTCGACAACACCTGGATGCTGTTCGGAGACGCGAAGGCGGTGATCGGGGAGGTGGTGAAGCAGCTCGCGGGTGGGGGCGGCCTACACTAGCTCAGGGGGCTCCCTCCCACACCGAGCCCTTCCAGGGCCTCGCTGTACTCGCGTCCCATGCGTTCCATCGAGAACGCTGTGAGCGCGCGGTCGCGCGCCGCCGCGCCGATGGCGGCCGCCCGTCCCGGATCGGCGAGCAGGTCGCGCACCGCCGCGGCGAACGCCGCCGGATCATGCGGCGGTGCCAGCACCCCGGCCCCGCCCACCACCTCGGGGAGGGCACCGCTCGCCACCGCGACCACCGGGCGGCCGCACGCCATCGCTTCCGCCACGGTCAGTCCGAACGTCTCGACGTGGCACGCGTGCACAAAGCAGCTCGCGGCGTTGTAGGCGGCGGCGAGCTGCTCCGCCGGCAGGAATCCGAGCAGCCGCACCTCCACCCCGAGGCGCTCGGCCCGCGTCCGGACCGCCGACTCGAGCGAGCCGCTGCCGCGGATCACGAGCGGTGGAGCGCTGGGTCCCAGTCGGGCGAGCGCATCCAACATCCAGTCGTACCGCTTCTCCCGCTCGAGCGCGCCCGCGGCGAGCAGGAACGGTCGGTCGCCCAAGCCGTGTCGTGCGCGGAAGGCGCGGCCCGCCGCCGCGTCCGGCCGAAACAGCGCGACGTCCACCGCCTCGTGGATCACGCGACGCGGGGGCCGCCCCATGAACGGCGCGTCCGCCAGGACCTCGCGCTCGCCCGTGTGGGTCCGGAAGATCGTGAGGCGTACGCGCCGATACGCGAGGCGCATGATCGGGTCGCGCGGCGGCACGGCGCGGTTGACGTTGTAGGAGTACACGAGCGCGAACCGGCGCGCGAGTGACGCGAGGGCGCCCAATCGGACATCGCGAGGTGTCTCGGCGACCAGCACGTCGGTTCGCAGCGCCGCCAACGCCCGCGTCAGCCGTCGCGCTTCGGCGAGGCCGGTGTCGTGGATCGGCAGCTCTTCCACCGGCAGCCCGGTGGCAGCGAACCCCGCGGTCACCGGCGGCGTCGTCGAGAGCAGTTGCACCGTATGTCCGCTCGCGGCCAGGCCATGCGCGATGTGCGAGAGACTCACGCCCGACCCACGCCACTCGCGCGCCGACGTCAGTAGCGCGACGCGCAGCGGCCGGGCCGCTACCGCGGCCACCGATTGTTCGCGCGGTCGACGTCGGGATAGATCTGTTTCGGGTCCACCTCCACGCTCACGACCGGTTTGGCCGTCCCCACGCGCGCCGTCGCCTTGTTGCCCAGGTTCCACAGCTCGATCGGGTAGGTGCGCGTCTCGCTCGTCCCATCGGCGAACCGCAGCTCCAGCGTCACCGGCAGCACCATCTGGCCCCGATTCGACAGGGAGATGAGCGTGGTATCGCCCGCGATACGCACCGAGTCCACCGCTTGGTCGAGCCGCGCCGTGGTGTACACCCACTCGCGCCAGAACCAGTCGAGGTCTCTCCCGGCGACGTTCTCGAACGTGCGGAAGAAATCGACGGGCTGCGGGTGCTTGAACTTCCAGCGCGCGACGTACTCTCGGAGCGCGCGCTCGAAGGTGTCCTTGCCGAGCACCGCGTCGCGCAGCACGGTGAGCATCAGCGCGGGCTTCTGATACGCCGCCCACGCGAGGTCGCGTTGCTCCACCGGCTTGTCGATGAGCGGCTGCTCGTTGCCGGGGACGGCCGAAATCTGGGCGGCGCTGAGCAGCTCGCGCCGGACCGTGTCACCGTAGGCCGTACCCCGGAAATAGCCTTCGGCCGAGCCGTAGTCGATGAACGTGTTGAACCCTTCGTCCATCCACGGATAGCGCCGCTCGTCGGAGCCGACCATCATCGGGAACCACTCGTGCCCGAACTCGTGCGTGAGCACCCAGAACTGGTCTTCCCGCTTCTCGATCGACGGTACGAAGGTGAGCATGGGATACTCCATGCCCTCGACGAGTCCTTCCACCGTGGTCGCCTGCGGCCAGGGGTACATCCCCCACGTCTCGCTGAAGTGCTTGATCGTGAACCACGCCATCTTGTTGGCTTCTTCCCACGGGGTGGCGCCGGGCCGATATAGGGTCTGGATCAGGATGCCGTTCCACCCCGACGCGTCCCAGCGGAAGTCAGGTGACGCGGCCCACGCGACGTCGCGCACCTGCTGGGCGCGCAGATGCCAGGTCTTGGTGCCCGGCACCCGCTTCGCGCCGTTCGCCTCGGCCTCCGCCTTCGTGATGATCGGCACGGACGCAGCGGACGCCCGAGCCCGCGCCAGCCGTGCCCGCACGGTCGGCGTCCAGACCCGAGCCGGATTCACCACCGTCCCCGTGGCCGCGAGGACGAACCCCGCGGGCAACGTCAGCGTCACGTCGTAGTCGCCGTACTCGAGGTAGAACTCGCCCGCGCCGATGTAAGGGAGAGGATTCCAGCCGTGCACGTCGTCGTACACGACCATGCGCGGGTACCACTGGCCGATCTCGTACAGGTGCGAGCCGATCCGCCCCATGCGGCCCCCGCCGTACGGCGGCACTGGGAAGCGCCACGCGACGTCGAAGTCGATCGCGCCGCGCTGCGCCAGCGGGCGGGACAGCTCGACGCGCATCATCGTGCCGTACTCGGTGCGCTTGAGCTGTCTCCCCCCCGCAGCAAAGCGCTCGATCGTGATGCCGCCGATGAACCCCTTGCCGGTGAAGTCGAACACCGCGCCGCCCGCGAAGTGGAGCGGCGGCTGGTTGAGCACGTAGGTGATGCTGTTGGGCGCGAAGATGTTCTGCTCGATCTGCACCCACACGAATGCCAGGGGATCGGGGGAGTGGTTTACGTAATGGATTCGCTCCGTCCCGTGAATCGTCTGAGTGGCGGTGTCGAGCGTCGCGTGGATCAGGTAGTCAGCGCGCTGCTGCCAATAGTCGGGCCCCGGCGCGCCCGAGGCGCTGCGGACCCGGCTGGGCGGCGGGAGGGGCAACGACCGGAACGGTGAGGTGTCGCTCGTGACCTGCGCCTGGGCCGCGAGGGCGAGGGCGGCGACGACGTGCAGCATCGGCGGTGCTACTCCTGGATGAACGTGATCTTGAAGCCGTCGGGGTCGGAAACGGCGAACGCCCAATCGCCCCAGGGAGTCTCGGACGGCTCGCGGTCGAGCGGCCAGCCGGTGGCCTTGACCCGCGCTGCGACCGCGCTGATGTCTTGCGCGGTCGACGCCCAGAGCCGAAATCCCTCACCCTTCTTCCGGTCGCGTCCCTTCGCGAAGTCGTCCTGGCCCAGCATGATGTCGCAGGCGCCGGCCTTCATCTGCATGCCGCGCAGCCCGCCGCCGTTGGTTTCCCAGCGCTCACCCGGTGTGAAGCCGAGCACGTCCCGGTACCACGCCACGCTGCGTTGCAGATCGTTGACGGTGAACGACGCCGCGATGGAGCGCAGCCGCAACGATTCGGGCTGCTGGCGCGGCGGGCGGGAGCGGGGGGGCCGCTTGGAGGCGGCGCTCTTCGGGCGCGCGGGGCGCTTGGATTTCCGTTTCGTGGCCATCGCTCGACTCCTTCCTCCAGGTTACACGCGGCAACACCGGCGGCCCTCAAGCGTAGCGTCCTGCGCACCGCCCCGCCAGATTACTGCGCGACCCCAACAACGTCGGAGCATTCCGATGCCAACGAGCCAAGCGTCCGCGGTGTGGGAAGGGAAGCTCAAGGACGGCAAGGGCAGCTTCAAAGCGGCGAGCGGCGCCTTCACCGGACCCTATACCTTCGCGACCCGCTTCGAAGGAAAGAAAGGCACCAACCCCGAGGAGTTGATCGCCGCCGCGCACGCCGCCTGCTTCAGCATGGCCCTCTCGGCGGGGCTCGAGAAGGCGGGCAAGCCCGCCACCCGGGTCCAGACGGACGCCGCCTGCACGCTGGAGATGGTGAACGGCACTCCCACCATCACCAAGATGGAGCTGCGGGTGCGGGGGAAGGTGCCGGGGCTCGATCAGGCCGGATTCCAGAAGGCCGCCGAGGAGGCGAAGACCGGGTGCCCGGTGTCACGGGCCCTGAAGGGGATCCCCCAGATCACGCTCGCCGCGCAGTTGGAATAGGCAGGGAATGGGGAAGGGGGAAGCGGCCAGCGTGTGGATCGTCTACATGCTTCGCTGTCGCGACGACTCGCTCTACACCGGCATCACGAACAACCTCCCGCAGCGTCTGCTCCGCCATACCGGGGGAACGGCGAGCGCCTATACCCGCTCTCGCCGTCCGGTACGCCTCGTCTACCACGAACGCCAGCCCACCCGGTCCGCGGCGCTGCGGCGGGAGGCCGCGCTGCGACGGTTATCGCGCGCCGCCAAGCTGGCGCTGCTCCTCTAGCGGCCTGTGAAGCTCGCGCCGCGCGACGTGGGGGGCGTGCTGGTCGCGCTCGCCGTCGCCATCGGGTGCGTCCGGCTCGGCCTGTGGCAGCTCGACCGGCTGCGGCAACGCCAGGACCGGAACAGCGCCATCCGCGCCGCGCGAGCGCGCCCGCCCCTCGACGTCACGGGCGCGCTGGCGCCGGACACGGCACGGGATCGCCGGCTCCACGCCCACGGCGTGTTCGACTATGCGCACGAGCAGGTGTGGCGCGCCCGCACCTACGAAGGCCTGCCCGGCGTGGCGCTGATCACCCCGCTCAGGCTGGCGGACGGCGCGGCGGTGCTGGTGGACCGGGGGTGGGCACTCTCGCCGGACGCCTACCACGTGGACCAGCGAGCATACCGTGAAGCGGACACGGCGGATGTGCTCGGGCTGGGCATGGCCGCGCCGCGCGCCCGCGGGGACGTGGACCCCGCTGTACTTCGTACCGCGCTGCCGTACCCCCTCCTGCCGTTCGTACTGCAACAGGTGCCGTCCGACAGTCCGTCCCTCAGGCAGTCCGTCGCACTGCGGCGCTGGCCCCCCCTCGAGCTGTCCAACGGGCCGCATCTTTCCTATGCCATTCAGTGGTTCAGCTTTGCGGCCATCATCGTGGTAGGCACGGTGGCGCTGGTCCGGAAACGGGGAGAAACCGGCCCCAAGACCCCCGAGGGGTACCATTAAGACCCGATTTTAGCGATATTTAGGCCGTTCGATCGCCCGCGGCGTGCCACCCGCCGACGCACTCCGCGGGCGTTTCATATGTCCTGCCCTGCGAGAGGAGTCCTGATGCCTGCAGCCGTACCGCTCAAGCACCCCGTCAAGGTCGGTCAACTCGTGCGTCGCCGGTTGCGCGAGCTCAAGCGCACGCCGCGCGAGCTGGCGGAGGCAGTCCAGGTGTCAGAGGACTACATCGTGGATATCGTGGCGGGTCGGCGGAGGCCCCCCGCGCCGGGCCGGATCGATCTGTACGCGCCCATGGCGCGGTTTCTTCGGCTGCACCGCAACGACCTGCCCACGTGCGCGCGGGTCGAGCGCTCGGCCGAGCGGGGCGGGCGCCGGCGGCCGGACCCGGGCGTGTGGAAGCTCGTGCTCGAGTTGTGCGAGCCGGCGAAGGCGCGGGTGCTCGCCCGCCACCTCGCCAAGCCCGACGGGCCGGCGCTCGAGCACCTGATCGTCGGGCGGCTGCTCGAGGTCGCGCAGGGCTTCGTGAACCGGCGGCTCGAGGACGAAGTGGGGATGCGGGTAGCGGCGACGCGCGAGGGACGGTCTTATCTCGACATGCGGATGCGGCTGCTCGAGTTCCTCGACGCCTCGGCCGACACGATCACGGTGGCGGACTGCGAAGACTTCGTGCGCAACCGCATCGTCTTCTGGGACATCGAGCTCGAGACGCGGGCGATGCGGATCGTGCTGCGCTAACCCCGACTCGGTGGGAAACGCAAACGGCGCCGGTCCCAGTGGGACGGCGCCGTTCGTTTAGGCGGACCTGCGGGCTTTAGAGCTTGACGACGTTTTGCGCCGCCGGACCCTTCTGACCCTGGACGACGTCGAACTCAACGCGCTGGCCCTCGGCCAGCGTCTTGAACCCGTCCGCCTGGATCGCGGTGTGGTGCACGAAGCAGTCCTTCTCGCCGTTCTCGGGCGTGATGAAACCGAAACCCTTCGCGTCGTTGAACCACTTCACGATACCGGTGATGCGTGCCATCTGCTGTACTCCTGACTTAATGGTGTTCGCGGCGGCGAGCGGACTTCACCTTGCGGCGCGCCGCTGCCTTGTCCTTCCGCCGACGTTGAGCGCTCGGACTCTCGTAGAAGCGCTTCCGCTTCATGTCCTGGAACAGTCCGGCTCGGGTGATCTGGCGGCGGAACTTCTTCAGGACGTAGTCC